>CAIQQQ010000226.1 GCA_903873995.1 uncultured Rhodospirillales bacterium
ACTTCGCGCGCATATTGTTCGGCGCCGAGAGCTATCTGCGCTGGGGCGGCTTCGGCGATCCCGACATTCCCGGGCCGATCAGGGATTTTGTGCTGGATGCCATACCAGCGACGCTCGACCGGATCATCGTGTACGCCTGGAAGGTCATCCGCGTTCTGGTGGGTCTGTGGATTGTGCTGGCCCTCGGCGCCCTGCTCGTCTCAGGCCTGCTCTCCATCGATAAGAAGGCGTGGGATGATTATCCAATGGTCGAGAGTTGGGCGCGCTGGTTCGTCCTAAGCATCGCCAGGGTAGGCGAATTGCCGCCCACGCCCCCCTCCGCGCTCGTGCCACCTCCGGAAAAGCCGCCTGCCGCCATCGACAACGAGCGCCTGTTGAGGCTGCTGTCGGATGCGAACGCGATCACCGCCAAGCTCAACGCCTGCGCAGTGGCCTGCACCGCCGGACCGGGCCCCGGCGCAGTCAACCTGACGCCGTTGATCGATCAGCTGCAGGACATGCGCGCCACGTTACACACCGACCTTACGGCCCTCGCCAAAGCCCCCGAGCCACCGCCGTCCCAACTGGCCCACGCGATCCCGGCACTGACCGCGGCCGTCACCGATCTGACCGCGGCTGTCCAGAAGCCGCCCGCATCCGAGGATCATCTGGTGATCGAGGCGAAGCTGGACAATCTGCACGACCAGCTCGCCGCATTTCACGACCACCGGACCGAACCCCAGCCTGCTTCGCATCAGGACGTCGTGTCCGGCAGCGTCGATATCACAATCCACCAGCAGAGCGAGCCCGCCGAAACGAGATGCAAGACGTGGACCGTGCGCAGCGACGGCGCAGACCCAAGCCTCCGCCCCGCCATCGCGCGCGCCCAATCCATCCTGAGGCCCAACGACAAGTTGAAACAGCTGTTCCAGACCGACATCGTCTTCGAGGCTGGAAAGTCTGACGTGTCGGGCGAGGGCCTGGATCGGATCGCAAGGGTCCAAAAGCAGGTTCAAGATGCGGATCCGTTGTCCGGAACCGGAGTCACCTTGCTCGCCTTTGCCGACCCGGCCAGCGGCGAGGCAACCGCCCTGCCGCAGCAGCGCGCCGTCGAGGTGTGGAAACTGCTGACCACGGGGCCAAAACGTCCGGACCAGCCACTTCTCTATGACCACGTGGCGATGCTGAAAAGGCGCGATGCGAAGCCCACCGGATCACAACCGGAAAATCGCAGTGTCGTCCTGACGGTGGTGCAGCCATGCCGCTGAGCCGAACCCCCAATCCGCTTTCGCCAAGCGCGCTCTCGCGCCTGATGCATCAGAAGTTCGAGGACCTTGACGATCTCGCCCACGGCTACATCGAGAACGATCGCACGCGTCGGCTGCTATACGAGCTCCGCCGCTATTGCCGCGGCGAGCAGGACGGCGTGTCGATCCTGGTCTCCGGACCGCGTGGCGCCGGCAAAACGTTCCTGGCCGATCTCGCGATCCAGAAACTGATCGTCGAATACCTCGACCCCAGCCGAACGAACGGTGCTCCGGCGGATGGTCGGTACGGGATGCGGATACCGCTGCCGATCATGCTGCACGGCCCGACCCTGCTCGACATCTATCACGACATGAGCTGGGCGCGCGCGCCGAAGGACCAGGGCGAGCTTCTGGTCAAAGGCAAGGACGGGAAGCAGGAAACCGCCCTGGTTCGCGCTGCCGTCAAGCGCCGCGCTCTGATCGGCATCACAACGGCGCTCTACCGGGCGGTGTGCGATGCGGTGGTGTGCGCCTGGGAGCACGATTCGGTCGAGCACACCGGCACCGGCGACGAAACCGCCGTGACAAGCGATGCCGAGCTCCGCGCCGAACTGGCCCGCCAGCTGCGCGATTCCCCTGATGCCGCCGAGCTCCGCCGCTTCTGGCGCCGGGCGGGTGTTCTTGCCAGCGGCGTATTGCCGCGCCTCTATCGCCATGGCCCGGAGAGGGGAAGGTGGCCGAAAGATCAGGGCGTGCGCGAGCTGGCGGCCGTCGCTGCCGTGGCATCGAACTATCTCTCGATCCTTGGACAGATCAAGGAGACCAGCAACCGGGCCAGGGTCTCGGAGGAGGGCAAGACCCAGAAGCTCAACGCCCAATGGATGGCCAACGAGCAGAAGGCCGCGTCGGAGGCCACGCCGGGGGTGGCCAAGGCCATCACCAACGCAGCACCCGGCCTTGCCTTCGCAGCCGCGGCCTTCTCAAGCTCCGGCCACGGGATTGTCACAGGTCTCTTGGCCTGGGCTGTCACACAGGTCTCGGTGATCCTCGGGCAATGGACGCAGAAGATCGAATGGAGCAGCTCGCGCAAGCGCAGCGAGGAACGCAAGCTATCCATCGATATCGACTGGTCACCCTCCCGCCTGGAACGTGAGATGCCGGCGATGCTGCGGCTGGTCCGCGACGCGGGCCTAGCACCGATCTTCCTGATCGACGAGTTAGATAAGCTCGATAACGTGTTCGACGACCTGCATCCGTTTCTGCTCGTCAGCAAGCATCTCGTCCACAGCGAAGCCGCGTTCATCTTCTTCGCCAATCGCGACTACGCGGCCGAGCTTGAAGCAGCGATCCGGCCGCGTTTCATCGATCCGGTCACACCACCGCCGCCCCCGCATCCCGAACCAATGCCGCCGGACGGCCCGGGTGCCAGAACAGAGGCCATGAAGGTCGAGATTCAAATAACGGTAAACGGCGAACAGAAAATCACAATCGACAGTGCTTCGTTAGGAAAAATGGATAAAAAATCTGATATTGCTACGAACATTCAGTTGCCGATGGTCGCTAAACATCAAGACGCCGTGCAAACATATTATGAACACAGGCTAAATTTATTCTATGAACCCGACGACTACAGAAATTTCTTTTTGACCGCGTTCTTAGATCAGTTCGGAGTGGCAGTCCCTTCCTGGGATGGAATCAAAAACGCCGGGACTATCTCATTTCTTGCCCAGTTCGGCGAAACTGCCCGGTCCCGGACCAAGCTGCCTGCGAGCTGGCTCCTTAAAAGAGAGGCCTGGAAAAGCGCCAACCACCTCGTTTGGTATGCGTCAAACAGCAAAATGGAGCGAATCTCCCAATATCTCGTGGACCGTCTGGCGAACGGCGACACCCGGTTCATACCCGCCCGACAGCATTATGGCTGTCCGGACGGTCGGATGGTCCTCGAGCCCAAGGAGGGCCTGGCCTTCATCGGCGTGACGAAAGCCCGCATGGATGATCTCACGGCGCTCAGCACCATTGCTGTCCTGCGTGGCAAGCTGCGCACCTCCACCTTCAACGCCGCGATCAACCGTCTGATCGACGAGCGGCAGATGCTGAACCCGAAATTCCTCAAACCGGGCTACGTGGCCGCAACGCCCGGCCCCCGCCAGCAGGCTTTGTTCCAGATCACGGCCGAGCTCGTGGCCGCAAAAGCCAATGTGGGAGACCGCATCGATCGGTCGCCAGGCGATGCCCAGCTCATCTACGACACGCTGTATTATCTGGCGGACCGGCTCGACGCGATCGGCGCCTCGCTGCCGGATTACGACATCACCGTCTCGCCATTGGATCTGAGGGTCTACCTCGCACAGAAGCTGAGCATCACGCCGCCTTTCGATGGCGTCGTGATGCCCAATCTCGATTCCCAGCAACGGTCCGAGCCCGCCTCGCTGTTCTGGTCGTTCGTGTCGGACGTCACGTTGGCCATGTTGTTCGATCTGCTGAAGCAACAGGCAGGCCTGCTTGCGAAACCCATGGAAATCGGCACGCTTCCCGAGAAATCCGCCGATGACGGCACCGGCAATGAGACCCAGGAACTGACCTACGATTGGTCGGACCAGTTCAACGACGTGGCCAGGTCCTTGCAAGACAGCCTGCCGATCCTTCGGATCGGCAAACAAACCCGCGATCACGCGCTCACCCTTCGGTTCCTGGCGGACAATTACGGCGGCCGGCTCAACGCCGAAGGCGGACTCCTGGTCCGGCGAGACCAGGCGATCCCGGCTGCGGCGTCGTTGACTTCGCTCGTCACGAACCTCGGCGGCATCACGGTGCTGACGTGGCTGCGCCGGTTGCCGAACCTCGGCGTCCTGCCCGAGAGCGATCGCCTCGCCGATGCCGGTTCAAGGCTCGATCCCAAAATGAACGGAGAGGAGCTGCGCGAAGCCCTGCCGGCCATCGAAGAGCTGCTGACTGCCGCAGCCCCCATCCTGCCGGCCTTCGAGCGCGCCTTGCGCCTGGCCAGACTGCTGAGTCTGGTGTCTGACCTTTCCGTGCTCGACGCACTCGGACAATTGGCCGGGCGAGGCCTGTTCGACGGCGGACCCGATATCATGGCCGCCCGTCTCGAAACCCTGCTCGCCGTCAAGCCGCGCGGCACGCGTCTTCAGGCCCTGCTGACACCGACGCTGTCCCTGACAGCGGAAACCGAAATGCCAGGCATCGCCGCCTCCCTGGACGCCATCAACGCCATCACGCAACCCACCCCCACACCAACGGAGGCAGCGGGACTCACCAGCGAAGCCCGGGCCTTCCTCGCAGAAGCCCAGAAATCCTTCTGGCTGCAATGGCGCTGGACGCGTGCGGCCAAATCGATTCGCCGCATTGCCCCGGGAGGACTCTCGCTGGTCGACCTCGTCTTCGCCGCGGCCCATCCAGACCTTCCAACCCTGCCGCCAGACGATCTGACGCCGGCGCTCGGCCGATGGACCCGCCTCGCCGCCTATCCCGGACAGCTGTCAAAGGCCGCCCTGGGATGCATCGAGACGGCACTGGGTCTTGAAACTCTGAGCGCGGAGCGTCCCCTGCTGGTGATCGTGACCCAAGGCCCCATGTCACCGCCGGCGGAATGGTCACCGTCGCCGGCAACCCCGGCCATCGTCTTGAATCCAGACGACAGCCAGGTTGTGACACGGCTGGGCGACCTATTGGGACGCCGTGGCCACCCGAGCGAGCTGGAATCCGCTGACACGGACAACCGTGAAGAATTGCCATGGGTCCGTGCTGTCGATGTTTCAGACAATCGCGATCCCAGCCTGGAACGGACGAGATCACGCCTCGGCTGGCGACTGTCATCCCCACTCAACACCCTGTATTTTGTGGACACGCGGGAGAAGCTGAAAGGTTTTGAGGAAGACGTGGCCGTGGCATCCAATCTCGCCGATCTCTACGCACGCGCCGTTCCGAACGCGGCACCCTCAAAACTCAAACGCCGCCCCCTCCAAAAACGCTGAACGCCCCGGCCGTCGGCGCGCGAGCGGTTGAAGGCGAGCCGGACCCGGCTCCGCCCAAACCCACCAGGGGCTGAGCCGCTGGACCTCATGACGTGCCGGGGAATGTTTTTGGGTTAAGAAGGGATGTGCCGGCAAGTGGCCACAGCCAGGCTGGCCAATCCCCTACATAACCCAAGAAGAGTCTTAAAGTGAAGGGTTCCAAGGGCTCGGCCGTTGGCGGGCCTGGGCAGAGCCCGCTCTTACTTGCTTTTCAACCTATCGCCCGCCTTGACTCAGACGGGCGCCCCCTCTATCACCCGCGCCTCATTTCGGCGTAAACAAGGCCAATCCCATGAAAGTCCGCAACAGTCTTAAATCGGCGAAGCTTCGCGACAAGAATTGCCGCGTGGTCCGCCGTCGCGGGCGCGTCTACGTCATCAACAAGAAGAACCCGCGCATGAAGGCGCGCCAGGGTTAAACATCCTCCGGCCAACATTTCGCGCGGCGGTCGCTTCCTGCCATACTGAACGCTCCGGGGGCACTGCCGCCGGAGCGTTTTGCGTTGTGACGGTCTCGCCGAGCCCCGTTGGTCTCGGCACCGGTTTCGTGTCATACCAGCGACATCTTGCCGGGATGTTGTTTCAACCGCAGACGCCCGGCTCCCCCATCGCAACCAGCAGGGACTCGCCATGATCGTGCAGCACGCGCCGAAAGCCGACATTCTGGCGCGGCGGGAGCAGATTCTGGCGGGGCTGCGGCGCATCCTCCCCGAAACCGGCGTGATCGGCGAGGCGCTGCGCCTCAAGCCCTACGAGACCGACGGCCTCGCCGCCTATCGCCAGCCCCCGCTCGCCGTGGCGCTCCCCGAGACGACCGAGCAGGTCGCGGCCGTCATGGCATTCTGCCACGCCGAGGGCGTCCGCGTGGTGCCGCGCGGCGCCGGCACGTCGCTCTCCGGCGGCGCGCTGCCGATGGAAGATGCTGTGGTCCTGGGCCTGATGCGCATGAACCGCATCCTCGAGATCGACTACGCCGATCGCCTCGCGGTGGTGCAGGCCGGCGTCACCAATATCGGCATCACAAATGCCGTGCATGAGCGCGGCTTCTTCTATGCCCCTGATCCGTCCAGCCAGCTGGCCTGCATGATCGGCGGCAACGTCATGATGAACTCCGGCGGGGCGCATTGCCTGCGCTACGGCGTGACGGCCAACAACCTGCTGGGCCTTAAGGTCGTCACGGTCGATGGCCAGATCCTGGAGATCGGCGGCGCCCATTGTGACGCGGCAGGGCTTGACTGGCTGGGCCTTATCACCGGCAGCGAAGGCCAACTCGTGCTGGCCACGGAGGTTACGGTGCGAATCCTGCGCAGCCCCGAAGGCCAGCGCGCGATGCTCGCCGCGTTTGACGGCACCGAGGTCGCCGGCCAATGCGTCGATGCGATCATCAGCTCCGGCATCATTCCGGTGGCCCTCGAATTCATGGACCGCCCCTGCATCCATGCCTGCGAGGCCTTCGCCCATGCCGGCTATCCGATGGACGCCGAGGCGATGCTGATCATCGAGGTCGAGGGCAGCGTTGCCGAGCAGGACGAGCTGCTGGGCCGCATCAAGGACATCTGCCGCCGCTTCAAACCGCTGAGCCTCAAGGTCTCGGGCTCGGCCGAGGAAAGTGCCGCGATCTGGAAAGGCCGCAAGGGCGCGTTCGGCGCCGTGGGCCGGATCAGCCCGGACTATCTGTGCATGGACGGCACCATCCCCACCTCGCGCCTGCCCGAGGTGCTGCGCCGCATCGGCGAGATGAGTGCGGCCTGCGGTCTCGGTGTGGCCAACGTGTTCCACGCCGGAGACGGCAACCTGCACCCGCTGATCATGTTCGACGCCAACGACCCGGTGAGCTTTCACAAGGCCGAGACACTGGGCGCCGACATTCTCAAGCTCTGCGTCGAGGTCGGCGGCTGCCTCACAGGCGAGCATGGTGTCGGCGTGGAGAAGCGCGACCTGATGAACGTGCAGTTCACCGAGCCGGAACTGGACCAGCAGCGCCGTATCAAAAGCGCGTTCGATCCCGCATGGCTGCTCAACCCCTCCAAGGTGTTCCCCCTGAAGCTGCCGCCAGAGGCGCTCGAAGCGGCCCGCCACTCGGCCGTGCCGATGGCCGCCGAATGATGCTGGCGCCGGCAACCGAGTTGGAGATGGCCGAAGCTGTGCTGGCGGCCCATGACCGGAGCGAGCCGGTGTGGGTGCATGGCCGCGAGACCAAGAAGGCGATGATGCGCCCGGTGCAGGCGGCGCGAAGCCTCTCCACCCGCAACCTCACCGGAGTCACGCTGTATTCGCCCTCCGAGCTGATCGTCTCGGCCCGCGCCGGCACCCTAATCTCCGACCTTGAGGCAACGCTTGCCGCCCAGGGCCAGCATCTGATCGCCGAGCCGCCGGATTTCTCTGCCCTGCTGGGCAGCACACCCGACCAGACCATCGGCGGCGTGGTGGCCACCAACCTGTCCGGCCCGCGCCGCATCGCCTGGGGCGCCATGCGTGACCATGTCATGGGGCTGCGCTTCGTGAACGGCAGCGGCGAGCTGCTGCACATGGGTGGCCGCGTGCTGAAGAACGTCACGGGCCTTGATGTCTGCAAGCTTCTCACCGGCTCGCACGGCACTCTGGGCGTGATCACCGAAGTGACCTTGAAGGTGCTGCCGATGCCGGAGCGGCGCGCCACCCTCGCGCTGGCCGGGCTCGATCCGGTGCAGGGCACAGCCGCCCTGTCCGCAGCACTCGGCTCGCCCTACGCCGTCTCCGGTGCCGCCTATATCCCAGCGGCGCTCGCGGCCACAGTGCCGGCGCTGTCCTGGATGGGCGGATCGGTGACCCTGGCGCGGATCGAGGATTTCGCCCCCTCGGTCGTCTATCGCGCTGACCGGCTGCGCGCCGATCTCGCTGGCTTTGGCAATGCCGAGCTTCTGGACGACGGCGCCACCCGCGCGGTTTGGGCCTCCATCCGCGATGCCCAGCCATTGCAGGCCACGCCGGGCCAGGCGATCTGGCGGGTCTCGGTACGACCCTCCGCCGGCCCCGCGGTGGCAGCTTCCGTGCAGGCGGCGTTTGCGCAGGCAGGGTTCGGGGCGAGCTGGTTTTTCGACTGGGGCGGCGGGCTGGTGTGGATCGCGGGGCCGGCCAATGAAGCCGCTCATGACGCGGTCCGCGCTGCGGCGATCCGCACCGGCGGCACCTGGACCTTGGTGCGCGCGCCCGATGCGCTGCGCACGGCCCTGGCCGTGATCCCGCCCGAGCCGCCGGCCCTGGCGCGGATCAGCGCCCGTGTCAAAACCGCGTTCGATCCCAGATCCATCCTCAACCCCGGCCGCATCCGCGCCGGCCACGCAGAAGGTGAAGCTGCATGAATTATCATCTGTCCTGGCTGATGACCGGCGCGGTCGCCGCCGCTGCCATCGTCCTTGGTGTCGTGTCCGCCTTCCTGATCCGCGGCGTGGCCCGCACGCTCTGGGCCGTGCTGATCTCGCTGGGCTTTGTCGTGGTCGGCATCACATCGGTGCTGTTCGATGCCAGCTGGATGGCGTCTGACCTGCAGCGGCTTGTGGTGCAGGCCGTCGCGGTGTTCCTGCTGCTGACCGGCATCACCTTTGCGTTGCGCGCCCGCAGCTGATGCAGACCCATTTCGACGCCGACCAGCTGCGCGATCCGGACATCGCCTCGTCCAACCAGATCCTACGCAACTGCGTGCATTGCGGGATGTGCACCGCCACCTGCCCGACCTTCCTGCTGCTCGGCGACGAGCTCGACAGCCCGCGCGGCCGCATCTACCTGATCAAGGACATGCTCGAGAGCGGCCGTCCCGCCACCGAGGACGTTGTGCGCCACGTCGATCGCTGCCTGTCCTGCCTGTCCTGCATGACCACCTGCCCGGCGGGCGTGAACTACATGCACCTCGTGGATCACGCGCGCACCACGATCGCCGAGACCTATCGCAGGCCCTGGCATGACCGGCTGATGCGCCTGGCCTTGCGCGTGGCCCTGCCCAAACCGGGCCGGATGCGCCTCGCCCTGCTGGGCGCCCAGATCGCACGGCCGCTCGCATCCCTTCTGCCCCGGCGCGGCATGGCCGCCCGGCGCCTGCGCGCGATGCTCGAGCTCGCCCCGCGCCAGGTGCCCAAGGCGAGCGCCGTGGAACGGCCGATGGTGCACAAGGCGATCGGCACCCGCCGCGGCCGTGTGGCGCTCCTGGCCGGCTGCGCCCAGCAGGTGCTGGCGCCACAGATCAACGAGGCGACCATCAGGCTGCTGACCCTCATGGGTGTCGAGGTTGTTGTGGCAAAAGGTGCCGGCTGCTGCGGCGCGCTCACCCACCACATGGGCCTGCACGACCCGGCGATGGCCTCTGCCCGCGCCAACATCCAGGCCTGGCTGCGCGAGGCGGATGGCGAGGGTCTGGACGCCATCGTCATCAACACCTCCGGCTGCGGCACCACGGTGAAGGATTACGGCTTCATGTTCCGCAACGAGCCGGAGGCCGCCGACGCCGCGCGGATTTCGGCCCTGGCGCTGGACATCAGCGAATACCTCACCCGCCTGGGCTACGCGCCAACCCGGGCGGCACCGGCGCTGACCGTGGCCTATCACGCCGCGTGCAGCCTGCAGCACGGCCAGAAGATCACCATCGAACCCAAGGCCCTGCTGCAACGGGCCGGCTTTGCCGTAGCCGTCCCGGCAGAGTCCCATATCTGCTGCGGCTCGGCTGGCACCTACAACATTCTGCAGCCGGAGATCGCGGGCCGCCTGCGCGACCGCAAGCTCGCCAATCTTGCGGCGGTGCGGCCCGATGTGATCGCGGCCGGCAATATCGGCTGCATGACGCAGCTTTCGGGCGCAACACCGGTGGTGCACACGGTGGAACTGCTGGACTGGATGGCCGGCGGCCCGGAGCCTGCCGGGTTGAGGGTCTCGTAGGGTGGGTTGCGCTCGGGCAACCGACCATTCCACGACCCGCAGCCTGTGGTGGGTTGCGAAGGCGCAACCCACCCTACGCCTAGCCTTCGTTCTTCTGGCATTCGTTCCTCTGGTTCTGGCATCCCCGGCCACCGCACAGCGCTCCGAACTGGATCAGCTCCTCACAGCCCTAGCGTCCGCCCCAAGCGAGGAGGTCGCGGCCCGGATGGAAGCCCGCATCGGCGAACTCTGGCAGCAATCCGGCGGCCCGGCGGTGGCCTTGCTGCTGCAGCGCGGGGCGCGCGACCTCTCATCGGGTGCCGAGGTCGAAGCGGTCGCCGATTTCGACGCTGCGGTTGCGCTGGAACCGGATCTTGCAGAGGCCTACGCGCGCCGCTCGGTGGCAAGGTTTCAAAACGGCGACGTGGCAGGCGCCCTGCACGACGCCGAGGCAGCCCTGAAACGCGAACCTCGCCACTTCGGCGTGTGGCGCAGCTTGTCGCAGTTCCAGGAGGCACGTGGGGACCTCGCAGGCGCGTTGGCGGCGTGGCGGAAGCTGCTGGAGGTGGATCCGAAGACGTCAGAGGCGCAGGAGCGGTTGCGCGAGCTGGCGCGCAAGGTCGAAGGTGAGGCGCTTTAGGTCCGACATCGGGAAGACGTCTGATAGGCGACGCCATCCCGATCTAGCCCTTTGTTTTATCGCGGGATTCAAACCTCTCGGTGATTCCACCTTCGGTCATCACGCTCTAACGATCCGTCAACCGCAACTCGATCCGCCGGTTCTTCGCATAAGCCTCCGGCGTATCCGCCGGATCCAACGGCTGGTTTTCCCCAAACCCCGTCGCGGCCAGTCGGTTCGCCGGAACCCCCTCCGCAACCAGCAGCTTCACCACCGTTATAGCGCGGCTCGCCGACAGCTCCCAGTTGGACGGATACCGCCCCAATGTCGGCTGCCGGTCGGCATGCCCGTCTACCCGCAGCAGCCAGTTCACATCTGCTGGAATATCGGCCGCGATCTCCTTCAACGTCGCAGCCAACTGGCGCATCTGATCCTGCCCCGAGGGCGACAGATCGGCACTTCCAACCGGAAACAGCACCTCGCTCTGAAACACGAAGCGGTCGCCCACCACATTGATGCCCGGCCGATTGGCCAGCACCTCACGCAGCCGCCCAAAGAACTCGCTGCGGTAGCGCTGCAGCTCCTCGACTTTCTGCGCCAGCGCGGCGTTCAGCTTGCTGCCAAGATTGGCGATCTGGGCATCCTTGTCGCGGCCCTGCGCCTCGGCGAGCTGCAAGGTCTCGGCAACGCCCGCCAGCTGGCTGCGCAACTGATCGATCTGCTGGTTGAGCAACGCCATCTGGGCACGGGCCGAGTCACCTAGGCGCTTTTCGTCGGCCAGCTGGGCCGCCACGGCCTCGCGGCGCTGCTGCTCGGTGGTGGCGCGCACGGCGGCATCCTGAGCCTGGCGTTCCAATGCATCACGCAGGGCCGTGACATTGCGAAGGTCGTTGGACAGCTTGGCCAGATCGGCCACGCGCGCCTCGATCGTGGCGCGGTCGGCAAGCACGGTCTTGTCCAGGGCGGCGGCCTGGACCTTCATCGCCGCCACCTGGGCCTCGGTGTCGGCCAGCTGGCGGCGGGCCTCGGCCAGGGTGGCGGCGGTGGCGTTGAACTGCGCAAGGTTGGCTTCGGCTTGGGCCGCATTGGCCTTCGCCTCGGCTGCGTTGCGCGCCGCGAGCGTGGCGTTGGCGGCGGACGCCTCGCTTGCCTGGTCGCCGCGCTTCGCGATCTCCGCCAATTGCAGCTGCAACGCCTCGTTTCGCGTCCCAGCCGAGCGTGCCTGCAGATCCGCATCTGCGAGGCGGGCGGTGAGGCGGTCCCGGTCAAGCTTCAAACCGTCCCGCTCGGCGGCGATCGCGGCACGATCGCGGGTGAGCGCTGCAAGCTGCTGGGTCAGCGTGTCGCGCGCCGTCTGCGCGTTGCCAAGATCCTTGTTGAGCCCGGCCACGCTCAGCTGCAATTCGGCGGTCCGTCCGCGCTCCAGCGCTAGCATGTCTGAGATCTCAGCCATCTGCCGGCCCAGCCGGTCCAGCTGCCGATCCCGCCCCGACAGCGCCACCGACAGAAACGCCTGTGCCAGCACGAACACCAGAAGCACGAAGATGATGACCATCAACAGCGTGGACAGCGCGTCCACATAGCCGGGCCAGACATTGAGCCCTTCGGAGGAGCCCCCCCTGCGCCGCAATGCCATCGCTACCTCGGCTGCTCTTCGGAGATGGCGGCGATCGTGCGGGTCAGGATCTTGATCTCGCTGCGAATTTCCGAGGTGGACTGGGCGCGGCCCTGTTCCATTTCCGACAGCAGACGCTGGGCGTAAAGCTCGATGTTGCGCAGATGCGCCCGCGCCACGTCATCCCCGCCACCGTCGCGTGCTTCCGCCATCCGCTGCAGGGCCGGGGCCAGGGATTGCTGCGCCTCGGCCATGCGCTGCATCACCTGCTGGTTGGCCCGCATGCTGTCTGACAACGTGGCGATGCGCTCGGTGAGGGCGAGAATGGTCTGGTTGCCTTCTTTCCGCCCCTCTTCGCCGCGCGCCAGGATGCGCTGCAGGTTCTCCATGTTCTCCGCCGTCTGCTCCAGCAGCGCCTGGACATAGACCGGCACCGAACCCTCACCCTCGCCGCCGAGCACACCGGAGGAAAGCCGCGTGATCCCGGCCAGCCATTCCTCCAGTTCGTTGAAGAAGCGGTTCTGCGCCTGGCCCGCGGTCAGATCGAGAAACCCCAGCACCAGGGCGCCGGCCAGACCAAGCATCGAGGACGAGAACGCCGTGCCCATGCCCTTCAACGGCTTGGCAAGCCCCGATTTGAGCTGTTCGAACAGCGCGTTGATGTCGCCCGAGCCGACCGACATGCCCGAGATCACGTCGCCCACCGACGACACGGTCTGCAACAGTCCCCAGAACGTGCCGAGCAGACCGAGGAAGATCAGCAGGCCTGTCATGTAGCGCGACAGCTCGCGGCTTTCGTCAAGCCGGCTTGCGATGCTGTCGAGCAAGGAGCGCATCGCCGGCGCCGAAATCGTGAACCGGTCAGCCGTCCCGGCATCGCGGCCCTTCTGCGCGCGTGTGGCGAGCATACTGGCCATGGGCGCCAGCAGGCGCGGGGCGGGCAGGGAGGCCAGGCGCGGGCGGGCGCGCTGGAATGTTTCAAGCCAGGTCACCTCCGGTGTAAGGCGCGTCACCTGGCGGATGTTCCAACCCACGCCGATCAGCAGCACGATGCAGATCAGCGCGTTGAGCAGCGGATTGGCCGAGAACGCAACGAACAGCGCGCTGGACAGCAGCCCTGCCATGAGCACCACGGCGGCCAGGAACACCAGCATCCGGATCAGGTAGGAAGTCGGACGCGTCATGTCTCACACCCCTCAGAAGCGCCCGCCAGGGCGCTGTGGTCGCTTGAAGCCGGCGGCTTACGGCGTCTTCTTCTGGCCCGTTCCTGTCCCCGTTCGCGTCGTGGGCGGCGGCAGGACGGGCGGCCCCACGACCAGATCCACCCGATCGGCCGGGCCGTCCGCAAAAGCCGGGTTGGACGGGCCCTGCGCCTTCACATAGATGCGCACAGATTCGATGCCCTGCGTAATCAATACACTGCGGACGCCGAGCGCGCGCGACAGCGACAGGCGGCGCGCGGTCGAGGGATCGTCCGGGGTTCCGGCGGCGAACGACGTTACCGTGAAGCTCGCATTCGCCGGCGCCGGCGCCACACCGGGCCCGCCCTTCACCAGCGTGCGGATGGTGGCCTCGGTGCTGGGATTGAGATCGGTGCGGCCGGGACCGAAGGTGATCCGCACGCCGCCCGGCAACGGTGCGGCAAGTCCAGGCGCGTCCGCGCTCACGGTCGCGGGGATCACCGGGGCGGCCGGGCGCGTCGGCACCGAAAGCGGCGGCGGCACGACAGGGGCGGGCGGTGCCGCCGCCGGCACCGGGGCGACCGGGGCAGCGTTGGGGCGGATCGTGGTGCCGGACGGTGATGCTGAAGGCTTCAGCGCCGGCGCTTGGGCCGGCCTGGCGGCAGGTGCCGGCGGTTTCAAGGCGTCCAGCGCCCGCTGATCGGTGGTCACCTGTGCCGCGGCAAGGCCGGGCAGCACGGCGAAGGCGGCCAGCGAGATCGCTGCCGATAAACAGCATGTCTGAGTGCGCATAGCGGCACCCTAGCCCCAACCGCTTTGCGGCTCAATGAACCGCCCGTGATTGAAGCGTCAGTCTGATTGAAAGAATGGCGACCAGAGAGCCGGGCCTTTCTCTCAGCCAGTCAGCCGGGTGCGCGCGATGTCTGCATGCCGTCCTGCACGGCGGTGGTCAGCATCGGGTGCATATGCGGATTGGCGGCAACCACATTGCCGGTGTCGCGCGGCTCACCGCCGTTCGGGTCGGTCGCATAGCCACCGGCCTCGCGCACGATCAATAGGCCGGCGTTCATGTCCCACGGCTTGAGGCCGAGCTCCCAATAGCCGTCAAATCGCCCGGCCGCGACCCAGGCGAGATCGAGGGCGGCGGCACCGAAGCGGCGAATGCCGGCCACCTGAGGCATCAGACCGCCCAGGGTGCGGGCAAACGCAAGGCGGTTGGTGGGGGAGACCGCCGCGAACGGAATGCCGGTCGCGAAAACCGCCTCGTTCAGGTTGCGCCGGGCCGAAACGCGCAGCCGCCTCTCGTTGAGAAACGCGCCGCCGCCCTTCTCCGCCCAGAACATCTCATCGGCCGCCGGCGCATAGACGAGGCCTGCGGCGATCTCGCTGGTGCCGTCCGGCAGGCGGCGTTCAAGACCGATCGAGATCGCCCAATGCGGCATGCCGTGCAGGAAGTTGGTGGTGCCGTCCAACGGATCGATCACCCAGCGCCAGGCCCAGTTCTCGCTGCCCTCCGCACCCGATTCCTCGAGCAGGAACGCGTAGCCGGGGCGCGCCTTGTTGAGGTCCTCGCGCAGCATCGCCTCGGCGCGCAGATCCGCCTGCGAGACGAAATCGCCCGGCCCCTTCACGCTCACCTGCAGCTGCTCAACCTCGGCGAAGTCCCGCAGCAGGCGCTTGGCGGCGCGTTGGGCGGCGTTCTGCATCACCGTCATATGCGGCGAGAGGCGAAGTGCCATCGGTTCAGCCCTTGAAACGCTCCACGTAGGAGACGTCCTCGGTGCGCACGACGATGCGCTCGCCGCTCTCGATGAATGGCGGCACCATGCATTTGAGGCCGTTTTCCAGCTTGGCCGGCTTGTACGAGGAGGTGGCGGTCTGGCCCTTGGTCACCGGATCGGCCTCCACGATCTGCAGCACCACCGATTGCGGCAGGCTCATCGCGACCGGGTCGCCTTCGACCATATCGACCTCGACCTCCATGTTGTCCTGCAGGAAGGCGACCTTCTCGCCGAGGATCTCGGCCGGGATCATCGCCTGCTCGAAGGTCTCGGGGTCCATCAGCACGAGGTTGTCCCCGTCGGTGTAGGAGTAGGTGTAGACCTTCTGCTCGGTCTGCAGCCGCTCGACGGTATCCGCGGTGCGCCAGCGCTCGTTGGTCTTGTTGCCGGTCTTGAGGTTGCGCATCTCGACCTGGATGAACGCGCCGCCCTTGCCCGGGGTGATGATCTGCTGCTTGAGCACGGTCCAGCGCTGGCCTTCATGCTCGATCACCTGGCCGGCACGGATCAGGTTCGCCTGCTGCTTCATCTGCTTGTCTCTCAAGGGGGCGGGAAGACGGGCGGTCTAGACCGAAGCTTGGGGATCGGCAAGCTTGTGGCGATGGCCTTGCGGGTCACGGACGTGGTCGTCAGCGTCGAGATAGCCGGGATTGAGCGGGACCTTGCCGGCGCCGCCCGGGATATCGAGCACGTAGGTCGGCCAGGCCAGACCGGTGACGCGGCCGCGGAGTGCGCGCAGCAGGGCCTGGCCTTCGGCGATCGGCACGTGGAACCGGGCGGTGCCGGGGGCGGCGTCGAGCTGGTGCAGGTAATAGGGCTTCACGCGGGCCCGGAGCTGGGCGCGGAACAGATCTTCCAACGCCGCCACGCTGTCGTTCACGCCGCGCAGCAGCACCGACTGGCCGAGCACCGGGATCGACTCTGCCTGAATCCTCCGCAGCGCGGCCCGGGCATCCGGAGTCAACTCCCGTGCATGGTTGGTGTGCAGCACCACGAACATCGCCTTGTCCGTCCGCAACGCCGCGGCGAGCGCGGGCGTGACCAGCGACGGGTCCGCCACCGGGACGCGGGTGTGGACGCGCAGGATGTCGATATGCGGGATTGCCGACAGCGCTGCCACGATCGCTGACAGCCGGCGGGGCGACAGCATCAGCGGGTCGCCGCCGGTCAGGATCACCTCGCGGATGGCGGGGCGGGCGGCGAGCCAGGCATAGGCGGCGTTCAGCTCGGCCTGTGACAGAAGTCCACCCTCGGGGCCCACCTGTTCGCGGCGGAAGCAGAAGCGGCAATAGACCGGGCAGGCCAGCAGCGGCTTGAGCAGCGCGCGATCGGCGTAGCGGTGCACGATGCCGGGCAGGGGGGACAGCGCCTCGTCCGCCACCGGATCGGCCAGCTCATGCGCGGCGGTGACGAGCTCGCCAGGATTGGGCACAAACTGGCGGCCGATCGGATCGTCCGGGTGGCCGATCAGGGCCGCGAGCGCCGGGGTCAGCGCGATCGCATACCGCTCGCCCACCGCCGCCACCGCGCGGCGCTGGTCTGGCATGACAAGCCCGGCGCTGACCAGGCTGTCGGCGTCGCGTAGCGTTCGTGCTGTTGGTTGTGTTCCATCGGGCATCGCGGGCCTGTACTCCCGCGGGGCCACCCAGGCAATCGGAGCCGTCATGCATTACCTCGTGGCCGACGTGTTCACCGATGTTGCGTTCGGCGGCAACCAGCTCGCTGTGTTTCCCGACGCGGCGGGTCTGGACACGCGGCAGATGCAAGCGATCGCGCGGGAGATGAACCTGGCCGAGACCGCCTTCGTTGCTCCGGGCACGATACCTGGCCATTTCCGCGTGCGCATCT
>CAIQQQ010000227.1 GCA_903873995.1 uncultured Rhodospirillales bacterium
AGCTGGATCGCGCCGATGAGCCGTTCGAGGCGTTTCTGCTGGAGCTGCTGGCAGATTTCCAGCTCAGCATTCCGGAATACGGCACGGTGAAGGCTGGCGTGGCGCCGGTGGTGATCCTGACGTCCAACCGCACGCGTGAGGTGCATGACGCGATCCGCAGGCGGTGCCTGTATCATTGGGTGGACTACCCGACGGCCGCGCGGGAGCGGCAGATCCTGGCGCGCAAGGCACCGGGCGTGGCTGAGCTTCTGTCCGCCCAGGTGGTGGCGTTCGTGCAGCGGCTGCGCAACGAGGATCTGTTCAAGAACCCCGGCGTGGCGGAGAGCATTGACTGGGCGTCCGCCCTGTCCCACCTGAACCAGCATGAGCTGGCGGCCGAGGCGGTGGATGAGACCTTGGGCGTGCTGCTGAAGTATCAGGACGACATCGCCAAGATCAAAGGGGCGGAGGCTGCCCGCCTGGTGTCCGAAGCCAAGTCGATCGCCGGCTGATCGGATGCTGGTGCCAGAGGCCGCCATGACGAAGCTGCCGCCCGCGCCGGCGGGCGGCGGGAGGCTGGCGCTGAACATGCTGAACTTTGCCCGGCTGCTGCGCCGCGCCGGGCTGCCGATCGGGCCCGCCGACCTGCTGGCGGCGACGGAGGCCGTTCAGCTGGTCGATCTGGGCAATCGCACGCAGGTCCGCGTGGCGCTGCGGGCGACGATGGTGCATCGCCACGAATACGAAGAGCTGTTCCACCACGCGTTCTCGATCTTCTGGCGCGATCCGGAGGCGGCCCGGCACGCCCAGGCGCTGGCTGCGATCGATGGCCGCAAGGAGCAGGCGCCGGAGCGGGCACCGCCGGGGGCGCGGCGGCTGGCCGAGGCATTCCGCCAGCCCAGCGATCCGCGCCCGCCGGAGCAGGATCGCCAGGAGATCGATGCGGTGATGACCGTGTCTGAGTCAGAGCGGCTGCAGACAATGGATTTCGAGGCGATGAGTGCTTCCGAGATCAGCCACGCCAAGGCGGAGATCCGCAAGCTGCGCCTGCCGCTCGATGAGCGGCGCACGCGGCGGCTGCGGCCCGATCCCTCCGGGCATCGCGCCGATCTGCGCGCCACGTTGCGGGCAAGCCTGCGGCAGGGCGGCGAGATCACGAAGATCGCCCGCTCGCGCCGCACCACGCGGCCGCCGCCCTTGGTGGTGCTGTGCGACATCTCCGGCTCGATGAGCCGCTATGCGCAGATCCTGCTGCATTTTCTGCATGCCGTCGCAAATGACCGGGACCGCGTGCAAACGTTTCTGTTCGGCACCCGGCTCTCCAACATCTCCCGCCAGCTCCGCGCGCGCGACCCGGAGGTGGCGTTTCAGATGGTGAGCCACGCGGTGCCCGATTGGTCCGGCGGCACGCGCATCGGCGAGGCATTGGCCGCGTTCAACCATGACTGGTCACGCCGGGTGCTGGGCCAGGGGGCGGTGGTGCTGCTGGTGACGGACGGGTTGGACCGGGACGGGGCGGCGGGGCTGTCTGAGAACATGGAGCGGCTGCACAAATCCTGTGCGCGGCTGATCTGGCTCAATCCATTGTTGCGGTGGGATGGGTTCGCACCCAAATCACAGGGCCTTCGCGCGATGCTGCCGCATGTGGACGAGTTCCGGCCTGTTCACAGCCTGGCCAGTCTGCGCGCCTTGATCGAAAGCCTGTCGCGCCCGGCCTCGGCGCGCGAGATGGACCGATGGAGAGTTTCATGAGCGAGACAGCGGATATTCTGACGCAGGCCGCCCACTGGCGCACCGAGGGCGAGGAAGTGGCGCTGGCCACCGTGACGCAGACCTGGGGCAGCAGCCCGCGCCCGGCCGGCAGCCAGCTCGCGGTGACGCGTTCCGGCCGCATGGCGGGGTCTGTCAGCGGCGGGTGCATCGAGGGGGCGGTGGCGGAGGCTGCGATGATGACGCTCGACAGTGGCACGCCGCAGCTGCTGGATTTCGGCATCACCGATGAGCGTGCCTGGGAGGTGGGCCTGGCCTGCGGCGGCAAGCTCAAGGTGTTCGTGGAAAAACTGGCATGACGCCCGAGACGCTCGCAGCCCTCGCCGCCGCGCGTGAGGCCAAGCGCCCGGTGGTGCTGGCAACGCGGCTTGCCACCGGTGAGCAGCTTCTGCTGCCGATCGAGGGCTCGCCGCTGACCGAGGCGGCCGATCGCGCGCTGCTGCGTGACGAGGCGGCGACGGTGTCGGTCGGCAACGAGGAATGGTTTCTGCACCCGTATTCACCGCCGGTGCGGCTGATCGTGGTGGGGGCGGTGCATATTGCGCAGGCGCTGGTGCCGATGGCGGCGCATCTGGGGGTGGAGGTGATCGTGATCGACCCGCGCCGCAGTTTTGCGACCTCGGAGCGGTTTCCCAATGTGACCTTGAACGGCGAATGGCCGGACGATGCGATGGACGCGCTGCGGCCGGACAGCCGGACGGCGGTGATCACGCTCACGCATGACCCGAAGTTGGATGATCCGGCGCTGGATCGGGCGCTGAAGTCTGACGCGTTCTATATCGGGTCACTCGGCAGCCGGAAGACGCATGCCAGCCGGTTGGCGCGGTTGCGCGCGCTCGGGCATGACGATGCCGCGCTTTCGCGCATCCGCGGACCGGTCGGGCTCAATATCGGGGCGGTGACGGCGCCGGAGATCGCGCTGTCGATCCTGGCGGAGTTTGTCGCCGTGCGCCGCAACGCGCAGTCCGGATGAGGCGGGCGTGATCTTCGGACCCACCGCACTGGACGATGCGAACGGCGCTTTGCTGGCGCATTCGCATCGGGTGGCCGGGCGGGTGCTGAAGAAGGGCACGCGGTTGGATGACGCGGCAATTGCGGCGTTGCGCGCCGCCGGTGTGGCGGAGGTGATCGCCGCGCGGCTTGATCCCACCGATCTGCTGGAGGACGAGGCGGCGGCCCGGCTCGCGCGGCTGTTGCTGGCGCCTGGGCTGCGGCAGAATCCGGCGGCGACCGGGCGCGTCAATCTGGTCGCCGAGCTTCATGGGCTGCTGCGCGTCGATGCCGCGGCCATCGAGCGGATCAATCTGGTCGATGAGGCGCAGACGGTGGCGACCTTGGCCGATTGGTCGGTGGTGGCGCCGGGGGACATGGTGGCGACGATCAAGGTGATTCCGTTTGCGGTCGGCGCCGAGGTTCAGGACCGGGTCGAGGCTGCGGCGGGCTCTGGTGCGTTTGTGCTGCATCCCTTCGTGGCGCGGCGTGTGGGGCTGGTGATCAGCGAGATCGGCAAGCTCAAACAGAGCATCGTGGACGGCACGATCGAGGCGACGTTGGGCCGTGTGGCAGGGCTGGGCGGCACGTTGCTGACACCGCTGCGCTGTCCGCACCAGGAGGCGCCGATCGCTGCGGCATTGGAGCAGCTTCGTTCGCAGGGGGCGGAGATCCTTCTGATTGCGGGGGCTTCGGCGACCGTGGACCGGCGAGATGTCGGGCCGGGCGCGATTATGCGGGCGGGGGGCGAGATCACGCATTTCGGCATGCCGGTCGATCCCGGCAACCTGATCTGTCTGGGGCAGATCGGAGCCTTGCCGGCGTTGGTGCTGCCGGGATGCGCGCGCTCCCCCAAGCTCAACGGCATCGATTGGGTGCTGGCGCGGCTGTTCGCAGGGCTTGCGGTGGGGCCTTCCGAGATCATGCGCATGGGCGTGGGCGGACTGCTGAAAGACACCGAGGCGCGGCCGTTGCCGCGCGCACGCGCCACCGCGCGGCCGCATGTGGCGGCACTGGTGCTGGCGGCCGGGCAGTCCAGCCGGATGGCGCCGCGGCACAAGCTGCTGATCGAGGGTGCGGATGGCCGCGCCATGATCGCGCGCACCGTCGATCACGCGCTGGCCTCGCAGGCGCGACCGGTGATCGTGGTGACCGGGCATCGTGACGCCGAGATCCGCGCCGCACTGGCCGGGCGCGACGTCCGGTTCGTGCATGCGGAACGCCACACCGACGGACTGGCCGAGAGCCTCAAGGCGGGCCTGGCCGTGCTGCCGGATGACAGCGCCGGCGTGCTGGTGTGTCTGGGGGATATGCCACTGGTGGCGGGCGCAGCACTCGACCGGTTGATCGCGGCGTTTGATCCGGATGAGGGTCGGCGCATCGTGGTGCCGGTGCATGACGGGCAGGCCGGCAACCCGGTGCTGTGGGATCGCGGCTTTGTGGGCGAGATGATGTCGCTGTCGGGCGACGCCGGGGCGCGGTCGCTGTTGCGCCGGCATATGGACCAGGTGGCGGAGGTGCCGCTTGAGACCGATGCCGTTTTGCGGGATTTCGACACCGAGGAGAGCCTGGCCGGGCTCGATGGTTGAGGAGATTTCAATGATCCAGCTTTACGGCTTCTGGCGCTCGGCCGCGACGTTTCGGGTGCGGATGGCGCTCAACCTCAAGGGGATCGCGTTTACCGAAACGATGATCGATCTCGATGCCGGCACGCAACATGGCGCGAATTATCTGGCTCTCAATCCGCAGGCGGTGGTGCCCACGATGGTTCTTGCGGACGGCACGCGG
>CAIQQQ010000228.1 GCA_903873995.1 uncultured Rhodospirillales bacterium
AGTAAGAGAGAGACAAATGTCACGGGAACAACTGTCGCTGTTCGATCGCAAGCTGCTAGGCCCCGCACTCGTGCAGGCTCTCAGTAAACTTGATCCCCGGGTGCAATGGCGCAACCCGGTCATGTTCGTCGTCTATATCGGCACGATCGTTACCGCGGCGCTGTTCGTGCAAGCGCTCGGCGGACACGGTGAGGCATCCGCGGCTTTCATCGGCGCGATAGCAGTCTGGCTTGCCTTCACTGTCCTGGTCGCCAACTTTGCCGAGGCGTTGGCCGAAGGGCGCAGCCGCGCCCAGGCGGCAGCCGGATGCGCAGGCAGGCTTACACCCTGCCCCTCCAGATAGGCGCCGAGCCGCGCCAGCCAACGCGCCGGCACCGCGGGCGCGCCGTCGCGCCGGCGCGGACAGGACAGCACGACCACCGGTGCCGCGCAGGCGGTCATGACGAAATCATGGGCGGCCTGGCCCACGGCCTCCTCCGGGCTCGGCAGCCCGACCGAATTTCGCATCGGCCGGCTCATCCACGGCCCGGGATCGGTCGCCGGCGGCCACATCGTCTCGGCGAGCCCGCCGAGCACGGCCACCTCGACCGCCTGCAGCCTTGCCTCCAGCAGGCCCCAGATGAATACGCGCGGATGCTCGCCAGCGGCCTCGCGCCCCCGCAACGCCCGCCTGCTGCGCACCGAAACCGGTTCCAGAACCGCATCGAGCAGGCCGGGCAGGGTGGACAGCCTCTGGTCCGGCAGACGCGTCAGCGCGTCGAGCGCGCCCGCCAGACATTCGGCCAGCGCCTCGCCCTCCTCGCGGGCCCACAGGCGGGCGGGGCCGGAAAGCTCATCGGTCTCCGCCAGCGCCTCGGCCGACGCCACCAAAGCCAGAAACATGTCGGCCGGCGGCACCGGGCCTGCTGCGGTGGCCAGCCGCAGCATGGGCTCCAGGCAGGTCTCGATCTGTGTCAGAAACGCCTTGACCTGCGGCAGGTCGGTCGCGGCGAACCGAAGCCCCATGATCCCAGGTGCCGGGCGCGGTCCGCGCAGGCAGGCCAGCTCGAGCGCGCGTGCCCCGGCGCGACAGGCCACCGGTGCCATACCGGCGGCGCAAAGCGGGTGCTTCAGCAGCGCCAGCAGCGCCACCGGCGCCAACTCCGCCAGCACCGCCTCGGCCAAAAGTCGCAGAAACACGCCGGGCGGGGTGTGCGCCAACGGCTCGCCCGCGCTGTCATCGGCGACGATCCCCCAGCGCAGCAATTCGGCGGCGACGCGCGTCGCCAACTGGCGATCCGGCGTCACCAGGGCCGAGCGCGCGCCCGGCGTCTCCAGCGCGTTCCGCAGGATCAGCGCGATCGCCACCGCCTCCTCCTGCTCGTCCGCCGCCTCCAGACGCGACAGCCCGGCCACCTCCGGCGTCATGCGCTCGCGCCAGCGCCCCAATTCGTGGGCCGGCAGCAGCGCCAGATCGAACAGCCGCACCCGCCCCCCGGGCTCGCCCCAGCGCACCACATCGCCAAGCCCCGCACCCATGCCCGCCAGCAGATCGAGCAGCCCGGCCTGCGGATGCGACGCCTCGACATTCTCCGGCGGGTCCCGCTCCAGTCCCGGCAGGATCACGAGGCCACGCGGCAGCCCTGCCACTGCCTTCAGCAGCGCGGCCACCGCCGGAATCCCGCCCGAGGCGCCTGCCACCCAGACCGGCGTACCAACCGGCTGGTCCCGCCACATCCGCGCCTGCGCCCGCAGCAGCGCCACCTGCCGTTGCGCCGGGTTGGCCAGCCCCTCTGCCGCCAGCCACAGTGGCCATTGCCGGGTCACGATGTCGAGAAAGCGCAGCGTGATGTCCCAATGCTGCGCCAACTCGCCGGTCGCCGCCTCCGCCAACGCGCCCGGCAGATCGGCGATCTCGGCGCGCTCCGCCTCGTCCATCAGCCGCGCCAGCTCCTGCGCCAGCCGCCACGCCTGATCCGCGCCGGGAACGCCGCCGGCCTCCTCCGGCAGCATCAGGATCAGTCGGGTCAGCTCGGCGAGCCTGCGCATCGGACCTACCGCCGGCGGCAGGTCCAGCGCCCCTGCCAACGCCAGCGGCGCCTCATCGAGCGCGCCGATCGCCGTGATGCGCGGCAGCAGCATCGGCCGGCCGTTGGACACGCGCAAAAACGCCTCGGCCAGCGCGCGGGCCGACCGGCGGGTCGGCAGCAGGATCAGCCCCTCGCCCGGCTCGAACCCCCGATCGAGCCAGCGTCTGGCCACCTCATCCAAAAACGCCGCATCGGCGGGAAGCGTGGCCAGATTCACAGCCGCGCCTCCCAGCCGTCGATCGTGACACGCCGCACCTCACCCTCGCCCATCGCCAACGTGACGGAAAGCGCCCCCGCCGGCCGCAGCGCGCCCAGCCGGTCCGGCCACTCCACCAGCACGATATCGGCCGTCAGCTCGTCCCACCCCAGTTCGATCACCGCGTCCGGACCGCTGAGCCGCCAAAGATCGAAATGATGCACCGGTCCCAGCCGCGTCGCGTAGCTCTGCACCAGCGTGAAGCTCGGGCTCGGCACATCCAGCGCCGCATCGCCACTGGCAGCGCGCAAAAACGCCCGGCAGAACGCCGATTTTCCCGCCCCAAGCGGGCCGCCCAGCAGGATCGCATCCCCCGGACGCGACACCGCCGCAATGCGCCGCGCCAAGGCTTCGGTGGCGTCGAGGTCGGGAAGCATCGTTTCGGGCATGCCCGAGTGTGGCCTATCGCCACCCCGCCCGACAACAGACGCTTGTCAGACCGACGTTCCTGGCTAGGTTCTCACCATGACCCAGATCCATATTACCGATGTCGCCATCATCGGCGCCGGCCCGGTCGGGCTGTTCGCCGCCTTCGAGTGCAACATGCTCAAGCTGTCCTGCACCCTGATCGACGCGCTCGATGCGGTCGGCGGGCAATGCACCGCGCTCTATCCGGAAAAGCCGATCTACGACATCCCCGCCCATCCCGCGATCGAGGCCGGCGACCTGATCGCCAATCTCGAGCGCCAGATCGCCCCCTTCGCCGTGCCCCGCATCCTCGGCGCCCGGGTCGAGTCCCTCACTGGCCAGGCCGGCGCCTTCACACTCGAAACCGACCATGGCCAGCGCATCCACGCCCGCGCCGTCATCATCGCCGCCGGCGCCGGCGCCTTCGGCCCCAACCGCCCGCCGCTTGATGGCCTCGCCGCCTACGAGGCCACCGGCGCCATCCAATACTATGTCCGCCGCCGCGAGGATCTCCGCGGCAAGCGCGTGGTCATCGCCGGCGGCGGCGACAGCGCCGTCGATTGGGCGCTCGCGCTGCGCGGCATTGCCGGCTCCATCCATGTGGTCCATCGCCGCGCAAAGTTCCGCGCCGCCCCCGAAACCGCCGCCCAGCTTGACGAAGCGGCCCGGTCCGGTGAGGTCCAGCTCGTCATCCCATAC
>CAIQQQ010000229.1 GCA_903873995.1 uncultured Rhodospirillales bacterium
AGAGACATGCTTGGAGAGATGAAATGGCTACTGGCGTCGTGAAATGGTTCAATGGTCAAAAGGGCTTCGGCTTCATCCAGCCCGATGATGGCGGCACGGATGTTTTCGTTCATATCAGCGCGGTGGAGCGCGCCGGCCTGCGTGATCTGCGCGAAGGCCAGAAGGTGAGCTACGAAATCGTTCAGGATCGCCGCAGCGGCAAGTCCTCCGCCGATCAGCTCAAGGAAATCTGAGGCAACGTGTTTGTGGCCGTTTTTGACCGCGACCGGCTTATCTAACAGCCCGGTGAAAATGTCGCGATTTGATCAGTCTGCTTTGCAAGTTACGGCGAGGATCAACGCCTCCGTCTCCGCGTCGGACGCGGCGAGGATCACGAATGCGATCATATCGGCGGCCTGGATGATGATGAGGAGCGCGAATCTGATGTTTGCGGCCTCCCTCGGCGTGCCGGCTCCGAACAGCGCACGCATCATAATGCCGAGATTGTAGCCCGCGACATGAACGAGATATCGTTTGTGAACATTTTCGCGACCGCGCAACCAGGTTCGGCGCATGCCGCCGCGCTCCAGGACATGAGCGAAGCTGCGTTCGACGATCTCGCCGCGTTTGCGCATGGCCTCCTTGCCGACGCCTGACTTCAAGCGGGTGCGATTGCCATAGACCGCCGCGCGCGCCGCGTCGTCGCCATGCCATCTCGAATAGCCCTTGCTCGACCGCGGCTCGGAAATGCGCGTCTTCCATGGGCCGTCGTCGAGGTCTTTCAAAACGTCACGCGAATGATAGCCTTTGTCGGCGACGAGATCGCAAGGATATTCGGGCGTCGGCGCAAGTCCGACGGCGGATAGGTTCTTTTCTGCTTCCCGGAGCGTGGGATCGAGCGTCGCCGTGTCGCCCGTGTCGGCCTCGTGGATCGGCGCCGCCACGATCACGCCCGTGTCGAGATCGACCGCATGTTCAGGCTTATAGGCAAGATGCGTCGAGCCGTCCTTCATCTTGGCGATCTTGGCGCCCGGATCGGTCTTGCTTGTCCAATCTTCGTTCGACAGCTTCTTGCCTTTGCGTTTGCGGTCGAGCCGGATCAGGTCGTCGATCGTCGGCGTCTCGACGCCGCTCTCCTTGGCCATCCGCGTCAGCATCTCGCGATAGGTCTCGCCATTGTCCCGGCGCACGATCGCCCGCAGCGCGGCGTTGGCCTCCATCGTCGAGCCATCGACGCCAATGCGCTCGCCCTTCACCAGTCCACGTTCGGCGACGACCTTCAGGACGAACTGGAACACCTTCTCGTGGACTTCGTGCGGAAGGCGGCTGCGTGTCTTCGACAGCCACGAATGATCGGGAACCTTGTCACGCTTCCCAAGCCGCAGGAAATCTCCCAGAGACCGTGAGTCCGAACAGCGCCAGACAATGCCGCGCTCACTGTCCAGCCCTTCAAAGTAACCGATCATATGCATGCGGAAATAGCGACCGGGCGGCAACGACGGCGCGCCCATCCTCGGCGCGTAAAACGGCTTGCATATCTCTTCAACGAAAGCGTCGAAACCAGCCTCGGTCAAAAGCAGCTGGAGGCGATCATAAAATACATGGCCGGGAGACCGCGGCATCTCCGCCCAGCTCATCAAGAGGTCGCCCTGGACCTCACCCTCACGCCCCATCGCCATCGTCGCAGTCCGTCGAGAATCTTCGTTCTTCAGACAGAATCAGGCAATCGAGACTTCGTCAACACGCTGCTAAGTCTGGATAGGCCCGGGCGAGTTTTTGGCGGGCTTTCTGTGTGTTGAACTTCCATTCGATGCGCGCGCCGGAGGCATTTCGTTGCTGCTGCCACGCGGCGATTTCGG
>CAIQQQ010000230.1 GCA_903873995.1 uncultured Rhodospirillales bacterium
CCGCGTCGTGCGCGAGCTTGAGGACGGGCGCTCGCTGGCCGTCAATTACGAGCGTGTGCCGGATCAGGGCTGGCTGGTAACCCTTGAAGACGTCACCGAGCGACGCGACGCCGAGGCACGCATCGCCCATATGGCGCATCATGACGCTCTCACGGATCTGCCCAACCGCGTGCTGTTTCACGCCAGGCTCAGCGAGGCGCTGGCCCGCAGCCGCCGCGGCGAGGCGTGCGCCGTGCTGTGCCTCGATCTTGATCACTTCAAGTCGGTGAACGACACGATGGGGCATCCGATCGGAGACGCCCTGCTCAAGGAGGTCACGTCCCGCCTCCTGCGTCAGGTGCGTGAGCTGGACACCGTGGCGCGGCTGGGCGGAGACGAGTTCGCCATCATCCAGACCAGCGTCGATCAGCCGAAGGACGCGACGGCCCTGGCCCGCCGCCTGATCGACGCGCTCCGCCAGCCCTATGAGCTTGACGGCCACCAGGTGGTGATCGGCACCAGCATCGGCATCTCCGTGATCCCCGATGACGGGAACGACCCCGATCAGCTCCTCAAGAACGCCGACATGGCGATGTATCGCGCGAAATCCGATGGGCGTGGCCGCTATCGTTTCTTTGAGCCGGAGATGGATGCGTGGATGCAGGCGCGCCGGCTGATGGAGGTCGATCTGCGCCGCGCGCTCGCCGAGGGTGAATTCGAGCTGTATTACCAGCCGCTGATGAACATGCAGACCCGCACGGTCTCAAGCTTCGAGGCGCTGCTGCGCTGGAATCATCCGACGCGCGGGCTCGTCTCGCCGGCCGAGTTCATCCCGCTGGCCGAGGAGATCGGCCTGATCATCCCGCTGGGGGACTGGGTCTTGAACCGGGCGTGCTCGGATGCCGCCTTGTGGCCCGACAGCGTGGGGGTGGCGGTCAATCTCTCTGTGATGCAGTTCGGCCACCGCTCGTTGGTCGCAGGCGTTGCCGATGCCCTGCGCCGTTCGGGGCTGCCGCCAAAGCGCCTTGAACTCGAGATCACAGAATCTGTGCTGATGCAGGACAGCGACCTGACGATGGATATCCTGCACGGCCTGCGCGCGCTGGGGGTGCGGATCGCGATGGACGATTTCGGCACCGGCTATTCCTCGCTCAGCTATCTGCGCAGCTTCCAGTTCGACAAGGTGAAGATCGACCGGTCCTTTATCGAGGCCCTGGGCCAGGGCGGCGACAGCGATGCGATCGTCTCGGCCGTGACCGGGCTGTGTGAGAGGATGGGCATGACGACCACCGCCGAGGGAGTCGAGACACGCGCGCAGCTGGAGCACCTGGGCGCGCTCGCCTGCACGGAGGTGCAGGGCTATCTGCTCAGCCGGCCCCGCCCGGCCAGCGAGGTTGCAGCCATGTGCCATGCGATCGACCATGGCGAGCTGGTGCCGATGCTGGCGAGGTAAGTGCTGGCGCGATCAACGCGGGCCGGCCGATGAGGTTCGGGCCGCGTGATCCGCGGTCCCGCGTCCTAAACCGCGAGCGGCAATCCAACATAGTTTTCCGCCAACGTCACCGCGGCGGCCCGGCTCGTCGTGACGTAATCGAGTTCCGCGAGCCGCACCTGTTCGTCAAACGCGTTGGCGCCGTCGAAATTATGCAGCATCGACGTCATCCACCACGAGAAGCGCTGCACGTTCCAAACCCGGCGCAGGCAGGTCTGAGAGTAGGATTCAAGCAACGCACTGTCGTTATGGCGGATCTGCCGTTCGAGCGCGCGGGCGAGAACGGCCACGTCCCCCACCGCCATGTTCATGCCCTTGGCGCCGGTCGGCGGCACGATATGGGCGGCGTCTCCGACCAGGAAAAGCCGGCCCGCCTGCATCGGCTCGGCCACATAGCTGCGCATCGCTGTCACGCCCTTCTGGATGATCGGGCCCTCCGTCAGGGTAAAGCCCTCCTGATCGGCAAGGCGGGTGTGCAGCTCGGACCAGATGCGATCGTCCGACCAGGTGCCGGCGTCGTCATCCGGCGGGCATTGCAGATAGAACCGCCCGATGGTGGGCGAGCGCATCGACAGCAGGGCGAAACCGCGGGCATGGCGGGCATAGACCAGTTCCTCGGACGAGGGCGACACCTCCGCGAGAATCCCGAGCCAGCCGAACGGGTAGATCCGGTCGAAATCGCGAATGAAGCCCGGCGGCAAGGACGGGCGGCAGATGCCATGAAACCCGTCACAGCCAGCGATGATGTCGCACTCCAGCGTCCTGGCCACACCGCCTTCGGTGTAACTTATGCTGGGCGCGTCGGTGTTGACATCATGGATGCTGACATCGCCGACCTCGAACCGAATATCGCCGCCATCGGCCAGCCGTCGTGCCACCAGGTCGCGCACCACCTCATGCTGGCCATAGACCATGACGGATTTGCCGGTGAGCTCGGTGAAGTCGATGCGCCGGCTGCGGCCGCCAAAGCGCAGAATGGTCCCGTGATGCAACAATCCCTCGCGGTCCATCCGCTCACCAAGACCACA
This sequence comes from uncultured Rhodospirillales bacterium, assembly GCA_903873995.1. Lineage (GTDB taxonomy): Bacteria > Pseudomonadota > Alphaproteobacteria > Acetobacterales > Acetobacteraceae > CAIQQQ01. The sequence continues at coordinate 2,500 of CAIQQQ010000230.1, forward strand.
TTGGCGCAGCAGCTCCGCCGTGCCGTGCTCCAGCACGCCGGCGCGGATACGGGCCTCGATGTGCGCGCGCGACCGTATTTCCAGCACGACGCTGTCAATGCCCTCAAGATGCAGCAGGTGAGACAGCAGAAGCCCGGCCGGACCTGCGCCAATGATGCCGACACGTGTTCGCATGTTCGTCCTTGTTTCGCTCTGCCGCCAGGATAACGTCTCGCAGCCAGACATCGGAGCGGTTTCGTTTGCAACAAGTTGACGCGCGACGCGGCCTCACGCAGTTTCGGCGCCAACGGGGCCAAAGCCCTTCACACGGGAGGACTGCCATGATCAAGCGCCGCTTTGCACTCGCTGCCGCCGCAACCCTGATTGCCGCAACGTTCGCCCAGGGCAAGGCCCAGGCCGACACCATCCGCGTCGGCGTCACCATCTCCACCACCGGCCCGGCCGCCTCGCTCGGCATCCCGCAGCGCAACTCGATCGCCCTGCTGCCCAAGACCATCGACGGGCAGGCCATCGAATATATCGTGCTCGATGACGCCGCGGACGCAACGCGCGCCGTTGCCAACGCGCGCAAGCTGATCGACGAGGACAAGGTCGATGTGCTGATCGGCTCGTCCACCACGCCGGCCTCGCTCGCCATGATTGATGTCGCAGCCGAAAAGAAAGTGCCGATGGTCTCGCTGGCCGCCTCGGCCCGCATCATCGCGCCCATGGACGCCAACCGCGCCTGGGTGTTCAAAACCCCGCAGAACGACAGCCTGATGGCGACGGCCATTGCCACCCACATGGCATCCCACGGCGTGAAGTCGGTCGGCTTCATCGCCTTCAACGACGCCTATGGCGATGGCTGGCTCGCCGAGTTCACCGCGGCCGCGCAAAAGGCCGGCCTCACCATCACCAACACCGAGAAATTCGCCCGCACCGACACCAGCGTGACCGGCCAGGTGCTCAAGACGATGGCGGCAAAGCCGGATGCGGTGCTGATCGCCGGCGCCGGCACGCCCGCAGCCCTGCCGCAGAAAACCCTGCGCGAGCGCGGCTTCACCGGCGTGATCTACCAAACGCACGGCATCGCCAACAACGATTTCCTCCGCGTCGGCGGCAAGGACGTCGAGGGCACGATCCTGCCCGCCGGCCCGATCCTGGTGGCCGCCCAGCTGCCCGACAGCAACCCTTCAAAGAAGGTCGCGATGGACTACGTGACGCGCTACGAGTCCGCGAACGGCCCCGGCTCGGTGGCCACGTTCGGCGCCCATGCGTTCGATGCCATGCTGCTGGTGGAGGCGGCGATCCCAGCCGCACTCGCCAAGGGCAAGCCCGGCACCGCCGAGTTCCGCGCGGGCCTGCGCGACGGGCTGGAGGGGCTGCACAACGTGTCGCTCACCCACGGCATCTCCACCATGTCCGCCACCGACCACAACGGCTTTGACGACCGCGCCCGCGTGATGGTTACGATCAAGAACGGCGCCTGGCTGCTGATGAAGTGAGGCCAGCAGGCGGGCCAGACCGCTAGATGGACTCATCGATCGTTCTGATCCTGGTGCAGGACGGCGTCGTCAACGGCGCCGTCTATGCATTGCTTGCCTTGTCGCTGGTGCTGGTGTTCGCGGTCACCCGGGTGATCCTGATCCCGCAGGGCGAGTTCGTGGCTTTCGCAGCTCTCACCTATGCAGCGATCGGGGAAGGGCATGCCTGGCTCAGCGCCGCGTTGCTGTCGGCGCTGGGACTGGGCGCGTTTCTGCGCGGCGTGTGGTCGGTGCGCGGCGCGCGGGCGCTGCTCTGGTTGGCAGCCGAGACGATCGCACTCCCCGCGCTGCTGTGGCTCGCGGTTCTGCTGGTGGTGCCGCAAAATCCAGGCGTCGCCGTGCAGGCGCTGCTCGCCGTGGCGCTGACGGCGCCGCTGTCGCCCTATCTCTACCGCCTCGCGTTCCAGGGCTTGGCGCAGGCCTCCGTGCTGGTGCTGCTGATC
>CAIQQQ010000231.1 GCA_903873995.1 uncultured Rhodospirillales bacterium
CCGGCCAGCACGAGGCGCGAGCCCGGCACCAGCAGGGCGGCCACGATCGGAAACGCCGCGGAGGATGGGTCGCCGGGCACCACGACGTCGGCGGCGCGCAGCTCGGGCTGGCCGCGGAGCGTGATGATGCGGCGATGCCCGTAGGCCACCACCGTCACCTCGGCGCCGAAATGGCGCAGCATGTTCTCGCTGTGGTCGCGCGTGGCCTCGCGCTCCACCACCCGCGTGATCCCCGGCGCGTTGAGGCCGCACAGCAGTAGGGCCGACTTCACCTGGGCGGACGGCACCGGCACCTCATAGTCGAGCGGCATCGCATCGACGGCGCCCTCGATCGCCAGCGGCAGCCGCCCGCCCTCGCGCGAGGCGAAGCGCGCGCCGCAGGCGGTGAGCGGGTCTGTCACGCGGCGCATCGGGCGGCGGCGCAGGCTCGCATCGCCGGTCATGACGGAGAAGAACGGATGGCTCGCCAGGATGCCGGCCAGCAGCCGCGCCGCGGTGCCGGAATTGCCCATGTCCAGCACATCGGCCGGCTCCACCAGCCCGCCGACGCCGCGCCCGGCGACCCGCCAGATCGCCCCATCCTGGATCACCTCCGCGCCCAGCGCGCGCATGGCGCCGGCGGTGCGCAGCACGTCCTCCCCGGTCAGCAGCCCGGTGATGCGGGTCTCGCCCACGGCAAGGGCGCCGAACATCAGGGCGCGATGGCTGATCGACTTGTCACCGGGAACGGCGATGCGTCCGGTGAGCGGGGCGTGCGGGCGGCGCGCGGAAAGCGGCCTGGGGAGGGTGGTCTGCATGACGCAAGCGGTTAGCATCGCTTCGGAGAATTTGACAGCCACCGGCGAAGCTGGCATGCGGCGCGACCTTGGGCGTTAGAGAATTCCGCCCCACCCCAAACGAGGCGATCGATGGCGAAGCCAGAACTTGGCACGAAACGGGTCTGCGTCTCTTGTGGCGCCCGCTTCTATGATCTGACGAAGACCCCTGCGGTCTGCCCGAAATGCGGCACCGAGCAGCCGGCCGAACAGCCGCGCGCGCGGCGCAGTGGCGGCAATCTGCTCGACGAAAAGCGCCGTGCCAAGCTGGCGCCGGTGCCGGGGATCGAGGATCCCGAACTCGAGGTCGAAACCGAGGCCGAAGAGGTCGAGGAGGACGTGCTCGAAGACACCTCCGATCTCGAGGACGGCGCGGATGCGATCGCCGAGGTCGAGGTCGAGACCGAGCCGGGCGAAGAAGAGCGCTAACTCCGGAGGGCGGCCGGCGTGGGATCCTTCATCGAGGCCACCACGCTGTCTGCCTTCCTGCTGGCGTTTCCGGCGCTGTTCTCCATCGTCAACCCACCCGGTGCGGCGTTCATCTTCAACGAGGTGACCGGCGAACTGCCGCATGGCGACAAGGTGCGCCTGGCCGGGAAGGTCGGGCTGTATTCGCTCATCGTCATGCTGGTGGCGCTGTGGGGCGGCGCCTACGTGTTGAACTTCTTCGGCATCTCGCTGGCGGCCCTGCGCATCGCCGGCGGTACCGTGGTGGCGCTGCGGGCGTACGAGATGCTCATGGCGCCGGAACGCCAAGAGGCCCGCAAGACCGACCAGGCGGGCACGCCATCCGAAGACATGGACTCGATGGCGTTCTTCCCGCTCACCATGCCGTTCACCACCGGCCCGGGCACGATCGCGGTGGCCGTCACCCTGGGCGCCGAACGGCCGGCGTCGGGTCAGGCGCTGCTGGGGTTCTTCGTGGGCATGTCGGCGGCAGCCGGTGCGATCGCTCTGATGGTGTGGCTCGGCTATCGCTGGGCGGACCTGCTGGCGTCGCGCATCGGCGCGTCTGCGCGGCGCACGGTGTCGCGCATGTCCGCGTTCCTGCTGCTGTGCATCGGCGTGCAGATTCTGCTGACCGGGATCGAGGAAGAGTTCCACATGGTTGCAGCTGTCACGCGGTGACGGGGCGCCACGCGTAAAGCAGGTCCGGCTCCTGCTCCTCGTTGCCATGCCCGTCGGTCTCCTGGGTGACGACGAAGCCATGCCGCTCATAGAATGCGCGCGCCGCGGTGTTGACCTGAAAGCACCACAGCCGCAGCCCCTCAGGATGCAGCCCCATCGCGAACCGGATCAGTTCGGTGCCAACACCACGGCGCCAGTGATTCGGATGGATGTTGAGCTGGTTCACCCAGTCGTTCTGCATGGCGATGAATCCGAGGATCGCGCCGTCCTCCTCCGCCACATGCACGCCCACCGCCGGGATCAGGGTGCCTTCGATCCAGGCGCGCACCTCCGGCCCGTCATGCGCCCAGGCCACGCGCGGCAGGGCGGTCTCGCGTGCAGCAAGATAGACATCGGCGACCGCGCGCGCGTCGGCCGCCGTCGCCTGGCGGATCAACATGCGATGGCGCGGTCGATCGCGGCGGTGTCGGTCATCTGAACTCCCTACGGCAGGTCAGATGCACCGGAACACAGAGGAACACCAGGAGCTTTGCGCCCGAAGGGCCATCACCCCACCCGGTTCTCAATCAGCTCCACAACCACACCAGGATCGGCCAGCGTCGAGGTATCCCCCAACCCGTCCGTCTCGTTGGCCGCGATCTTCCGCAAGATGCGGCGCATGATCTTGCCCGAGCGCGTCTTGGGCAGGCCCGGCGCCCATTGGATGGCATCGGGCGTGGCGATCGGGCCGATCTCCTTGCGCACCCATGCCACGAGTTCCTTGCGGAGTGCCTCGGACGGCTCTTCGCCGGTCTTGAGCGTGACATAGGCGTAGATGCCCTGCCCCTTGATGTCGTGCGGGAACCCAACGACGGCCGCTTCGGCCACCTTGGGATGGGCGACCAGCGCAGATTCGACCTCGGCCGTGCCCATGCGGTGGCCGGAGACGTTGATCACGTCGTCGACGCGACCGGTGATCCAGTAATACCCGTCCTCGTCGCGCCGCGCGCCGTCGCCGGTGAAATACAGGCCCGGGAAGGTCGAGAAATAGGTCTGGATGAAGCGCTCATGATCCCCGAACACGGTGCGCATCATGCCTGGCCAGGGGGCGGAGATGCACAGCAGACCGTCGGTTGCACCTTCCAGAACGTTGCCGGTCTGGTCCACCAGCGTGACCTGCACGCCCGGCAGCGGCTTCGTGGCCGAGCCCGGCTTCAACGCGGTGGCGCCCGGCAACGGCGCGATCATCAGCCCTCCGGTCTCGGTCTGCCACCACGTGTCCACGATGGGGCAGCGGCTGTCGCCCACCACGCGGTGATACCACAGCCAGGCCTCCGGATTGATTGGCTCGCCGACGCTGCCGAGGATGCGCAGCGAGGCGCGGCTGGTCGATTTCACCGGTCCCTCGCCGTCGCGCATCAGGCTGCGGATGGCGGTGGGGGCGGTGTAGAAGATGTTGACCTGGTGCTTGTCCACCACCTGCCAGAAGCGGCTCGCGTCGGGGTAGCTCGGCACGCCCTCGAACATCAGCGTGGTCGCGCCGTTGGCGAGCGGGCCATAGACGATGTAACTGTGGCCCGTGACCCAGCCGACATCGGCGGTGCACCAGTAGATCTCACCGTCCTGGTAGTCGAACACCATCTCATGCGTGTAGCTCGCCCAGACCAGATAGCCTGCGGTGGTGTGCAGCGCGCCCTTCGGCTTGCCGGTGCTGCCGGAGGTGTAGAGGATGAACAGCGGATCCTCGGCGTTCATCTCCTCGGGTTCGCACACCGGAGCGGCGGCATCGACGAGCGGCTGATACGCATGATCGCGTCCCTCCGTCATCGGCACGTTGCCGCCGGTGACGCTGACGACGAGGACATCCGTCACATCGGGGCAGTGGGTCAGCGCGGCGTCCACGTTGGTCTTCAGCGGCACCTTTCGGCCGCCGCGCCGGCCCTCGTCGGCCGTGATCACGAGGCGCACGCCGGCATCCTGGATGCGCTGGGCGAGGCTTTCGGGCGAGAAGCCGGCAAAGACGATGGTGTGGACGGCGCCGATGCGCGCGCAGGCCAGCATCGCGACGGCGGCCTCCACCACCATCGGCAAATAGAGGCACACCCGGTCGCCCCTTTTCACGCCATGGTCGCGCAGCACGTTGGCAAGGCGGCAGACCTTCTCGTGCAGCTCGCGATACGTGACCTTGAGAGACACGTTGGGATCGTCACTCTCCCAGATGATCGCGACCTGATCCCCGCGCGCGGCCAGATGGCGGTCAAGGCAGGAGACCGAGACGTTGAGCGTGCCGTCCTCGAACCAGCGCACGCGCACATCGCCGGTGAAGTCGCCGGAGAGAATCTGGGTCGGCTCGCGCATCCAGGCGATGCGGCGGCCTTCACGGGCCCAGAAGCCGCGCGGATCGGCGCGGGCCTCAGCCGCCAGCACGTCGTACCGCGCGGCCGAGACCTGGGCGCGCGCCGCGATCTCAGGGCGGACGGGGAACAGGATGTCAGACATGGATCACTCCCAAACGGCGCTCACGCCTTGATCAACGGACAGCCGCCTTCGCTGAGCGGCCGGAACGCCTGCTCGGCCGGCGTGGTCGCCACCAGCTTCATGAGGTCCCACTCGCTCGTGCTTTCGGACGGCTTCTTCACCTGGAAAAGATGCACGTCGTGCAGATGCCGCCCGTCCTCGCGGATGCGGCCCGCGCCAAACACGTCGTCATCGGTGGGCATGCGCTTCATCGTCTCGACCACCGCGCGGCCATCAGCCTTCGCGGCCGGAACGCCCATCGCGGCCACCGCCTTGAGGTAATGCAGCACGGCACCGTAGCAGCCGGCCTGGGTCATGTTCGGCCAGATCTTCCCGGTCTTGGCGCGCACCCGGGTGTTGAAGGCGCGGGTGCGATCGTTGAGGTCCCAGTAATAGCCGCCGCTGGTGAGGATGCCTTGTGCCACATCAAGCCCGGTGCCGTGCACCGCGGTGGCCTGGAACTGCAGCGCGGCGACCTTCATCGTCTCCAAAAGGCCGAACTCGCGCGCCTGCTTGATGCAGTTCACCGTGTCGCCGCCGGCGTTGCACAGAGCGAGCACCTTGGCGCCGGAGGACTGGGCGCTCAGCAGCAGCGAGGAGAAATCCTCGGTCTGCGGAAACGGATACGCCGTGCGCCCAAGCACCTTGCCGCCGCCGGCGGCGATGACCTTGGTGCTGTCCTTCTCCAGGCTCTGGCCGAAGACATAATCGGCCACCAGCATGTAATAGCTGTCAAAGCCCGAGCGCATCAGGCTGCCGATGGTGGATTTGGCCTGGCTTGCGGTGTCGTAGGTCCAGTGCACCAGGTTGGGGCTGCATTGCGCGCCGGTGAGGTCGGACGTGCCGCCGCCGGAGTTGGGATAGACCTTGTTGCGCTCGCGCACGATGGTGTTCA
>CAIQQQ010000232.1 GCA_903873995.1 uncultured Rhodospirillales bacterium
CCAACGCCAACGCCAACGCCGGTCATCGTTGCGCCCGTGGACGCCCATATCTTCAGCGCCCAGGCCTTCGCCCTGTCGCTTGGCAACCGGGCGGCGGCAACGCACCTTCTCGGCCGGTCCAAGCCCGACGGCGGCGGGGATGCTCACGTCAATCTGACCCCGGCGCAGGGCGAGCCCACAAGGACCTGGGCCGAAGTCGACGCCGAAACGCAAGGCGCTGACGCGAACAGATCGGGTCCTCACTTCCATTCCGACACCGGGGGCCTGCAGGGTGGGGCCGACCGCGACGTCGGCGGTGGAAATCGCGTTGGTTTCGCCCTCGGTTACGATCGCACCACACTACGCGACTCCGCCGGCGGTTCGGCCACCGGAGATACGTTCCGGATCAGCGGCTACGCCTCTCAAATCCTCGGATCACTGGGGCTAAGCGAAGTCGCCAGCTACGCCGACGCCTGGAGCCGTACCGTCCGGGCGTCGGGGGCCGGGGCCGCTTCAGCCTCCCTCCGCTCCGAGACGCTCACCCTCGGCGCTCAGGCGGCGGCGCCGTTCGATACGAACGGCTTACGGGTGACGCCGATCGCTGGCGTCCTCGTCTCGCACGTCACCTCCAGCAGTTTCCACGAGGCCGATCCAGTCATAGCGGCTTTTGCAGTGACCGGCGCGGGGCGGTCGGAAACCTCCGTCGCTCCCTACGCGACGGTGGGGATTTCCCACCAGTACGCCACCCGCAGCGGCGTGTTTCTGACGCCGGACGCTGAAATTGGCTACAGCTATGATCAAGCCGCGCGAGGCGAGGCCTTCACTTTGACGGCGTCCGACGGCACGGTCTTCCGCGGCAACAAGGTCGCCGCGGCGACCGGCGGCGCGCTGTTCGGATTTAGCTTGACGGCGCACAGGGCGGAGTGGACGGGATATGTCCGCTACCGCGCCGAAGTGGCGAGCAATTGGAGCGTTCAGAGCGGCGCCGTCGGCTTCCGGCTCGCCTTTTAAAGGTCCGGGCGCGTTTGACAGAGTGCGTCGCGTCTAGACGCGGCTGAGCCGCCGGTTGAGGGCATGGCGCAAACGTCAAAGGCAAGGAGCGCGGGGACGACGATGAACCTGATCTGCTACCTCCAGCCGGGTTGGGCCCCGCTTATCCGTCCGGCGCCCGCGACGCGGCCGTGGATGGACGACACGCCCGAGGCGTTCGCTTATAGGTGCCTGCCCCTGAACATCGCCAATGCGCATGGCTGGGAGGTGCTGAGCCCATGCGGTTTTTCTGCTGTGTGGAGCGGTGAAAGCGACCCGGGCGCAGTGTCCATTTTACCCGATCCGGGGGAGGATGTGTGCCGGGCTCCGGTGTCTCTGTTCGGACAGGGCGTCGTAACATTCCACATCGAGGGACTGATCCGGACCCCGCCGGGATGGAATGTTTGGGTGGGCGGCTCGCCCAATCGGCCGAAGGACGGCATTCAGGCGCTGTCCGGCATCGTGGAGACGGATTGGTCGCCGTTCACTTTCACCATGAACTGGCGCTTCACCCGGCCGGACCATTGGGTGCGGTTCGAGCGCTTCGAGCCAATCGCCTTCTTCTTCCCCGTCGAGCGCGGCGCGATTGACGCTTTCTCGCCGCGCTTCGAGCCGATCGAGAGCGATCCGAACGCGCTGGAGGGCTTCAACGCCTGGAGCCGAGCGCGAGACGCGTTTCACACGGAAATGAAGGGCGTTGCGGCCACGGCCGGTGCTGAAAAGTGGCAGAAGCACTATTATCGGGGCGTGGATGTCGCCGGTCGCGCGTGGGTCGACGACCACCAGTCCAAGCTGCGTCTGGCGGCCTTCGATCGTTCCGCGGCCCCATCGGCTCCGGCCGCGCCGCTTCGCGACGAGCCTCCGCCGCAGCCGCGCGACGGATTGGCCTCGGCGTCCGCCGACCACACGCGGCGGGATCTCGCCAGGCGCGAGTGGCTCCTCGAGACCGCCGAGCGTCAGCGGGCTCTGTCGTCCAAAGCGTCAGCGATAGACCGTATTGCGGGACTGAGCGGCCAGGACTTTCTCGACCACTATTACGCGCCCTGTCGGCCGGTGATCCTGGCCGGCGAAATGGCGCTGTGGCCGGCCCTAACGAAATGGACTCCAGACTATCTCAAGTCCACGATTGGCGGGCGAGAGGTAGACTTTGAGGTTGAGCGCCGACCTGACGCTGGGAGAGATCGACCTGACGCGTCGCCACTAACCCGCGCCGCGTTTTCCGACGTCATCGACAGGGTCTCCACACCGACTGACGGCGACATCCGCCAACTCTCTGCCGGGACCAGCGATGCGAACGCCGCGGCCTTAAGCCCCCTCCACACGGATCTGGGGGCGCTTGGCAAGTTCCTGAACCCGGGCCCTTCCCCAGGCCAGATCCGGATCGGCTCAGCCGGCGCCCGGACATCGCTGCACTACGGCCTGAGCAACAGCTTGCTAGCCCAGATCGTTGGGCGAAGCCGGCTCCTGATCGGTCCCGCGTCCGAAGTGGGTCGACTCTACAACCGGTCTCAGAATTTCAGCGACATCGCCGATATCGAGGCCGAAAATTTTGATGGTTCTCAGTATTCCCGGCTCAACGGGGCAAAGATGTATGCCGTGACACTGGAGCCGGGCGAAATCATATTTCTCCCGTTTGGGTGGTGGCTTCAGACCAAGGCGCTGACAATGAGCATAACGGCCACATATACCCATTTTTTATGGCCGAACGTAACGGCTGCGAGTTTCCCATCTGGTTGATGCGTCCGCGAGACAGCGCCTATAATCTGCGCGGCGTTCGTCCCGGGCGATCCCGCTGGGAACCCGACATCGACACCGCGGGGTTGGGGGCGGATCAAGCGCGAATTCACTCCCCGAACCGGCAGGGATAGGCGGCCGGTAACCCCACCATTGACCGCTCAAGCTTCCGGCCACGAGCGTCCATCGTCTGCGCGAGCGATCGCGGAGGAGCCGACCGCGAGGCTGGTGACCCCGTCTCCGATCCCCTCGCCACCGACGGGCGTGGGCCGGATGCGTCAGCAAGAGCGCCACTTCCCGCGCGGAGAGGGAGACGCTCGTTCTGATTATTGGTCGGCGCCGTGACATTTTCGGTCGCCTCTCTTGATGGACGTCCCGGTATGCAATTGGGACGCTCACAACGCCAAAGACCGGGTCGAGCGCTCTGCAGCGACCTCAAAATGCAGATCAACACGTCTCAAAAAGTCGGCGCATGAGCCGCAGGGGCGTGGCGCTAGGTCCCGCGGCTGCGCGCGGCCGTCTCGCCAACCTCGGCATACTCTCGGCGAGCGGCTTGGAAGTCTGCAAGATCGGGGTCCGCATCGCGCCAGAGGTCCAGCAGTTTCCGGTAGGCCTCGCGGCTGCCAGCCACATCCCCCCGCATTCGAAGCGCCCGCGCGAGCCCTAATTGCGCCAATGGAAGCTGGACTGCGGCAGGATCTATTCCCGGCCGGTCGACGATCTTGTGGAACTCAGCAGCTGCTGCCGTGCCGTTCTGCACCGCGAGGTAAACAAGGCCCCGCTGATAGGCGACGGTGTAGTCCCGCATTTCAAAGGGGGCGGTCATCGCCAGAGCGTTGAGCGCATCATTCGGCCTGCGATCATTCGCTGCGAGAATGCTTTTCGCCGCCGGGATGAAGACGAACTTCAGCAGCGTGTCGGCGGGGCTCTGAGATTGCGCGCGCTGCATCAGCGCCTTGGCCTGTGGCGCGTCGCCGAGCATTGCAAACGCCAGGAAGCCGTCGACCAGCGAGAAGTAGGAATGGTCCCGGTCCAGGGGCAAGCTCGCCAGCAAAGCGCGCGCCTTTCCCGGCAATCCGAGGGTCGCCAAGTCATTGGCGCGCCCGAAGCCCGACGTATCCTCCTC
>CAIQQQ010000233.1 GCA_903873995.1 uncultured Rhodospirillales bacterium
GGGGGCGGCGCCGGGCTGGGGCGAGGCCAGCGCGGGTGCGCGGGTACGGGGGCCGCGGGTGCGGGTGCCGGTGGATCTGGGGCGGGTGCCCTTGCCGCGGGGGGTGCTGGCCGCGGCGCGGCGGGACGGGTTTGGGCGGCGGTGAGGGGGTACTGTGCAGACATGCGCTCGGGTCGTTCCGGTTGTTTAATGAGCGCCGTTGCGTGGGTGATGGTGCGATGCCGAAGGGGCATTGTACCCCACGGGGCGCCAATATTCCGGGGATGTGATATTGCCTTTCTGGCTTCGTGCCTCTGAAGGGATCGATTCATGTTTTCGGTGGGACAGAAGGTCTGGCATCGCCGCGGGCAGCGGAGCGGGACGGTTGTGGAATGCGACGGGGACCGCGTTTACATCGCGCAGGACAACGGGGTGGAGGTGGATTTTCGCGCCAGTGATCTGACCGCGACGCCGCCGGGGGGCGGGGACGCGGCGCCGGTGGCGCGGCCGTTGATGGAGCGGGGGGAGATCGACCGGAGTGCCCATGGGGGTGCCAATGCGGTGGCGCCGGTGAAGATCCTGACCGCGCGGGACATCACGCCGGAGCATCTCAAGGTTCTGGACTCTGTGCCGGTGCGGACGATGCAGGCGATTGCCGCGGTTTATGAGCGCCGGCTTGGGGCCAGAAAGTTCAGCACGCTCGATCCGGCGGCCAAGCTCAATGCGATCGCGGATATCACCGCCCTGCCCTATCGCACGATGCGTGAATACGTTGGGCGGCCGGGGGAGCTGGGGCTCGCGATGGGCAAGGGGCTGGCGGATCGCGGCAAACAGGACGCGCCCCGAACGGGCATCTGAAACAATCGTTGTCGATCAGCTTCCAAGGATGGGGCGGATCAGGTTTTCCGCCCAGTCCGGCTTTGCCGCCACCTTCATCCAGGCGGACTGCATCGCGGCGAGGTCCTTGGGGCCGCGGATGAATTCCAGGCCGTCCGGAATCGTTTCGGGTGTGACGCGGATAGGGTGGCAGAGCGGGTAGTCTCGCACGCGCCATTCGGGGCGGTGGGTGGTGAAGACGGCGGCGCAGGGGATGTGGAACGCGTCGGCGAGGTGGATCATCGCGGTGTCGGTGGAGATGATCGCGCGGGCGCCGGCGACCAGGGCGCAGAGGTTCTGGATGGTGGCGGCGCGGGGGGCGTGGTGGAGGCGGGGGGGGAGTGGGCCGGTCCAGGGGCCTTGGGTCAGGATGTCGGATCGGGTTGAGTGGAGTGCTGCGTTGACCACGGCGCGGTGGATCGGGTCTGGCCAGTCCCGCAGGGCCATGGAGCTGCGGGGGCAGATGAGGATGTAGGCCCCTGCCCGGCTGTTCGTTGGGGGACAGGGGGAGTGACGGGGGGCGAGGCGCGGAGCGAGCCACATGTTGCGGCGGAGATGCGGCGGGACGTCGGCGGGGGGGAGGCCGAGTTTGGTGAGGAAGAAGTCGATCATGGCGATGGCGCGGAAGGCGGGGTCGAACGCGAGGTCTCGCAGGTCGATGATCGGGCCGGGATGGGCGATCGGGGTTGGGCTTGGGATGGATGGGTCGCCTTGGATGACATCGGCGAAATCGGCGAGGGCGTAGAGCTGGTCGACCAGGGGGTGCAGCCCGGGGCCGCGAAGCAGGCGGGTTGGGGTGGGCAGGGCGCCGAGCTGCTGGGCCGCGAACAGGGCCTGCAGACCGATCAGTGAGTCGCCGAGGCTGAGCCCGAACCCGTTCAACACCAGCATTGCGAGAGCCCTTGTTCAGGATCGGGTGCGGCGCCTTGGGCCTGCCCGGCGTTGCGGTTCTGAGGTAGCATGTTCATCCCTGGTGTGCAGGAAGCAACGGAAGGCTTTGACGACATGTCCGATACCAGGGCTGTGGCGCCGTCGGCGGTGGCCATCATGGTGGTGCTGTGTGCGCTGTGGGGGTTGCAGCAGGTGGCGGTCAAGCTGGCGATCCAGGGGGGCATGCCGGTGCTGCCGATGGCGGCGCTGCGATCGGGGGGCGCTGTGGGGCTGCTGTGCCTGTGGATTTTGGGGCGGCAGGGATGGGCCGCGTTCGCGCGCATGCTGCGGCCGAGGGTGTTGGGGCCGGGGCTGGTGATCGGACTGCTGTTCAGCGGCGAGTTCTTGTTTCTGTTTCCCGGGCTTGCGCTGACGACGGCGGCGCGCGGGGTGCTGTTTCTGTATACGGCACCGTTCTTCACGGCGTTGCTGTCGCATGTGTTTCTGCCGCGGGAGCGGTTGCGGCCGCGCCAGGCAGTGGGGCTTGCGATCGCGTTTTCGGGTGTTGCGGTGGCGTTCGCCGATGGGCTGGCTGATCCGGGCGGCAGCGTGCTGGGCGATGGGATGTGCGCCATGGCGGCGGTGATGTGGGGGGCTACGACGGTGTTCATCAAGGCGAGCCCGGTGATGCGCGCCGAGCCGCCGGAATGCATGCTGCTGCATCAGGTGGCGGTGTCGGGCGTGGTGATCGGGGGGGTCAGTGTTCTGTTCGGCGAGGCTTGGCCCGAGGGGGGCGTGTCCGGGCTCGCGTGGCTGTGCCTGTTGTATCAGACCGCGATTGTGACGTTTGCGAGTTATCTCACGTGGTTCTGGCTGATCCGGCACAACCAGACCGCCACGCTGTCGGGTCTTACGTTTCTCACGCCGCTGTTTGGGATTGCGGCAGGGGCGGTGGTGCTGGGGGAGCACACCGGGCCGGCTCTGTTCGCGGGTGTTGTGGCTGTTGCGGTGGGGCTTCGGGCGCTGCTGTCGCGGCCGGTTCAGGGGGTCGTCAAGGCGGCGGTGTAGGCGCGGGGGGTCTCGGCGAGGAAGCGGGCGGCGGCGAGGTCACTGTCGCGGCCCTCGGCAGCGGGGCAGGCGTTGCGGATATCGAGGATCTCGGCGGCGGGCACCGGCGCGCGGGCCGTGTGGTGGCGCTGCAGGGCGGCGGCGGTGGCGGCGGGTTGGAATCCGGCGGCAAGATCCTTCATCTGGCGATGCAGGATTTCATCGCCAAGGCTCGTGCAGACCTGCGGCAACAGGCCCAATGCCTGGAGCGGCCAGCCGCCTGGCGCGAGCACGCGGCTCCAGGTGAGAGACAGCGCGCCTTGGTCGGGCAGGGGGTAGATGGTCTGGACGAGGCCCTTGCCGAGCGTGGCGGAGCCGACCACGACGGCGCGGCCACGGTCGGCTAACGCGGCGGCCAGGATCTCGGCGGCGCTGGCGGTACGACCATCCACCAGCACCACGATCGGCATGCCGTGGGCGAGGTCCGCGCCGTTGGCTTCGAAACGCTGGGAGGCGGCGGGGTCTCGCCCTTCGGTCCTGGCGATCAGGCCGGACGGGACCAGGGTCTCGGCCGCGGCCACCGCCTGGCGCAGCAGCCCGCCGCGATTGCCGCGCAGGTCGATCACCAGGGCGCGGATGCCCTGGGCCTGTCCCATGCGCCCGAGTTCGGCGGCGAGGGACGAGGCGGTGTCGTGCACGAAGCCGGTGATGCGAATGATGAGCAGGCTGCCCTGGCGCTGGGTGAAGACGGTGGGCTGCGTGATCAGGCGCCGCACCAGTTCGACGGATCGGCTCGCGCGGCCGTCGCGCAGCGTCAAGGTCACGCGTGTGTCTTCGGGGCCGGCCAGCAGGGCGGTGGCGGCGGCGAGGTCCGCGCCGTCCAGCGGTTGGCCGTCGATCTCGATCAGCCGCTCGCCGGTGTGGATACCGGCATGCGCGGCGGGGCCCTGTGCTGCGACCGAGCGAACGGCGAAGCCGGCCTTGATCAGCGCGAGTTCGATCCCGACGCCGGCGCGGCCGTTGCGGCGGGTCGCGTCGGTGGCTGCCTCCTGCGGGCTGGCATAGCGGGAATAGGGGTCGAGATGGGTGAGCAGGTCATCGAAGAAGCTGCGGATCACGCCTTGCGTGCCGGCGCGGCGCACCGGTTCGGAGACGTCCCACGCGGCGCGACTGATGCTGGCGATCGTGTCGGCCCAGGCCTGCGGCCCACCAAGGTTCATTGCAGGCTGGCCCGCAGTGGTGCGGCCTGCTCCGGTTGGGCCGCCGGACATCGCTGGCGCCAAATGGCTGAACACGATGCTGCCGCGCAGGCTGAGGCGGATCGTGGGGCCGGTCTGCTCCACCGCCAGAGACGGGTCGATGCTCGACAGGCCACGCAAGGCCCACAGGCTGAGTTCGTCCTCATGCACCTCATCCAGCGTTCGGGGCAGCATGAAGGCGATCGCCTGGGCCATGACCTCGGCGATCAGGCGCTGGTCGAGCGGGGGAAGTGCGGCGAACGCTTCCGCGCGCACGGGCATTGGGATGGGCGCTGCCATCATCAGGAGCAGCAGAACGGCAACGACCTTGCGCCCCATCACACGGTCACTTCCGGCCGCGTCGGCTGCCCGGCTTGAAGGGTTGCGGCCGCCCCACCGGTGGCTGGGCTCCGGGGTCGGTCGCTTTCGTGCTGCCCTGCACGATGTGAAACACCAGCCCGCCTGTGACCGGGCTTGCTTCGGCCAGGCGCGCCTGAACCTGCTGCGCCAGATGGAACACGATGCGGGTGCGGCGGCCGGAGAGGGACTGGGTGGCTTCGTCATGGATCCAGAAATCATCCGGCAAGGATGACACAGGAACGAGCCCCGAGGCGCCACTTGCCAACAATGTGACGAACAGGCCGAAGCGCTGCACGCCGGAGATGCGCGCCGGGAACACCTCCCCAACCTTGTCCGCCATGAACGCCGCCAGATAGCGGTCGATCGCGTCGCGCTCGGCCAGGGCCGCGCGGCGCTCGGTTGCGGTGATGTGCTCGGCGGTGTCCGGATAGCGGGCGATCTCGGCGGCTTCCAGCCCGCCTACGCCGAGCTTGAGGCCGGCGATGAGGGCACGATGCACCAGGAGATCCGCGTAACGCCGGATCGGCGAGGTGAAATGGGCGTAGCGCGCCAGAGCAAGGCCGAAATGGCCGATATTGTCGGGCGCATACGCCGCCTGCATCTGGCTGCGCAGCACCACCTCGTTGACCATGTGGGCATGCGCCTCGCCTGAGACTTTCTTCAGCACATGGTCAAGGTCGCGGGGATGGAGCTGGTTGCCGGGGGGGAGCGAGATGTCGAACTGGCGCAGGAAGGTGCGGAGATTGTCGAGCTTCTCGTCCGATGGCGGGGCGTGGATGCGATACATGCAGGGGCGGTGCAGGCGTTCGAGTTCCTCGGCGGCGCACACGTTCGCAAGCACCATGAACTCCTCGATCAGCCGGTGGCTGTCCAGGCGCGGACGCGGCGCGATGGCGGCGACGCGGCCGTCCTCCCCCAGCACCACCTTGCGCTCCGGCAGGTCGAGATCGAGGGTGCCGCGGTCGGTGCGGGCGCCGAGCAGGGCGCGGAACGCGGCGTAGAGAGCCTTCAGGGGGAGCGGGGTTTCGGTCTCGGCGTCATGCGCCTCCTGCACTTCTTCATAGGTGAGGCGGGCGGCCGATCGCATCAGGCCGCGGCCGAAACTGTGGCTCAGCTTGTGGCCGGCCTCGTCGATCCGCATCTCGACGAACAGCACACCGCGATCCTCCTTGGGGCGCAGGCTGCACCAGCCGTTGGACAGCTCCTCCGGCAGCATCGGCACCACGCGGTCGGGGAAGTAGCAGGAATTGCCGCGCTTCCAGGCTTCGCGGTCGAGCGGGGTGTCGGGGCGGACGTAATGGGCGACGTCTGCGATGGCAACCACCAGGCGATGCCCGCCCGGGACCTGCTCGGCGAACACCGCATCGTCGAAGTCCCGCGCATCAGCACCGTCGATGGTGACGAGGGGGAGGTCTCGCAGATCGGTTCGGCCGCGGATGGTGACGGCGCGGGCCTTTTTCGCAGCCGCGAGCGCCGCTTCGGGGAAGATCGTTGGGATGTCATGCGTCGCGATCACCACGAGGCTCACCGATTTGGCATCGCCCATCCGGCCGAGCCGTTCCATCACCCGCGCCGGCTTGAGGCCGAAGCCGGTGGCGGGGATGGGGGTGGCGAGCACCACCTCACCTTCCTCCGCACCGTTTTCCTCGCCGGGGGGCACGCGCCATTCGGCCTTCGAGCGGCGGTCGGTCGGCGTGATGCGGCCTTCGCGGGGGCCGGCATGGAACACACCGACAACACGGCCGGGCGCATCGGTCAGGCGTTTGAGCGTGCGGCCCTCGTAACGGCCTTCATCGCGGCCATGTCCGATGGGACGGAGGCGGGCCAGAACGCGTTCACCGGGCGCGAGCGCAGGATGACCCTTGGCTTCCGGCGCCATCATCACGATCGGCGGCGGGCCATCCCCCTGCCACTCCACCGGGCGCGCCAAAGCGTCACCGTCCGGATCGGTGCCGGTCACGACCACCACCATCGCGTCTGGCAGGCGGCCGGGCGTGGCGAAACGGCGATGGCCGGCAGGCGCCACGGCGCCCTCGCCTTCGAGCGATTTCAGCAGGTCGCGCAGATCGGCGCGGTGCTCGACGGTGAGCCCGAATTCACGGCTGATCTCGCGCTTGCCAACGCGGCCGCCAGCTTCGCGCACGAAGCGACGCACCTCGTCCTTCGATGGCAGCTTGACGGTCTTGCCAGGCGGCCTGCGCGCCATCTCAGTCGGCAGCCTGCTTTGGCGCGGCCTTCTTCGCGGCGGGTTTCTTGGCAGCGGTTTTTTTCGCCGGGGCCTTCTTGGCGGCAGGCTTCTTGGCCGCGGGCGTCTTCGCGGCTGCCGGTTCGGCCGCGGTCTCGGCCTTAGCCTTCCTCGGCGTGGCTTTCTTCGCTGTCTTCTTGGCGCCGGGCTTCGCCTTCAGCACCTTGCCCTTCTCTGCCAGGAGCGCCACTGCCTGCTCCAAGGTCATGTCGTCCATCGTCATGTCCCGCGGCAGGTTTGCAACCTTCTGGCCGTGCTGGGCGTAAGGCCCGAATCGACCCTTGCGCACCGTCACCGCCTCCTTGTCGCCCGGATGCGGCCCGAGCGCGCGCACCGAGGCGAGCTTTTTGCCCAGCACATCGACCGCGCGGTTGAGGCCCACCGCCAGCACGTCGTCGTCCTTGTCCAGCGAGGCGAAGATCGGGCCCATCTTCACATAAGGGCCGAACCGCCCGATGCCGGCCTCGATCGGCTCCTTCATCTCAGGGTGCACGCCCACGATGCGCGGCAGCGATAGCAGGCCAAGAGCTGACTCCAGCGTGATCGTGTCGCCGTCCACGCCGCGGGGCAGCGAGGTGCGGCGGGGCTTGGTCTTGCTGTCCTTCTCCTGCTCGCCCTGCTGGACATAGACGCCATACGGGCCGCGCCGCACCGTGACATCCTCGCCTGTCGCCGGGTGGCGGCCGAGATTGCGCAGCCCCTCCTTCAGGGTGGCGGCCCCCTCCTCGTCCGCACCCTCCACCGCGAGCCTGCGGGTGAACTGGCAGTCCGGATAGTTGGAGCAGCCGATGAAGCTGCCATGCCGGCCAAGCTTCAGCCCGAGCCGCCCCTTGTGGCAGGACGGGCAAAGCCGCGGATCGCCGCCGCCCTCGGCCTGCGGGAAGAAATGCGGGCCGAGATCGCGGTCCAGCGCATCGATCACGTCCGAGATCTTGAGATCGCGTGTCTCGCCGATCGCCGCCGAGAAATCCCGCCAGAACGCGCGCAGCACAGCGCGCCAGTCGGCCCGCCCGCCGGAGATGTCGTCGAGTTGCTCTTCGAGGGAGGCCGTGAAGCCGGTGTCGACATAGCGTTCAAAGAAACTCGTCAGGAACGCGGTCACCAGCCGTCCGCGGTCCTCCGGGATGAAGCGCCGCTTGTCCAGCTTCACATAGTTGCGCTCCTGCAGCACCGTCAGGATCGAGGCGTAAGTGCTGGGCCTTCCGATGCCGAGCTCCTCCATCTTCTTGACCAGCGATGCCTCGGAATAGCGCGGCGGCGGCTGGGTGAAGTGTTGCTCAGCCGCAACGGCACGGGTCTTGGTCGCATCGCCCTCGGCCATCGGCGGCAGCATGCGGTTGTCGTCGTCCTCGGCCTTGCCGGGTTTGTCAGTGCTCTCCTCGCGCTCCTCGCGATACAGCTTGAGAAACCCGTCAAACGCCACGATCGAGCCATTGGCGCGCAGCACCGGCGCCTTGGCGGTGCCCTTCTCGGTGAGATCGACCACCACCTGGTCAAGCTCGGCGGACTGCATCTGGGAGGCGACGGCGCGCTTCCACACCAACTCGTAGAGCCGGCGCTGCTCGGGGTTGAGGTAGCGTGCCACGGCCTCGGGCGTCCGGCGCACATCGGTGGGGCGGATCGCCTCGTGCGCCTCCTGGGCGTTCTTGGCCTTGGTCGCGTATTCGCGGGCGGCGGCCGGCACATAGCGCGGGCCGAATTCCGCGCCGACATGGGTGCGGATCTCGGCGATCGCGTCCTTGGACATCTGCACGCCGTCGGTTCGCATATAGGTGATCAGACCCACAGTATCGCCGTCGATCTCCACGCCCTCATAAAGCCCCTGGGCGAGGCGCATGATCTGCTGGGCGCCGAAGCCAAGCTTGCGCGAGGCGTCCTGCTGCAAGGTGGAGGTGGTAAACGGCGGCGGCGGGTTACGCTTGACACGACGGCGCTCGACGGTCGCGACCGAGAGCTTCGCTGCCTCGACCTGCGTCTTCGCGCGCTCGGCCAGCGCCTGGGTGTTGAGGTCGAACTGGTCGAGCTTCTTGCCGTCCAGATGCGTCAGCCGCGCCGTGAACGGGGCGCCGGCCAAGGTGCTCAGCTCGGCCTCCACGCTCCAGTATTCGCGCGTCTTGAACACCTCGATCTCGGCCTCACGCTCGCAGATCAGCCGCAGCGCCACCGATTGCACACGCCCGGCCGAGCGGCTGCCCGGCAGCTTGCGCCACAGCACCGGCGAGAGCGTGAAGCCCACCAGGTAATCCAGCGCGCGGCGCGCCAGATAGGCCTCGATCAGCGGCACGTCGAGCTCGCGCGGATGCGCCATCGCGTAGCGCACCGCGTTGCGGGTGATCTCGTTGAAGGTGATGCGTCGCACCTCCACACCCTTCAGCGCCTTCTTGTCCTCCAGCATGGCGCGGACATGCCAGGAGATCGCCTCGCCCTCGCGATCCGGGTCCGTCGCGAGATACAGCGTCTTGGTGCCCTTCATCGCCTTGGCGATCGCCGTGATCTGGCGCTGGCCGCGCTCATCGGCCGCCCAGTCCATCGCGAAATCCTCGTCGGGCCGGACACTGCCATCCTTGGGCGGCAGGTCGCGCACATGGCCGAAGCTCGCCAGCACGGTGAAGCCGCTGCCGAGATACTTGTTGATGGTCTTGGCCTTGGCGGGCGATTCGACGACGACGACGTCCGGCATTCCAGGTCCTCGGTCTTTACTTCGGGAAACGGGCGGGTCTTCCCTTACATCTCCCCAGCGCTGATCATCGATCAGACCGGATCGAGCAGCGCCACCCGGTTGCCCGAAAGCCGCTCCACCCTGCCGGCCAGCTCAAGATCCAGCAGCGCCGCCTGGACCTCAGGTGGCGAGAGTTGGCAGCGCCGGACCAGATCGTCAACCAACGTCGGCGCCGGGCCGAGCAAGGCTGCGATGGCGGAACGGCTTGAAGCCGCGCTGCCGGGGGTGAATGCCATGGCAATCTGCGGCTCCGCGAGGCCATGGGGCGGCAACACATTCAGCGTGATCCGGTCGGCACCAGCCAGATTGGCGATCACGTCCGCCGCCTGCTCGGTCAGAATCGCACCGTCGCGCAGCAGCCGGTTGCAGCCGGCGGCGCGGGGATCACGAGGGCTGCCCGGCACGGCGAACACGTCCCGCCCCGCCTCGGTGGCCAGACGCGCCGTGATCAGGCTGCCCGATTGCAACGCCGCCTCGACCACGACCACGCCGAGCGACAGACCGGCGATGACGCGGTTACGGCGCGGGAAATGCCGCGCCTGCGGCGCCGTGCCCAGCGGCGCCTCCGCCACCACGCAGCCGCGTTCGGCGATGCGCGCCTGCAAATCGGCATGCTCCGGCGGGTAGGGCCGGTCGAGCCCGCCGGCGATCGCGGCGACCGTGAGCCCCGTGGTCAGCGCGCCATGATGGGCGGCGGCATCGATCCCCCGCGCGAGGCCGCTCACGACCACGACCCCCTGCCCTGCCAGCTCGCCCGCCATCTCCTCGGCCATCGCCATTCCATTGACGGTGGCATTGCGGCTGCCGACGATGGCGACCGCCTGGCGTGTCAGACAGGCCGGATCGCCCAGCACCGAGATCGCCGGGGGCGCATCCGGAAGCTGTGCCAGCAGCGCCGGATAGTCTGGATCGTCCAGAAAGATCACGCGGCCACCAAGGGCTGCGACCTGGCGCATCTCCCGCACGACGGCGCTGGCGGAAGGAATTGTCGGCCCCGTCTCGCGCCCGGCGCGACGCGCGAGATCAGGCAGGGCCGCGAGAGCCTCGCTGGCGGTCCCAAAATTCGCCAACAGCCGCCGGTAAAGGATCGGCCCGACACCCGGCGTGCGCGAAAGCCGCAGCTGCTGGACCGGATCGTTCACTTCGCTCCGATGCGCGGCTCAGTGCCCGCCATCAGCCGGCGCAGATTGGCGGCGTGGCGCCACCACATCAGCCCTCCCACAACCAGCGCGAGGGCCAGCAGGCTGCCGTCCCGAGTGATCAGGGCCACAAAGAACGGGGCAGCCGTGCAGGCCGCCAGCGAGGCTGCGGAGGAATAGCGATACCGCCACGCAACGATCAGCCACACCGCAAAGGACGCCGCAGCAGAAACCGGACTTGCCGCAAGCAGCACGCCAACCCCCGTCGCCACCCCCTTGCCGCCGCGAAACCGCAGCCAGACCGGAAACATATGCCCCACCACCACAGCGATCCCGCAGATCAGCACGCCCAGCGGGCCAAATACGCGCCACCCCATCACCACCGCGAGCGCCCCCTTGGCGGCATCGAACAACAACGTCGCCGCCGCGAGCCCCCGCTTGCCCGTGCGCAGCACATTTGTCGCACCGATGCTGCCCGAGCCGATCTTGCGAATGTCGCCCAGCCCTGCCGCGCGGGTGAGCAGGAGGCCAAACGGGATGCTACCCAGCAGATAGGCGAGCGCCACGGTGAGCAAAAGAAGGAAGGGTGCGTCTTTATCATGCATGCCTGGAGATTAGGATGGGGCGGCATCGAGCGGAAGCGAGATTGCCCCTCGCCCCACGCGCCGGCGTGAAAGACACGCACGAGGCCGCGTGATCGCGGCCGAATTTGCGCGCGCCGCCTCCGATTGATCCGGAATTCACGATCCGGCGCAGGGCGGTCCGCAAGATCACACCCTGAAATCGCCACTTGAGTTATCCTCACAAGATAGGGTATGAGCCATGTCAGACGATGAACATGCCTTGGAGTTCCTGCTGAGCTTTCACGGCCGGATCCATCATCTGGAGCAGGGATATTGGCTGAAGTGCGAAATCCGGCGCGTGCCGCGAACACCCCAACGGCCGCACGGCCTGCGGTATTCGTTCACGCTGCACGGGCCAGGCGGCCAGCGTCTGTTGGGCTACGACAACGCACATGAGATCGGCCGGCCGGGCCGCTACCGCATGCTGTGTCAGACCCACGACCATTGGCACCGCAACAGCGGCGATCCGGGAACGCCCTATGCGTTCACGACGGTCGATCGGCTGCTGGCCGATTTCGAACGGGATGTAAGGCGCGTTCTGGCGGCACACGGCGTGGCGGACGACGTGATCGACGAAGCGGGAGACGATTGATGAAGATCCAGACCTTGGCGGCCCTGATCGGCGAGATGCGGGCGGTGGCGCGCGGCGAGATCGCGGCACCGCCCGATGCAGCTCTGCCCAGCGCTGAGTCCGCCGAGGCGGTGATCCGGCTCCTGACGCCAGACAACCGCGAATTGCTGCGCCTGATCCGTGACAGCAAGCCCGCTTCGGTGGCCGAGCTGTCGCGCCTGTCCGACCGGGCCGAGCCCAATCTCCTGCGCACGCTCGCCAAGCTCGAGGCATTCGGCCTCATCGAGATCCACCGGGTCGGGCGCCGCCGGATGCCGGTCACGCGTGTCTCCGCGCTGACGATCGAGATCGATCCCTGCGCCATGACGGACCGGATCGTGGTGGCCATCGGCTGAAGGCCGAGACCACCATCATCGGCTGAAGGCCGAGACCACCATCACCCGAACACCCGCACCCCCGCCTTCCATGTCCCAACCACGCGCCCTTCGACAGCCCGGCCATCGAAGGGCGTGTTCTGCGCCTTGCCCGGCAAGGCCCCGACGTTGATCTGCCAGGCCCGCTCGGGATCGAACAGACACAGATCGGCCGCCTCCCCCACCCGCAAGGTCCCGTACACCACGACGGTCAAGCTGAAGCGGCCGATCGGCCTGCACGTGGTGGAGGGGCCCAACCACGCAGTATTCGTGCAGTCCTTAAAACCCGACCTGAGTGCGGCGAAATCCCGGCGCATCGAGGTGCGCCGCGCAGGCCTATCTATCAAGCACCTCCTCATGACGAACCCATCTGAGCAGGCCTATCTATCAAGCACCTCCTCATGACGAACCCATCTGAGCAGGCCTGTCTATCAAGCACCTCCTCATGACGAACCCATCTGAGCAGGCCTATCTATCAAACACCTCCTCATGACGAACCCATCTGACGCACCCGGCTGTCGCCCACCCCTCTCCCTCACCTCTCTCCCTCTCCCTCACCTCTCTCCCTCACCCACATCACACACGCAGGTGGGCGACCAAATCGTGGCCATGTCGGCGTCCTGGGGGGACCGCCTCTGGGAGGTGAACAGTGTGGACAGCTTCGTGGTCGGGGTGCGCACGCGCCGGGACAGCGAGTTGTCCTTCCAGCTGCGGCGGATGGTGCCGTTGGATGTGTACACGGGGCAGCTGGCGGGGCGCCAGCAGCGCCTGTTGCTCAAGCGGGAGGAAACAACCCTGCCAGACCGGCCTCGAACCCCCACCACCACCGCCCAAGCGGCGACCAAAAACGCACAGAAAAGCAGCGGCAGCAGCAGCAGCAGCAGCAGCAGCAGCAGCAGCAGCAGCAGCAGCAGCAGCAGCAGCAGCAGCAGCAGCAGCGGCAC
>CAIQQQ010000234.1 GCA_903873995.1 uncultured Rhodospirillales bacterium
CTTCCGCGATCTGGTGGACGCATTGACCTACCACGACCATTTCCAGGTCTGCGCCGATTTCGACAGCTACAGCACGGCCCAGCGCGCCGTCGCCAAACGCTGGCAAGAGCCGAGCGCGTGGTGGCGTTCCAGCGTGATCAACACCGCCGGCATGGGCTGGTTCTCATCAGACCGCTCGATCGCCGACTACGCCCGCGACATCTGGAACACCGATATCGCGAGCGCCAGCTGACCGGCGCCCCGCTCCAACCCCCGCTCCACCCGTGGCAGGCGACCACCGAGGCCGTCAAGGCCCTGGTGGAAGGCCGCCACGCCGACCCGTTCGGCCTGCTGGGCCTGCACGAAACCCCGCAGGGCCTGGTGATCCGCTCCTTCGTGCCCGGTGCCGAACGCCTCGCCGCGTCCGGCGTCAAGCTCACCCTGCGCGACCCGGCCGGCCTGTTCGAAACCCTGCTCCCGCCAGGGTCCGAACGCCGCCCCTATCGCCTGGAAGCCGAAAACGCCCACGCCGCCTGGTCGCTCGAAGACCCCTACCGCTTCGGCCCGGTCCTCGGCCCGATGGACGATTACCTGTTCGCCGAAGGCACCCACCAGCACCTTTATGCCCGCCTCGGCGCCCACCCCGTCACACATGAGGGCGTCAACGGCATCCATTTCGCCGTCTGGGCCCCCAGCGCCCAGCGCGTCTCCGTCGTCGGAGACTTCAACGCCTGGGACGGCCGCCGCCACCAGATGCGCCTGCGCATCGACAGCGGCGTGTGGGAGATCTTCGCCCCCGACCTCGCCCCCGGCGCCGTCTACAAATACGAGATCATCGGCGCCAACAACGCGCTCCTTCCCCTAAAGGCGGATCCCGTCGGCCAGCTCGCCGAACTCCGCCCCTCCACCGCCTCCGTCGTCGCAGGCCCCCTAGCCCATACCTGGACCGACGATCCCTGGCTCGAAGCCCGCCCGAAGGCCGACCAGCGCCGCGCCCCCATCTCCATCTACGAGGTCCATCTCGGCTCCTGGCAGCGTGGCGAGGCCAACCGCTTCCTCACCTATGACGAGCTGGCCGACCGCCTGATCCCCTACGCCAAGGATCTCGGCTTCACCCACCTCCAGTTCCTCCCGGTCAGCGAACACCCGCTCGATGCAAGCTGGGGCTACCAGCCCATCGGCCTCTTCGCGCCCACGCGCCGCTTCGGCGATCCGGACGGCTTCGCCCGCCTCATCGACCGCGCCCACGCCGCCGGCCTCGGCGTCCTTGTGGACTGGGTTCCCGCCCATTTCCCCACAGACGCCCACGGCCTCGCCCATTTTGACGGCACCGCGCTTTACGAACACCAGGACAGCCGCAAGGGTTTCCACCCCGACTGGAACACCGCGATCTACAATTTCGGCCGCACCGAGGTTGCCGGCACGCTGGCCGCCAGCGCGCTCGCCTGGCTCGATCGTTTCCATATCGACGGCCTGGGAGTCGATGCCGTCGCCTCGATGCTGTATCTCGACTACTCCCGCAAACCGGGCGAATGGCTTCCCAACCAAAATGGCGGCAACGCCAACCTCGAGGCCATCGCCTTCCTCCGCCACGTCAACACCCTCGCCTACGGTCTTTATCCCGGCGTTATGATGGTCGCCGAGGAAAGCACCGCCTGGCCCGGCGTCTCCGCCCCCGTCCATCACGGCGGCCTCGGCTTCGGCTTCAAGTGGAACATGGGCTGGATGAACGACACGCTGGCCTATCTCTCGCAGGAGCCGGTCCACCGGCGCTGGCACCACGACCAGATGACCTTCGGCCTGCTCTACGCCTTCTCCGAGAACTACGTCCTGCCGCTGTCCCATGACGAGGTCGTCCATGGCAAAGGCTCGCTCCTGTCGCGCATCCCCGGCGATGACTGGCAGAAATTCGCGACGCTCCGCGCCTATTACGCCTTCATGTGGGCCCACCCCGGCAAGAAGCTGCTGTTCATGGGCCAGGAGTTCGGCCAGCGGGACGAATGGAACGCAGATCGCTCGCTCGATTTCCATCTGCTCCAATATGCTCCGCACGCCGCCTTGCAATCTTTGGTCCGCGAGCTGAACGCGCTCTACAGCACGACCCCGGCGCTGCACGTGAATGACTGCGAGGCCGCGGGCTTTCGCTGGATCATCGGCGATGACCGCGACAACTCGATCTATGCCTGGCTGCGGATGGGCGACGCGCACGACCCGCCAGTCGCCGTCGTGTGCAACTTCACTCCCGTCCCGCGCGAAAACTATCGCATCGGCCTGCCCAAGGCCGGCATCTGGCACGAGATCCTCAACACGGACGCCGCGATCTATGGCGGCAGCGGGATCGGCAATCTCGGCACGGTCACCGCTGTGGACACGCCGTCCCACGGCTTTCCCGCCTCCGCCGCGATCACCGTGCCGCCGCTCGCGACCCTGTATCTTCGTCACGAAATCGTGCCCGCGCTGATGACTTAGGCCAGCGCTTCAAGCAAGATACCGACAAGAACAGAAGGCGAGACCATGAGCCCCGCAGCCAGCACCGGCGGTCCGATCGCGCGTCAAGCCATGGCCTATGTACTCGCCGGCGGGCGCGGCACCCGCCTGCGCGAACTCACCGATGTCCGCGCCAAACCGGCCGTCTATTTCGGCGGCAAACTGCGCATCATCGATTTCGCGCTGTCCAACGCCCTCAACTCCGGCATCCGCCGTATCGCGGTCGCCACCCAATACAAGGCCCATAGCCTCATCCGCCATCTCCAGCGCGGCTGGAACTTCTTCCGCCCGGAGCGCAACGAAAGCTTCGACATCCTGCCGGCCAGCCAGCGCGTGTCAGAAGACCAATGGTATCTCGGCACTGCGGATGCCGTGTACCAGAACATCGACATCATTGAGAGCTACGACACCAAATACATCGTGCTGCTGGCTGGCGATCACATCTACAAGATGGATTACGAACAGATGCTGCAGCAGCACGTGACGGCGCAGGCCGACGTCACCATCGGCTGCATCGAGGTGCCGCGCGCCTGGGCCACCGGCTTCGGCGTCATGCATGTGGACGAGACCGACCGTATCATCGCGTTCGAGGAAAAACCCGCCAATCCCGCCCCCATGCCCGGCAATCCAGACAAGTCGCTGGCCAGCATGGGCATCTACGTGTTCGAGACGAAGTTCCTGTTCGACATCCTGCGCAGGGACGCCGCAGACCCCACCTCCTCGCATGATTTCGGCAAGGAGATCATTCCGTTTCTTGTGAAGAACGGCAAGGCCATGGCCCACCCCTTCGGCCGCTCCTGCATCAAGTCCCAGGCCGAGGCCGCCCCGTACTGGCGCGATGTCGGCACGGTGGACGCTTATTACGAGGCCAATATCGACCTCACCGACATCGTCCCCGACCTGGATCTTTACGATCAGGACTGGCCGATCTGGACGTATGGCGAAATGACCGCACCGGCCAAGTTCGTCCATGACGAGATCGGGCGCCGCGGCAGCGCCATCTCCTCGCTGGTCTCCGGCGGCTGCATCGTCTCCGGCGCAGCATTGCGCAAAACGTTGCTGTTCACCAACGTGCATGTCCATTCCTACGCCTCGGTGGACCAGGCGGTGATCCTGCCGGGCGTGGACATCGCCCAGGGCGCGCGGCTCAGCCGGGTGATCGTCGATCGCGGCGTCCGCATCCCCAAGGGGCTGGTCATCGGCGAGGATCCCATTCTGGATGCCAAACGGTTCCGCCGCACCGATGGCGGCGTCTGCCTGATCACGCAGTCGATGATCGACCGGCTCGATCCGTGATGATCGAGGTCCTGCAGGTCGCATCAGAAGCCTATCCGCTGATCAAGACCGGCGGGCTCGCCGATGTCGTGGGTGCCCTGCCGGCGGCCCTGGCACCGGAGGGCGTGCGCATGCGTACCCTCCTGCCCGGCTACACCACGATCATCGCGGCCCTCGCAGTGGCCGACGTCAACGCGACAGCCTTGAACGACATCCCCTGCGGCCCGGCCAGGCTGCTGGAGGCGCAGATCGGCGGGCTCGATACGATCGTGCTGGACGCGCCAGGCCTCTACGCCCGCGAGGGCGGCCCTTATCGGGACGCCGCGGGCCAGGACTGGCCCGATAATCCGCTCCGCTTCGCCTCGCTCGCCGCCGCCGCCGCCCGCATCGCCTCCGGCGCCCTGCCCGGCTGGCGGCCGCAAATCGTGCACGCGCATGACTGGCAGGCAGGCCTCGCCCCCGCCTATCTGCGCTGGTGGGCCGTGCCCGACACCAAGAGCATCCTCACCATCCACAACCTCGCCTTCGCCGGCAAGTTCGATGCGTCCCTGCTCGAAACCCTCTGGCTGCCGCCGGACGCGATGGCCATCGACCGGCTGGAGTTCTACGGCGCCGGCAGCATGCTCAAGGCCGGC
>CAIQQQ010000235.1 GCA_903873995.1 uncultured Rhodospirillales bacterium
GAGCACGCCGCGCCCGCCGTCTCTGTCGATCCGCCGGCCCACCGCCGGCCCTGCGGCCGCAGAGAGCAGCAAGGATGCCGAGAACGCCGCGAACACGGCGTTGGGCGATATCTCGAGCGAGGCTGCGATCGGAGCGGCGAGGATGGCGGGCAGGTAGTAGCTGGAGGCCCAAGCGAGGGTTTGGGTGGTGCCGAGGGCGAGGACGATCCGCGTGGTCTGCATCCGGATCAGGCCTTGGCCACGCGCTCTCCGTCCTCTTTCACGAAATCCTTGGACAGTGGCGTGTCCAGCAGGGGCAGCACCGCCTCGGACGGGCGGCAGAGTGCTGCGCCCTTCGGCGTGACCACGATGGGGCGGTTCATCAGGATCGGGTGGGCGGCGATCGCGTCAAGCAGTTGGTCGTCGGTGAGGGTGGGGTCGGCGAGGTTCAGCTCGGCGTAGGGGGTGCCTTTCTCGCGCAGGATCTGGCGGACCGAGAGGCCGGCGCGGGCCAAAAGATCGAGCAGGGTGGCGCGGTGTGGCGGGGTCTTGAGGTATTCGATCACCACGGGCTCCACGCCGGTGGCGCGGATCATGGCGAGCGTGTTGCGGGACGTGCCGCAGGACGGGTTGTGGTAGATCGTGACGGTCATGCGTGCTCCTTGAGCGTGGGCCGCAGCAGCCAGGCGGCGAGGGCTGTGGCGATCAGGGCGCCCAGGATCTGGGCTGCGATAAATCCCGGCAGATCGATGGGGCGGATGCCGGAGAAGGTGTTGCTCAGCGAGCGGGCGATGGCGACCGCGGGGTTCGCGAACGACGTGGAGGCGGTGAACCAGTAGGCGGCGGTGATGTAGCAGCCGACCAGCCATGGGATCGCGCTTCGGGCGAAGGCGACGCCAGCGAGGATGGTGGTGATCAGACCGAACGTCGCCACGGCCTCGGCGAACCATTGCGGAAAGCCGGTGCGGATTTTCAGCGACAGGTCGATCAGCGGGAGCGCGAACATGGCATGCGCCACGATGGTGCCGAGCACGCCGCCGATGATCTGGGCGAGCGTGTAAAGCAAGGCCTCGCGCGGTGTCATAGCGCCTTTCACGGCGAAGACGAGAGACACCGCCGGGTTGAAATGGGCGCCGGAGATCGGGCCAAGGATCGTGATCAGCACCACCAGCATGGCGCCGGTGGCGATGGTGTTGCCCAGCAAGGCGAGGGCCACGTCATGCGTCAGGGTCTCGGCCATGATGCCGGAGCCCACGACGGTTGCCACCAGCAGGGCGGTGCCAAGGGTTTCGGCGGCGAGGCGGCGGGGGAGATCGAAGACGGGCATCAGGCCGCCTTCGGCCCGCAACATGCGCCGGCGGCCGGCTGCGCCACCCGGATCGACCCGAGATCGGCGCTGTCGCCGTAGATCGTGCTTTCGCCGGAGGTGAGGAAGGTTTCCCACGACAGGCCCTGGGGGTCGGCGATCCAGGATTTTTCGGATTTGGCGTAGCAGCAGGTGGTCGCACCTTCTTCGAGCACGGGGCGGTCTGCCTGGGCGAGGCGGGCGTAGACTTCGGTGAGTTCTTCCGGGGTTTCGACCTGGATGCCGAGATGGTCGAGGCCTGACTGGCCGCTGCGGGTGGAGATGGCGAAGTTCACGCGCGGGTCGTCCAGCATCCATTTCGCGTAGTCGGGCTTTTCGATGCTCGGCGGGGCGGCGAAGAGCGTGCTGTAGAAGCCGATGGACTGGGCGAGGTTGTCCACGGAGACGTGGACATGAAGGCGTTTCATGCGGATTTCCTTTCGGGTTCGGGAGCGCAGACGGGTGCGCAGATCGCTGCGCAGATGGGGCCGCCGCAGCAGTTCTCGGTGAGGTAGGCGACCAGGGCGGTCATGGTTTCGAACTGGGCGGCGTAGATGAGCTGGCGGCCGAGCCTGCGCTGGGTGATCAGGTGGGCCTGGGTGAGGAGCTGTAGATGAAAGCTGAGGGACGAGGGGGCGAGGTTCACGGAGTGGGCGATGGCGCCAGCCGGCAATCCCTCCGGCCCGCGTTCGACAAGCAGGCGGAACACCGCAAGGCGCGTGTCGTGCGCGAGGGCACCGAGGGCTGCGATGGTGGCGGCGGCGTCCATAGATCCTCCGACACTTCAGCGATAATCGAAGGATAGCGGTTGGCCGGATGGCGTCAAGAACAATTCGATTAAACTCGAATTGGCACTGTGGTCATGCGGTTCTCGACCCCTTGGCGCGGGAGCACGACTGAAAGGAGGTATGAGGCCTGCTCGCTGATCTCGGGCGGGTTCCCATTTGATCTGACGACGAGCTGCCTGAAGAGATCCGCTGCGTTCGGCGAGATCACACACGGCGATCCTGGGTGATCACGCTGCCTGCCTGCGGCGTTGGATCGTGCGAGGGACGCAGGACATCGCGCATGCTGGTCGCTGAATTGGGCATCCTTGGGTTTGATTGGCGGGGACTCTTCGATGGTCTCGACCGCCTTGCGTTCTGCGATGCGCCGCTTGGTCGGGCTTTGGCTCAATGCCGGTGCACGGGCTGATATTCAGACGGTGAAGGTGTAACTGCCCTGGCTTAACAGCGCGGCATGGAACGCGGACGTGACCCCGTTGCTGGTGACCGCATCGACATAGAGGTTGCGATCGGTGGTGGGCGTTCCGCCATAAGCGTCGTTAAGGAAATTGATCGCGACGGTGTGCGGTCCGCTGCCAAAGCTGCCGAAAACGGTGAAGCCTTGGGTCTGCCCAGCCGCGTGCGACGCCATCGCGGTCTGGATGCCGCCGATCTGGGCGCCATCGACGCCGACGGTGAACAAGGCATCGTTGGCACCGCCCGCGGCGTAGGCATCCTCGGAGATCTGCAGACCGATGCTGTCCGGGCCAGTTCCGATTGTGGTGCCTGCTGGCACAGGTGGCGGTGGCGGCGCGGGCAGGTCGAAGGTTCTGGGTCCGGCGCTGAGCAGGGCGGCGGCGGTCAGGCTTACGGTTCCGTTGTTGGTGATGCTGTCGACATAGAGGTTGCGATCGGTGGCGGGCGTTCCGTCATACCGGTCGTTCAGGAAATTGACGGTGACGGTGCGGGGGCCAGCGCCGAAACTGCCATTGACGGAGACGGGATTGCTTTGACCGCTGCTGTGCGAGGCGGTCGCGGTCTGGATCCCCCCGATCTGGACACCGTTGACGCTGACGGTGAACTGCGCGTCGCCCAGATAGGCATCCTCGGAGATCGAAAGTCCAATCGTATCGGGTCCGCCACCGTGCGGGGGCAGCCAGCCGTGTTGCGTCACCAGGACACCGCCGGTCCCGTCCGGCGCGGTCTGAAACTGCATCTGGCTCACCATGTCGCCGGCCAGGGTCACATGCTGCGTGACACCGCCGGAGGTGATCGACAGGTCGTGGCCGTTGATCATGGCGCTCGAGAGCGGGTCATAGGTCAGCGTTGCGAGATCGAGCTTGTCGGGATCATAGATGCCCTGGCCGGACGGATCGTTGGCCCCGAACCCAACCAACGTGTTGAGCAGGGCCCCCTGCTCAACCCTCAAGG
Source organism: uncultured Rhodospirillales bacterium (assembly GCA_903873995.1). Lineage (GTDB taxonomy): Bacteria > Pseudomonadota > Alphaproteobacteria > Acetobacterales > Acetobacteraceae > CAIQQQ01. The sequence continues at coordinate 3,520 of CAIQQQ010000235.1, forward strand.
TCGATGAGGTGCGGTAGACAAAGGTGATGGCGCCGCTGCCGGCCGCATTGGCCGCAGCCAGCGTCAACGTCGCCTCAAAAAGATAGGTGCCGCCCGAATAGGTGTTGCTTGCGGCCAGCACGACGCCGTCAGAATGGGCGACGGAGATGGCAACGCCAGCGCCGCCGCCGGCCCCGCCGCCAGAGCCAACCTGGTCTGCGATCACATCCGACACCACCAGGCGGTGTGCCAACGACCCGCTGAGCGACAGGGTCTGGCCGCCTTGCAGAAAGATGCCAGACCCCAGGCCGAGACCGTTGCGGCTTGCTGGGGTTGACGCCTCGCTCGGGATTGCGCCACCAGCGCCTCCCGTTGCAGCGCCACCGCTGATCGACCCGCCGCTGATGGACAGCAATCCGCCCTGCTGCACAAACACGCCACCGCCTGCCCCCAACCCGCCGCCGGCGCCGTAATACGGGGAATAATCAGCAGGCGCTGTCGCCCCGGACCCGGCACCGAACCCGCCAACCCCCGTGCTGGCCCCGCCGCCGCCGAACCCGCCATTGCCGGCCGAACCGCCGCCGCCACCACCGAACCCGCCATTGCCGCTGGCCTGTCCGTAGCTCCCGCCACCCCCGCCGCCAAACCCGCCATCACCTGCCTTGGTGGCCGTCGCATCGGTGCCACCGATCCCGCCGCCACCGCCGTTTCCGCCGATCGACCCGCTGGCACCTCCGCCGCCCCCGCCGCCCGCGGCGCCGCCTGGCGTCAGAATGGGCGGAAGGGGAGTGGGCTGGGCGAAGCCGGCCCCGCCGCCAAGCGCCCCCGACACGATACCCGGCGCGCCATTGCCGCCCGTGCCACCTGCGCCGCCGACGCCACCGCCGCCGCCGCCGCTCAGAGAATAGGTCCCGCCATTGCCGCCCAGTCCGCCGCCGCCACCGAAACCGCTGCCCGCACCGTAATGGCCTTGATAGAACCCGCCGCCAGCGTTTCCCGCCCCACCCACCGCCCGGTCGTTGCTGAACGAGACATCGAGGAGCGCGACACTCGCCCCAGACGCCAGGAGGCCGTTGGTCCCCGCCACAAACAACCCGCCACCCAGACCAGCCCCACCGCCACCGCCCGCGGAACCGCCGGCGCCGCCCAAGGCCACCATGTCGTTGATCGCAAGGTCCTGCACGGCGAGCGCCCCGCGATAGGCAAACAGCCCTCGATAGGTCCCGGCGCCATCGAGGCTGTGGCCGTTGCCGTCGATGGTCAGCGTCACGCCGTCATGCAGATTGACGGCTGACAGCGCCGCGGTCTCGGTGATGTCACCGGCGAACCGGATGACGAAATCGCCGGCATTCGCCTGATCGGCGAGGGCGATCGCGGCATTCAGGCCGGCGCTGTCCGACACGGACAGCGACAAGCCGCCGATCGTGAAGCTGACGGAGCCGTTGCTGAACAGCGCCTGGCCTGCAGTGCTGATGCCGTTTGCCTGGATGCTGTCGACATAGAGGTTCCGGTCCCCGGTGAGCCAATAGGCATAGAGGTCGTTGAGGAACGCAACCGAGACGACATGGGGCCCCAGGCCGAACGTGCCGAGCACCCGGACGGTCTGATCCGACCCGCTGCCATGCAGTGCGGTTGCTGTCAGCGTTCCGCCGATCTGTTGACCGTCGACACTGACGGTGAATTGCGCGTCGCCAAGATATGCATCCTCCGAGACGTTGAGCAGGATCGCATCCAGGCCGCTTCCAACAATAATATCGGTCATGCGCCAAATTCCCCGGTCCAAAATTCTCCGGTCAATGCCGGCTATATCTGTCGCATCTTTGATCTCAATCAGAATCTTATGTACGTCATTCACATATGAATGACGGTGATTTTCATGTGAAATGTTTTTTA
>CAIQQQ010000236.1 GCA_903873995.1 uncultured Rhodospirillales bacterium
AGGCGCGATAAGCGATGCGTTCGGCTTTCTGTTCACCGAGGACCGATTCGTTTTCACGACCGGCCTTTGCGCCCGGCTGGGCGAGTGTCAGATGCAGATCGCGGCCCCGCCGGTCTGCCAGATCGCGTTCTCGCTGGAGCAGGACAGCTTCCCGGTGCTGCTCGGCCATCTCGCCGCGCCCGCGACAATTGCCGCCCGCATCGACGGCGTGACATGGTGGCACGATTTCTATGACATGATGAACGTTGAGGATCATCTGCACCCGAATCTGATGCACCCTGTCCCGCCATGGTCTGGCGCGGTGACGCTTTCTGCGCAGACGCAGATCACGGCGGAGATACCGCGGCATTATCGCGCGCGGTTGCTGGATGGTCTGGCTTCGGATGGCGCATCGGACTGGTGGCAGGGCTACGTCGCGTTTTGCCGAACGGCCCATCACACGACCGGCGCGATGGCCTGAGACTCGGCCATACCCATACCGTATGTTGTGGTTGAAAAAGTTCAACCCACGATATTTTGTGGTTTTCGCTGAATGAGCCTTTCGACTCCCATCCCCATTCGCTATGGTTGAGATCCCAGGGCGATGCGGCATCGCACTTCCAGACAGGACATATATCTATGGACGGCATGCGCCATTCGCCGGACGAGACTCCGGTGCGGTTCGATCTTCTGACCGAAAATCCGGTCTACAAGCCGTTCCGCTATCCCTGGGCCTATGAGGCCTGGCTGACGCAGCAGCGCGTGCATTGGCTGCCGGAGGAGGTGCCGCTCGCCGACGATGTGAAGGATTGGCACAAAAACCTCACCGCCGGCGAGCGCAACCTGCTCACGCAGATTTTCCGCTTCTTCACGCAGGCGGACGTCGAGGTGAACAACTGCTACATGAAGCATTATAGCCAGGTGTTCAAACCCACCGAAGTGCTGATGATGCTATCGGCGTTCTCCAATTCCGAGACGATCCATATTGCCGCCTACTCGCACCTTCTCGACACCATCGGCATGCCGGAGCTCGAATACACGGCCTTCCTCAAATATAAGGAGATGAAGGACAAGTTCGACTATATGCAGACGTTCCGGGCGGACAGCAAGCATGAGATCGCCAAGACGCTGGCGGCGTTCGGCGCGTTCACCGAGGGGCTGCAGCTGTTTGCGTCGTTTGCCATCCTGTTGAACTTCCCGCGCTTTGGGAAGATGAAGGGCATGGGGCAGATCGTGTCCTGGTCGGTGCGCGACGAGACCTTGCATTGCCTGTCCGCGATCCGGCTGTTCCGCACCTTCGTGCAGGAGAACCCGGAGATCTGGACCGAGGAGCTGCGCCGCGAGTTGTATATCGCGTGCGCCACGATCGTGGACCATGAGGACGCGTTCATCGACCTCGCGTTCGAGATGGGCTCGGTCGAGGGTCTCGATGCCGCGGACGTGAAGACATATATCCGCTACATCGCCGACCGGCGGTTGACGCAGCTGGGTCTGAACCCTCTGTTTCATGTCGAGCGCAATCCGCTGCCGTGGCTCGACGACATGCTCAACGCCGTGGAACACGCCAACTTCTTTGAGAACCGCTCGACTGAGTATTCGCGCGCCTCGACGCAGGGCACGTGGGAAGAGGCCTTCGCCGGCAACACGTTCAGCTCCGCGCAGCCCACCGCCGGGCTGTTCCCGGCCGAGTGATGGACGGGGACGCCGGGGTCATGCCCTGGCGTCCCGCCTCACTTGCAAAGCGTGACATTCAATGACAGTTCGCGTCTCAAAAAACGATTATTCATCGACGTTTTGAACGGCTTTTTTGGTTTGCCGGATCTCTGTGTCACGCTTAAGACATGTGGGACGCTGCTGGGAACCATTGTGCATGCTTCGCCTCATTCGTTGGATCGCTGTTGCCGCCATCGCCGCGCTGATTGTTGCGTCCGGCGCGATCTGGCTGCGCGGAAACACTGACACCGTGGCGCAGGCGGCTCATGTGCTGCCGGGCGGTGTCGAGGTGGGTGGACCGTTCACATTGGCCAACGCGACAGGCCAGACGGTGACCGACGCCAATTTCCGCGGCCGTTGGATGCTGGTCTATTTCGGCTACAGCTACTGCCCCGATATCTGCCCAACCGAGTTGCAGACCATGGTCTCCAGCCTCGATCCGTTGGGTGGCCTCGCCGATCGAGTCGCACCCGTGTTCATCACGATCGACCCTGAGCGTGACCACGGCCAGGCTCTGTCTGACTACACCAAGCTGTTCGATTCTCGCCTGATCGGACTGACGGGCACGCCAGAGCAGATCGCTTCGGTCGCGAAGGCCTATCGCGTCTACTACGCGAAAGTGACGCCTAAGGATTCATCTGGGTATTTGATGGATCATTCCTCGTTCATCTATCTCATGGGACCTGACGGAAAGTTGAGTGCGCTGTTCAAGCAGGGCACCACCGGACAGGACATTGCCGACGCTTTACGCAAAAGGATCACCGCATCATGAGCGAAGCCTCGATGTTTCACCCCCGCGCCGTGACGCTGAAGTTTCCCGCCCCTATAGTGACCCCGAACGCTGTGCCATCCAGTGTCGAGAACCACGACGCGGAGCAGGAGGTGGGCGTGCGGACCGCGGTTCCCACGATCACGCCGCGCTACAGCCGCCGCCTGTCGGACAAGATCCTGATCGCGTTTCACGGTGCCTGCGACCAGGCTGATTTCGATGTGGCAGACCAGCTCCTGCGGGTGCTGGAGATGATGCTGACGCGCCGCACGGTCACGCCAGACGGCAGCCGCCGCCGCAGCATGGAGAGCCTCGTGGCCGCACATGAGCGGCTGTGGCATCTCCGCCACGCGCCCGACAACCACGGCTGAGGCTCTCTGCTGAGGCGCTCAGGCGAGCCCGGACGCCTTCTGAGACAGGCTCAGCGCGTGGGCTATTTGATCTTGGCCACACGCAGCGCGTTGGTCGTGCCGGGTTGGCCGAACGGGACGCCGGCGATGACCACCACGTCGTCTCCGTGGGACGCAAAGCCCTCGCCCTGGGCCATGCGCAGGGCACGGTTGACGGTCTCGGTCATGCTGTGGGCCTCGGCGGTGACACAGGCATGCACGCCCCAGACAACGGCGAGGCGGCGCGCCGTCTGCTCAGACGGGGTGAGGCCGATCACCGGCGCCTGCGGACGCTCGCGCGCCGCGCGCAAGGCCGTGCTGCCGGACATCGTGAAACCACAGATCGCCTTGGCGCCGACGGTGTGGGCCACCTGCCGGGCCGCGGCCGTGATCGCGTCCGCCACGGAATGCTCCGGCGCCGGGCGTGACCGTTCGATGCCGGCACGCCAGTCCCCGTCCTGCTCCACGCGGGCGATAATGCGGTCCATCATGTTCACCGCCTCGTAGGGGTATTGTCCGGCGGCGGTCTCGGCCGACAGCATGACCGCGTCCGCACCGTCATACACCGCCGTTGCGACGTCTGACGCCTCGGCGCGGGTGGGGGCGGGGGCGGTGATCATGCTTTCCAGCATCTGGGTGGCGACCACCACCGGGCGGCCCAGCGCGCGGGCGGCGCGGATGATGCGCTTTTGTGCCAGCGGCACATCCTCCGGCGGCAGCTCCACGCCGAGATCGCCGCGCGCGACCATCACGGCGTCCGATAGCGCCAGAATCTCGTCGAGATTGTCGAGCGCCTGAGGCTTGTCCACCTTGGTCATGATCCAGGCGCGGCCGGCGGCGATCTCCTTTGCCTCCGCCACGTCCTCCGGCCG
>CAIQQQ010000237.1 GCA_903873995.1 uncultured Rhodospirillales bacterium
CCGACGCCGGGCTCTACCCCAAGACCGTGGATGTGACGAAGGCCTACACCACACGGTTCGTGAACCAGGGCTACGGTCTGGACGCAAAACCGAAGTAATCCGCCCTCGCCCCTGTTGTTGCCACAGGCCGCGTGCTTGAAAGCGTCGATGGACACCGTCACGAACGCCCCGCCGCTGGTGCACCTGGAGAAGGTGAGCAAGACGTTCTCCAACGGCACAGCGGCCATCGCCGGTCTCGATCTGGAACTGCGCTGCGGCAGCTTCACATCGCTGCTCGGCCCCTCCGGGTGCGGCAAATCCACGGCGCTGCGGATGATCGCGGGGCTCACCGCGCCCAGCACCGGCTCCGTCACGTGGGATCGCGGGCGGCCGGAACTCGGCTTCGTGTTCCAGGAGCCGACCCTGATGCCGTGGCGCACAGTGTGGGGGAACGTGTTCCTCCCCTTGCGCCTCGCCGGTCTCACCCGCGCCCAGGCCGAACCGCGCATCGCCGATGCGCTCGCCCGCGTGGGGCTCACCGGCTTCGAACGCTCCTATCCGCGCCAACTCTCCGGCGGCATGAAAATGCGCGTCTCCATCGCCCGCGCCCTCGTCACGCACCCCTCCCTCCTGCTGATGGACGAACCCTTCGCAGCGCTGGACGAGATCACCCGCTCCCGCCTCAACGACGACCTGCTCTCCGTCTGGGCGGCCCAACGCCTGACCATCGGCTTCGTCACCCACAGCGTCTTCGAAAGCGTCTTCCTGTCAGACCGCATCCTGGTCATGGCCGCCCGGCCCGGCCGCGTGGTGGCCGATATCGCCATCGATGCTCCCTACCCCCGCACCGAAGCCTTCCGCACCAGCGAGGTCTACAACCACCACTGTCGCATCGTCTCAAAGGCCCTCAAAGACGCGATGGGCGGCCAGCATGACCACTGATCGCGCAAAACTCGTCCAAGCCGCACTGCCGATCCTCGTCGGCCTCCTGTTCCTCGCCGGCTGGGAGGCGTTCGTCCGCATCGAGCAGATACCGGTCTATATCCTGCCCGGCCCCATCCGCATCGCCGAACGCCTGTGGGAGGATTGGGACACACTCTCCGACAGCCTGCTCGTCACCCTCGGCGTCACCTTCGCAGCCCTCGCCGCAGCCGTCATCGGCGGCGGCGGCCTCGCCATCCTCTTCGCCCAATCGAAATGGATCGAAGCGAGCCTCTTCCCCTTCGCCGTCATCCTGCAAGTCACGCCCATCGTCGCGATCGCGCCGCTGATCCTGATCTACGTGCCCAACACCGAACTCGCGCTGCTCATCTGCGCCTGGATCGTGGCGTTCTTCCCCATCCTGTCCAACACCACCCTCGGCCTCAACTCCACCGACCCGAACTTCCTCGATCTGATGCAGCTCTACCGCGCCAAACGCTGGCAAACCCTCTGGTACCTGCGCATCCCCAACGCCATGCCCTACTTCCTCGGCGGCCTGAAAATCGCCGGCGGCCTCAGCCTCATCGGCGCCGTCGTCGCCGAATTCGCCGCCGGCACCGCAACCGCCGGCACCGGCCTCGCCTACCGCATCCTCGAAAGCAGCTACCGCCTCGATATCCCCAGAATGTACGCCGGCCTCGTCCTGCTCTCCCTCACCGGCATCCTCATCTTCGCCAGCTTCGCCACCCTCTCCTGGCTCATCCTCCACCGCTGGCACGACAGCGCCACCCGCCGCGAGCGGTGAGTGGTGCGTGGAGAGAGAGAGAAAGGCCAGGGCTCTGCCCTGGCCTTCCTGTCACTCCATGAACCACCCATGGCTCACGACGAGTGACTGTCCGGTCAGGGCGTTGGTTTTGCTGGCGGCGAAGAAGAGAGTGGCTTCAGCGACGTCGTCCACGGTGGTGAATTCGCCGTCCACGGTTTCCTTCAGCATCACGTTCTTGATGACGTCTTCCTCGGTGATGCCAAGGGCCTTGGCCTGCTCGGGGATCTGTTTTTCCACGAGCGGGGTGCGGACGAAGCCGGGGCAGACGACGTTGGCGCGGACGTTGTGCTTCGCCCCTTCCTTGGCCACCACCTTGCATAGCCCAAGCAGCCCGTGCTTCGCGGTGACGTAGGCGGATTTCAGCACTGAGGCCTCTTTGGAGTGCACCGAGCCGATATAGATGATCGAGCCGCCGCCGGTCGCGTACATCGACTTGATGCAGGCCTTGGTGGTCAGGAACGCGCCATCGAGGTGGATAGCCATCATCTTCTTCCAGTCGGAGAACGGGTAGTCCTCGATCGGATGGACGATCTGGATGCCGGCGTTGGAGACGAGGATATCGACGCGGCCATAGGCGGTGACCACGGCGGCGACACCGGCGTTGACGGCGTCTTCATCGCTGACATCCATCGCCACCGCCATCGCCTTGATGCCTTCGGCGGCGAAATGGTCAGCGGTATCCTGCGCGGTTTCGAGGCGGAGATCGGCGATCACGACGATCGCGCCTTCGCGGCCGAAGCGGTGGGCGATCTCACGCCCGATGCCGCTGGCAGCACCGGTGACGATTGCAACCTTGTCGAGCAGCTGTGCCATGGAAGGACTCCCTTACGATGCGAGATAGTCGTGAACGACTGTGCCGAGCTCAAGCGTGAGATCGGCGATCAGGTGGACCCCGGAGACGACCTCGAGCACCGGCAGTTCGGCGACGGGGGCCAGGGCGTGGACGGCAAGATCGAGCGCTGCGGGGCCAGTCCAGGCGCCCTTCAGCGTGATGTCTCCCAGGGTGTAGCGCACCAGTTCGCAGATGCGCGGCGTGCCGTCCACATGCGGGATGATCTTGAGCAGGAAACCGGGCGCCTGGAGCGATTTGACCACGGCATCGTGATCGAGCGACTTGTATTTATAGCCCATCGTGCCGGTGGCAACGCGGATCGGGCCATAGTCGAGCGTGCCGATCAACGTGTCGGCCGAGACGCCGAGGGTGGGGTTGGCGAGCTTCTTGGGAAAGCCCCACAATTCGCGCCCGCCGGCGATCGGCGGCTCGTCGTCGAGGAACATGGCATGGGTGTAGCTGCCGTGCTCACCGTTGAACTCGACCGGTATCACCTGGCCGCTTTCGGTGTAGTTGCCAAAGCCGGTGCTGTCCGGCATGCGGATAAACTCGTATTTCACCAGCGGCTCCGGCGCCACCAGCGGGGCCGGCAGCACGCGTGCGATCGCTTCCGGCGTGGTGCGGTAGGTGATGATCAGATATTCGCGATTGATGAAACGATACGGGCCAGGCGGAAAGGCCGGGCTCGTGAGCGGCATGGCAAAGGCCTGTTTCTTCACTTCGTCGATGGTCATGAGATCAGTTCCCCAGGATGATGCCGGCTTCTTTCACGTAGACATCGTGCAGCACGTCGAACACGCGTGTGCCCACCTCTTGCGGGACGGGCACCAGCCACGGTGATATCCGCAGCGTCGCCATCGCATCGTTGCGCCCCTGGTCCCAACGGTCCCGCATCGTGACCCGGCTGAACTCGTAATCCTTGGAGGAGCCCTGGGCAGCGAAGGGGCGATAGATGAGCTGAACGATGTCCATCTCGGTCACGCACGCCAGCTCCTCCATGAAGCGGGCCTGGGGCAGCTTGCGGATCTCCTCGGGCAGGATGTCCCACAGCTTGTGGACCTGCGAGCGGACATTGTGCAGCTGCTCGAAATTCTCGGTCGCCTGACGGGTGCGGCTCGCGAAGCGGATATCCTTTTCGCGCTCGGCCACCGCGTCGAGCGTGTTGGGCAGCGGACCGTAGGCCTGGAACAGATCGACCTGGAAGGTCAGGCGGCTGGTGCGCGGCGTGGTCTCCAGCAGATAGCGCAAGGGCGTGTTGGAGATCAGGCCGCCATCCCAGTAGCACTCGCCATCGATCTCGACGGCGGGAAAGCCGGGCGGCAGCGCGCCGCTGGCCATCACGTGCTCAGGGCGGATCTTGCCGGTGCGGGGGTTGTGATTGTCGAAATAGGCAAAGCGTCCGGTGCGCACATTCACGGCGCCGACGCTGAAGCGGATCTGGCGGGCATTGATCCGCTCAAAATCGACGAGACGCACGAGCGTGCTGCGCAGGGCGTCGGTGGAGTAGAAACTGGGCGTGGCGTGGCCCTTGGTCCACGGAACCGGCGGGCGCGGCGCGAAGAAGCCGGGCTGTCCGAACAGCAGCGCGCCAAGCGCCCCGGCCTTGCGCTGCACGTCATCGAGCAGCCCTGGCTGCATCGGCCAGCCGGCGGTGCTGGCCGTGACCTCCTCCCAGAATTTGCGCATTTGCGAAACGCGTGTCTCGGGCGGGTTGCCGGCGATCAGCGCCGCGTTGATCGCGCCGATCGAGATGCCGGCCACCCAGTCCGGCAGGTAGTCCGCAGCTGCCAGCGCCTCATAGACGCCGGCCTGATAGCTGCCGAGTGCGCCGCCGCCCTGCAGCACGAGGCCGATGGCGCGGTTGAAATCGGCCGGGCGGCGCAGCGGCAAAGGACTGGTCATGCAACAGGCTCCTGACATCGCTCGTCCGGACCATGTGGCGATGTTGTCGCGCTGTCACATGATGATCGGGTTACGCACGCAAGTTCGGCACAACGGAGGGCCGTCGTTACCGAGCTGACAGCATCAGGACACGATCGTTACAAAGAACGGTTCAAACCGGCGCTACGGCGCGGCGAGCGCGGTCTCAAGCGTGCGCTGCCAGCCACCGGACGCGATTTCGGACGCCAGCCAGGCATCGACCTCCGCCTGGAACGCCGGATCGGGGCGAACCCAATAGGCCTTCTCCAGATGCGTGAACGGTGCGTCCACCTTGGTGGGGCAAAGCACGCCCTTGTTGAGGAAGGCCTGGTGATCGACCTCGATGCCGTCCGTCACCATCACGTCGGCGCGGTTGGCCGCGATCTCCCGGAACACGGTGGCGTTGTCGGCATGCACGGCAAGCTGCGCCTGCGGGAAGTTCTTGCGGGCAAACTCCTCGTTGCTAGCGCCCGGATTGACCACCACACGCACGTCCGGCCGGTTGATCGAAGCGATATCGGTGAAGCGCCCGGCATCGGCGCAGCGCGCGATCGGGCGCTTGCCGTCCACGTAAAGGGTCCGCGCGAACGGCCCAATGGCGGCGCGGGGCGGCAGGTTGGTCACGCCGCCCACAGCGATGTCGAACGCGTTGGCCGCATAGTCGGCATTGAGCTTGGCCCAAACGGTCGGCACGAACACGAGCTTCACGCCGAGGCGCGCGGCGAGCCGTCCCACCATGTCGATGTCGGCGCCGGAATAGCTGCCATCGGCCGCGCGAAAGCTGAACGGCTTGTAGTCGCCGGTGGTGCCTATGCGCAGCGTGCCGGTGGCGCGGATACGATCCAGCACCTCACCGGCGTGAACCTGGGTGGACAGAAGCAGAAGCAGCGCGATCAACCGCATCATTTAGGCCCTCCATAGACGGCATCCGGCAGCCACATCGCAATGCCCGGCACCAGCGACAAGATCACGACGCCGATCGCCATCAGCACCACGAACGGGATGGTGCCGCGAATCACCTGCCCAAGGCCGATATCCGGGGCGATGCGATTGATGACAAAGATGTTGAGCCCCACCGGGGGATGGATCAGCCCCATTTCCATGACAACCGCCATCACAACGCCGAACCACACCAGATCGAAGCCCGCTGCGGTCAGCGGCGGCAGAATTATCGGCGCGGTCATCAGAATGATCGAGACAGGCGGCAGAAAGAAGCCGAGCACTACAACCATCAGCAGGATGGCCGTCAGCAGCAGCCATTTCGACAGATGCAGGGCCACGATCGCCTGGGCTGCGGACTGGCTGATGTGCAGATAGCTCATCACGTAGCTGTACAGCAGGCTCATGCCGATGATCATGAGCAGCATGCCGCTCTCCCCCAGCGTGCCGATGAAGATCGGCTTGAGGTCCGACAGGCGCCAGGCGCCATAGACGACCGCAATGAGGGCGAGCGCCATGACGGCACCGAGACCCGCCGTCTCGGAGGGCGTTGCGAAACCGCCATAGAGGGCGACCATCACGCCGGTCAGCAGCACGAGAAACGGCAGCACGCGCGGAAGTGCGGTCAGCCGTTGCGACAGCGTGAAATGCTCGTCCGCCAGGATCGGGCTGCGCGCGCCGCCGCTGGCTGCGATCTTTTCGGCCTTGCTGTGCTCGCGGCCCCATTGGAACACGGCGAAACTGGCGAACAGGACGACGAGCAGCACACCGGGACCGAGCCCCGCCAGGAACAGGCGGCCAAGCGATTGCTGCGACGCGACGGCGTAGAGGATCAGCACGATGGAGGGTGGCAGGAGGATGCCCAAAGTGCCGCCGGCGGCCACAAGGCCGGCCGCGAAGCCGGGCGAATAGCCACGTTTGCGCATCTCGGGAATACCGGAGCTGCCGATCGCCGAGCAGGTTGCCGGGCTCGATCCCGCCATTGCAGCGAACAGACCGCAGGCCAGCACGACGGCCACACCGAGCCCGCCCGGCACGCGGCCGAGCCAGGTGTGCAGGGCGTCATACAGATCCTTGCCGGCGCGGGATTTGCCAATGGCCGCACCTTTGAGGATGAACAGCGGGATGGTCAGCAAGGTGATGCTGGCCAGCTCCTCGAACACGTTCTGCGCGATCGTATCCAGCGCGCCGCCGGGCATGAAGGCGAACATGAAGATCGTCGCAACGCCACCGAGAGCGAAGGCGATCGGAATGCCGGAGAACAGGGCAGCAATGGTGGCGCCGCCGTACAGCAGGCCCAGCTGGAGCGCGGTCATGGTGTTTTGCGGCCGTGGCCCGGAACCTGAAGCAACAGCTGCAATGTCAGCAGCGCCATCCCCGCGGTCATGCACGCATAAGGGATCCAAAGCGGCGCGCCGAGGGCGGAGGGTGTGGTCTGTCCCTCCTCCCACACCTCGGCGAGCATCTGGAAGCTTTTCCAGGCGAAGAAGCCGCAGAAGATGGCGGAGGCCAGATCGGCCAGAACGCGCCGCACGCGATCGACGGCCTCCGGTAGGATCAACGACAATGCGTCGATCCCGACATGGCCACGACGGCGCTGTGTCCAGGCGGCAGAGAGGAAGGTGGCGCCGACCAGCAGGAACACCGCCGATTCGTCCTGCCAGTCGGACGGGATCGCCAGCAGATAGCGGCCGATCACCTCCCAGGTGAGGATCAGCCCGGCGGCACCGATCGCGATAGCCGACAGCACGGCAAGCAGGTTGTTCAGCCCATCCACCACAAGCTGCAGCGTCCCCATCAGTCCGGACGGGGTCGCCACATCTGCGATCAGATCGAGTTCGGCGTGAGCACTCACGCCATGGCCTCGGCCAGCTTCAGCAACTCGGCGCAGGCGGGCGAACGGTTGGCGTAATCCTGCCAGGCAGTGGCCTGGGCGATCGCACGCCACTGGCCCAGCACGTCCGCATTGAAATCAGCCACCTTGACGGACGCCTTGCCGAAGATGTCGGCCAGGCTTTGATCGTCGGCCATGGCGGATGTCAGGGCATAGGCTTCCAGGTCGGCACCCACCTTGAGGATCGCCTGCTGGTGCGGGCCAGGCAGGCTGTCGAAGATCGACTTCGACATCAGCAGCGGCTCCAGCATGAACCAGAAGCTGCCCTGGCGCCCGGTCGTGACGTTCTTGGAGATCTCCTGGAGACGGAAGCTGATGAGCGAGGTGGAGGACGTCACCGCGGCATCGAGCGAGCCAGTCTGCATGGCGGCATAGATCTCGTCAGACGGGACGGAGGAGATGATCCCGCCGGCAGCCTTCAGCAGCAGGTCCATCTCACGCGAGCCGCCGCGGATCTTGAGGCCCTTGGTGTCCGTGGGGGCAACCACCTGCCCCGCCCTGCTTGCGACACCGCCGGCCTGCCAGATCCACGTGAGGATCTTCACACCGCGCTTGTCGAGCACCGCAGTCAGATCCTGGCCGATCTTGGAGGTCTTCCACGCCATGCCCTGGGCGTAGGTGGACACGAGGCTCGGCATCAGGCCGATATTCACCTCCGGCACCTCGCCGCCGGCATAGGCCAACGGATACAGCGTGAAATCGAGCGCGCCGCGACGCAGGCCGGAGAATTGCGCCACCGTCTTCATCAGCGAGGAGCCGGGATAGATCTCGAACGCCAACTCACCGTTCGTGGCAGCCGCGACGTCGCGGGCGAAGACGCGAACCAGGCGGTCGCGGAAATCGCCTTGGGTGATCGTGCCGCCCGGGAACTGGTGACTGATCTTCAGGGTACGCACCGCGGCGTGGCCGGTGCGTGAGGCGAGCACCGCCGGGGCTGACAGAATGGCCGCTCCGATCTGGCGACGTGTGATGATCATGGCACGAACCCTCCCGAATGTGACCCTTTCGGGTCATTGTTCAGACGGTCTTAGCCCAGTTTGACGTCATCACAAATAGGTGAATCGGCCACGATAGCGCGTCAGGTCGGCGTGTTCGCCGGTGCGGGGGTTTTTTCCATCTGGCCTTTGAACGGGATGAAATACATGCCGATGTCGCGGCGCGAATGGATCTTGCCGTCTGCATCCTTTGTGTAGACGTAAAGGATATGACCCCGCTTGAAGGGCTGGCCGATCGGGATCAGCAAGCGGGCGCCGGGCTTCATCTGCTCGAAGAAGGTTTTCGGCACGTATTGCGCGGTGCAGGTCACGATGATGATGTCAAACCCGCCAGTAACCTCGGGCCAGCCGTAATACCCGTCACCAACGCGAGTCTCGATGTTGTCAAGGCCGATCGGGGCGAAGATCTTGGCAACGGCCTTGCCGACGGGCTCGATGATCTCGATGGAATACGCCTTGCCCACGATTCGGCTGAGCACCGAGCTTTGAAAGCCGCTGCCGGTGCCGATCTCAAGGCTGGTCTCGCCCGGCTGGGGCTTGGCGACCTGGGTCATGTAGGCCTGCCCCAGATAATCCGACAGCACCGAGCCGTAGCCGATCACCCAGGGCTTGGCGGCCTCGTCATACGCCTCGTAGGCGGAGGATTTCCTGGCATCGTAGAGGTAATGATAATAATCGCGCGGCAGGTCCTGAAAGGCGGCCAACACGGCGGGATCGGCGGAGCCGAGCTTCTCCTTCAGGTATTGCTCAATGCGCTTCATCATCATGGGCTTGCGCGCCTGGATCGCCTGAAACGAGGCCTCGCTGATCTCGGTCGGGCGGCCCGACTTCGCCATCGCGTCCAAGAACGCTTCGCGGTTCCAGGTGCCGGAAGCGCCCGCGGAGGCCATCGGGGCGGCCACCGGGGCGGCCACCGGGGCGGCCACCGGGGCGGCGAGCGCGGGGCGGGTCAGCAATCCGGCGCCGGCGCCGGCGAGAAGCATGCGGCGGGAAAATTCGTTCATGGTCGTGCTGGCTCTCGGACTCGAGGAAAGACGATGTTGGCCACCAGATACAACGCCAGCGCCGATTGAAGAACCGTGCTGTATCCGGATTGCAACGCAATGAGGTTGGCGAGTGGCGTGGATACCACAGAGAACGCGCCATTGAGGCCCCAGGCCCAGGGCATGAACCCGCCGGCGCCGGCGCGGCTGAGCCCCAAGGGAAACGGCAGTCCGAGCGCCACCGAGACAGGTGCCACAACCGCCACCACAAGGCCGGCGCGCGCGACATAGGGTAGATCAAGCGTCGCCATGATACCCATGTTGAGCCCCAGCAGCAGAACGCCGCACCAGGCGACGACAATTGCGATCGCGACATCGATGCCACGCCGCGGATTCGACGCGAAATGGCCGGCGAGCATGCTGCCGAGTCCGGAGAATATCAGCATCGCCGTGAGTACCAGGGCAAAGCCTGTCGTGCGGTCGTTCAAATAGAAGCTCGCGCGTTCGATCAGATAGAGTTCGATGAACAGGAAGCCGAGGCCGAGCGAGGCAAAGTAGATGGCCGCGCGGGCGATGCCGACACCGGCCGCCTGCACACGCCGCCCGCCCACCAGCGGCACCGCCAGCACCAGCAGGGCGATGACAATCGCATGCACCAGGACCGCGATATTGACCAGCGGGCCGATCTCCGCCTGCGGCAACAGTTCCAGCCGGTCCAGGATGGTGCCGAGTTGGGACAGGCGCAGCACGGCGTAGAACGACGGGCGGTCGAAGGTGATCGGGCTGAGATTGAATGCCTTCCCCGATTCGGTGGGCCGGCCCGCCAGCGTGTCCGGCGCCTCGTCGGCAATCGCATCATGCGCGCCCTCGCCCGACGTCACGGCGCCGTCCGCAAAGGACACGGCCGGCAGGTCGTTGAAGATCTCGGCGCGCGGCGCCTGCTCGATGCCCGGGAAATACGGCAGATCGAAGCTGCGCTCGGCCGCAAAATGCCGAGCCGTCGCGATCCGGCCGGCATCAAACGGCGCGGGCGACAGCAGGATGCGTACGTTCCAGGCCGAGCGGATCACCAGCACATGGGTCGCCGGATCGAGACCGACGGCCAGCAGCGCCGTCCGCGCGGTGGCCAGCATCCGCACGGCGTAGGCCGGGAACTCGCGGATCGAGACGGGGACCGACACGAGGCCGTCAGATCCCACGGCGCCGAGATAGCGCTCCAGCGCCTCGGCGGCGAAGGCCGACGTGTTGGCCTCGGCGCTGTCCAGGAAATCGGCGGAGATGTCGATCAGGTCGTAGCTTCGCGCCGCTGAGGCGGCGATCGGGCTTTGCGGCAACGCGGGCTCACGCAACAGGCTGCGCAGCACCGGCTCGGGTTCAAGGATTGTGACCGCGCTCGCACCGAGCGCCCGGGCCTCGGCGGCGCGAAACCCGCCCGAACTGCCAACCATCAGCACGCGGGCGCCAGGCTTCATCGCGTAGGGCAACGCCGAAAGCGAGCCCTGCGCATAGCGGGCATCGATCGTGCCACCCTTGGGCAGAGCGGCGAGGCGGTTGCCGTCACGATACAGGCCCAGCGCCGGGGGCGGGCTGCTCAGATTCATCAGGCCGGCATTGTTGGACAGATCGGTGTCGACGCGTTCGGTGAAGTCGTCGAGCAGCATGTAGAGGCCGCGGGCGGAGCGGATCTCGTTGACGATCCTGGCGTCCTGCGTGTTGAGCGGGGCGTAGATCGCCTTGTAGTCATTGAACGCGGCCTGGGAGCCGAACAGCAGCAACGCCTCGGCCGCGACCAGAACCAGGATCGCGGCCGCCTGTGCCGCGCGCCGCGCCGGAAACGCCGCCAACGCCATCGGTATCAGCAGGCAAGCCAACAGATCGAACGGATGCACCACCGCCATCAGACCAAGGGCCGCCAGCGAGCCCATGCCGGCGCCGGTCAGGTCAAATCCGTAAACCCGGCCAATCTCGCGATCGTTGAGAACGAAGCAGAGACTCACGTAAAGCCCCGCGAGACTGAAAAACGGCAGCAGGGCCGCGTAATACAGCGCGATCAGTCCGAGCTGTGGCCAGAGTGTTTGGGTGTTCTGCAATTGCAGTGGGTTGAAGGGGTTTTCTGTCACGAAATGAAAGCCCAGCGCGGCCGTGGCCACCAGCGTGGCGGGCAGCCAGTCGAGCAGCAGCGCGCCGTTGCGAGACATTGTCTCGCGTGCCAGCGCCATTACCACGCCAGACAGCGCGAACCCCGCGAGCACGATGGAAATCACCCAGTAGCCATACTCCGACCATTTCGCGACGGCGAAATACCGCGTCAGCGCGATCTCAAAGCCGACAGTGGCAAGCGACACCAAAAACAGCGGCGCCAGCACCGACAGACCCGCCCGACCCGCTGCGCGCCTCACGGGCGGACCCTGCGTTTGAGGAAATCATCGAGGATCGCGTTGAACCGCGCCGGATCGTCCACGAACAAGGCGTGTCCCAGATGGTCCACCACCACCGTCTCGGCGGCCGGATGATGGGCTGCCAGATTGCCCGCCTGGCCCGCGAATTTCGGGCGAACCACGTACAGCACAGGCTTCACCGTCGCGTAGATCGCCTCCTTCCAGTAGCTGCGCGGCAGGTTGATGGACAGCATGGCGTGGGCGGCAAACTCAGGCGTGCGCAAGGTGGCCTGCGTCAGGCGCCTCAGGAACTCCGCCGGCTGCGGCCGCGCGAACATGCCGCGCACAAACGCCGCCATATAGGCCTCGTGCGTGAGTTTTGGCGCCTTGTGCGCCGGCGTGCGCGGCGGGGCCGCCGGCGGCGGGTCCTCGCCCACCGAATTGTCGATCAGCACAAGCCCGGACAGGGCGCCGTCACCGGCGCTGTGCACATAGGCCAGCGTGTCCAGCACACCGAGCGACCATCCGATCACCACAGGGCGCTGCGGCGCAAGCCGGGCGAGCAACTCACCGATGTCCTGGCCACGCCGATTCGAATCATACCCGCCGCCCGGCGCCTCGCTGTCGCCCTGGCCGCGCGGATCGAGCACGATCACGCGATGGCGCGGCGCGAACGCCGCCACCTGGCGATCGAAGATCCAGCCCGGCATCGTCCAGCCCGGCACGAAGACCAGGGCCTGCCCGGACCCGACATCGGTGTAATGCAGCCGCACCCCGTCGCTGGTCATGAAGAAACGGTCCGCCGCCACGGCCGGCCGCGCGCATGCGAGACTCGCCATCAACAGCAGGATTGCAACGGCTTTGAGCATGGGTTCAACTGCCGTGGTCGCTCTCCGGCTGTCAACCGAGGCTCGATGATGAAACCCCCCTCAAACCGCATGACCGCATTTGTCGCCCTGGTCGCCTTGCTTGCCGTCGTCGTGGTGACGTTCGGCATGCAGCGTCGTTTCCACAAGACGGACACGGCCGAGGACTGTGTGCTGCAGCTTCGGATTTTTTGTAAATCGTGATACCGGCCGGATCGCGCAAAACGACTGTCCGGATCGAGGTCAAATGTCCGAACCGCCAACCGACCGACGCGGATCGTTGATCGCGCTCGCCGTGATCGTCACCATCGTTGCCGGGTCGCTGATCATCCAGCGCGTTCTGCACAAAACGGGCACGATCGAGGACTGCATGCTGGCCGGGCGGCGCAACTGCGCGCCCCTGGACATCAAATGAACCGCTCCAATCTCACGCGCAACAAGAGGAAAATTATTATGATCACACGCCGCTCCGCCCTCCTTGGCACCGCCGCCGCCGCCCTCGCACCTGCCCTTGCCGGCCACGCCGCAGCCCCCGTCTCTGGTCACCAGGCCCCCGCGTTCTATCGCTTCAAGGTGGGTGACATGGAGATCACCGCGATCAGCGACGGCTATGGCGCCTTCCCGCGGATCGACGGCTTCGTGAAGAACGCCGATGCGAAGGATGTCGCCGCGGCCCTCGGCGAGGCCTATCTGCCCACCGGCGTCGTGCGCATTCCCTTCACCACGCTCGTTGTGAACACCGCGGGCAAGCTCGTGCTGCTCGATGTCGGCAACGGCGACATGGCAGCACCCACCAGCGGCACCTGGATGGCCAATTTCCGCGCAGCCGGCTTCACACCGGACATGGTCGACATGATCGTGATCAGCCACATGCACGGCGATCACATCAACGGCCTGCGCCTCAAGGACGGCACCGCCGTGTTCCCCAAGGCCGAGATCAAGGTGGGCGCCGTCGAGGCGGCCTTCTGGTTCAACGCCGACAACGCGGCCAAGGCCTCCGCCGGCATGATGAAGACCAACTTCGACAACGCGGCCCGCGTGTTCGCGCCGATCGCCAAGGACCTTTCGCATTACGCGTGGGACAAGGAAGTGGCCCCCGGCATCACCGCCATCGGCGCGCCCGGCCACACCCCCGGCCACACCATGTTCGCGATCGCCTCGGGCAAGGACAATTTCCTTGCCGTGTCCGACATCACCAACATCCCCGCCCTCTTCGTCCGCCATCCCGACTGGGCGGTGCTGTTCGACACCGACGCCGATGTCGCCCGCGCCACCCGCCACAAGGTGCTGGACATGGTGGCGGCCGAGAAGATGCATGTCGGCTTCTACCACGCCGACTTCCCCGCCAACGGCTACATCGAGCGGAATGGCTCGGGCTATAACCTGATCCCGGCGCCCTGGGTCATGCCGGTCTGAACGATCTGCAGGCGGGTCCGGGCAGCGGACCGGATCCGCCTCTGGTCAGTTGGGCTGACCTGCCTTGTGAGCCAGCAGGGCCATAAGGCGGCGGTCCCGCCATTCCTGCCTGGCCTCGTGATCGTCAAGCGGCAGGATCGCCCGGCGGGCGGCGTCCACATCGCTCGCCA
>CAIQQQ010000238.1 GCA_903873995.1 uncultured Rhodospirillales bacterium
CCGCCGCCCAGGCCGCCAACCCCAATCTGAAGCTGCCCGAGCCCACGCCGCTGCCGAAGCCAGCGGCGTCCGCGCCGGCCCCGGTGGCCGGACAGACCCAGGCGCGTCCGGCCGGCACGGCCGCCGCCCCGGGGCGGCCGGCCACTCCTGGCACCACGCCAGGTGCCGCTGCCGCCACCCTGCGCCTGCGTCCGCAGGCGGAGGAGGATGACGGCCGCGCCCGCCGCCCTGGTGGCGCACCAGGTGTTGCGGCCCGCAAGGTGCCGACGCCGGCTGTGCGCAAGACCGTCGACGATCGCCGCAAGGGTGGCCGCATCGATGTAGAGAAAGCGATCGAGGGCGAGGATGACCGCGTCCGCTCGCTGGCCTCGGTCCGCCGCCAGCGTGAGCGCGACCGCCGTCAGGCCGAACTCGAGCGTCTGCGCGCCGATCAGGTGAAGGTGGTGCGCGAGGTCGTGCTGCCGGACGTGATCACCGTGCAGGAACTTGCCAACCGTATGGCGACCCGCGCACCGGAGGTGATCAAGACCCTGATGCGTCTGGGTGTGATGGCCACCATCACCCAAGCGCTGGATGCCGACACTGCGGAGCTGGTGGTCGCCGAATTCGGCCACAAGGTGAAGCGCGTCTCCGAGGATGACGTGGAGATCGGCCTCGAGGGCGCTGTGGACGAGGACGAGGAGCGCCTGCCGCGTCCGCCTGTGGTAACGATCATGGGCCATGTCGATCACGGCAAGACCTCGCTGCTCGACGCGCTGCGCAAGGCCGATGTCGCCGCCGGCGAGGCGGGCGGCATCACACAGCATATCGGCGCCTATCAGGTGGAGATGCCGACCGGCGAAAAGATTACCTTCATCGACACGCCGGGCCACGAGGCGTTCACCGCCATGCGCTCCCGCGGCGCCAGCGTGACGGATATCGTGGTGCTGGTGGTGGCCGCCGACGACGGCGTGATGCCGCAGACGATCGAGGCCATCAAGCACGCCAAGGCCGCCGGTGCGCCGATCATCGTGGCCATCAACAAGATGGACAAGGCGGACGCCACGCCCCAGCGGGTGCGCGAGGAGCTGCTGAGCCATGAGATCGTGGTCGAGGATCTCGGCGGCGAAACGATGGACGTGCCGGTCTCGGCCACCAAGAAGCTGAACCTCGACAAGCTCGCCGAGGCAATCCTGCTGCAGGCCGAAATTCTCGATCTGCGCGCCAACCCGAGCCGCGCCGCAGAGGGCTCGGTTATTGAAAGCAGGTTGGATCGCGGCCGTGGCCCTGTCGCGACCGTGCTGGTGCAGAAGGGCACCTTGCGCACCGGCGACATCATCGTGGCCGGCGCCGAGTGGGGCCGCGTGCGCGCCATGCTCGACGACAAGGGCCGCCAGATGAAGTCAGCCGGCCCGTCGATGCCTGTCGAGGTGCTGGGTCTGGCGGGCGTTCCGTCAGCGGGCGAGCCCTTCGTAGTGGTGGAGAACGAGGGCCGCGCCCGCGAGATCAGCGAGTTCCGGCAGCGCAAGGCGCGCGACAAGTATGCCGGCGTGATGACCGCGGCGCGCGGCACGCTTGATGAGATGCTCGCCCGCATCCAGGCCGGCGTGCAGAAAGAGGTGGCCGTCCTGATCAAGGCGGACGTGCAGGGCAGCAGCGAGGCCCTTCAGGCAACGGTGATGAAGCTCGCACATGAGGAGGTGCGCGTGCGCGTGCTGAACGCGACCGTGGGCCAGATCACTGAAAGCGACGTGCAGCTCGCCAAGGCATCAGCTGCTGTGATCATCGCGTTCAACGTGCGTGCGACGACCCAGGCGAGGGATCTTGCGCAGCGCGAGGGCGTGGATATCCGTTACTACTCGATCATCTATGACGTGGCGGACGATATCGAGAAGCTGGTGCGCGGCAAGGTGGCGCCGAAGGCTCGGGAGAAGTTCCTGGGCTATGCCGAGATCCGGGTGGTGTTCGACATCACCAAGGTGGGCAAGGTTGCCGGTTGCATGGTCACCGAAGGGCTGGTCAAGCGCGGCTGCGGCGTGCGTCTGCTGCGCGAGGGCGTGGTGATCCACAACGGTGAGCTGACGCAGCTGAAGCGGTTCAAGGACGATGTGAAGGAAGTGGCGCGCGGTTATGAATGCGGGTTGTCGTTTGCGAACTACAACGACCTGCAGGTGGGCGACGTGGTGGAGTGCTTCGACATCGAGATGGTGCCGGGGTGAGACTCACAGCGCCGTCATCCAAGGCGCCGACGCAGCGGCAGTTGCGCGTGGGGGAGGAGATTCGCCACGTGCTGGCCGGTGTGTTCGCGCGCGGCGAGGTGCGCGATCACGAGCTGCATGACGTGGTGATCACGGTGACCGAGGTGCGGATCGGGCCCGATCTCAAGCGCGCGACGGCGTTTGTGACGCGGCTTGGGCGGTCCGATGTGGCGGAGAAGCTGCCGGCTTTGCGCAGGGCGGCACCGTTTCTGCGCGGCTGCGTGGCGAAGGCGCTGAAGCTGCGGGTGGCGCCGGATCTGTCGTTCCAGGCGGATACCAGCATTGATTATGCGATGCATGTGGATGGGCTGATGCGCAAGCCTGAGGTGGCGCGGGATCTGGCGGGTAAGGTTACTCCTGTCGAGGAGGCTTCGTGATGGACGTGAAGCAGGCGGTGCGGACAGCAAAGCTGTTCGTTCGTGAGATATTTGCCGAGGAGAATCCGGTCGACGTCCTGCTGGAGGAAGTCGAGTTTCTTGAAGACCGGGACCAGTGGAACGTGACTATTGGTTTTTCGAGAAAGCTCGATGACGACGATGGTCGTGGTCTCCGGATGCGATTTCCCGAGCCGCGTATCATGAAAGTTCTGGCGATTTCAGATAGTTCAATGAAACTCTTGTCGGTCCGCAACCGAGAGACAATGAATTGAAAGAAGGACGCATCTTGATTGATGCGAACCTTCTAGTCCTGTTGATTGTCGGTTCAGCGGACAGGGGGGTAATTAAGGGTCGCACTTTCAAGGGCCTCAAAGAGTACGGCACTGATGATTACGACCTGCTCCGTTCGTTTGTCACAGGAGCGCAGCGATTCGTCGTCACACCGCATATTTTGGCAGAAACATCAAATCTATTGAGCCGAACACATGACTCATTGAACAGGCGGCTCTTCACAGAATTCCGCGGTCTCCTGAACGATGTTGAGTTGGTCGACGAGATATTCCTCCCTTCAGCTGCCGCTGCTAATCGGCCTGAATTCGTTTGGCTGGGCCTGACCGATGCGGCCGCCCTGCTATTTTCTGAGCATGACATAACCTTGCTTACGTCTGATGCACGTCTCGCGGACGCGGCAGGCAAGGCCCGCATCGACGTCATCAACTTCAACCACCACAGAACTGGTCTCTAGCATCGATGCGCCAAAAGAAACCCCGCGGCCGTGCCCTTGATGGCTGGCTGATCGTGGACAAGCCTCAGGGCCTCACCTCCACCGACGTCGTCAACCGTGTGCGGCGCTGGTTCGATGCGCAGAAGGCGGGGCATGGCGGCACGCTTGATCCGTTGGCCACCGGCATCCTGCCGATCGCATTCGGGGCCGCCACCAAGACCGTGCCCTATGTGATGGACGGCACCAAGGTCTATCGGTTCACACTCAAGATGGGTGACGCGCGAGACACGGATGATGCGGATGGGCAGACCATCGCGACCTCCGAGCACCGCCCGTCTGACGAGGATATCCGTGCGGCGCTGCCGGCCTTTATCGGCGACATCATGCAGGTTCCGCCGATCTTTTCGGCGATCAAGATTGCCGGCGAGCGCGCCTATGACATGGCGCGTGAGGGGCGCGCCCCGGTGATGGAGCCGCGCCCCGCCCGCGTCGATCGGTTCGAGCTGGTCGGGCGCCCCGATGCCGACACCGCCGAGTTCGAGGTGCAGTCCGGCAAGGGCGTCTATATGCGCTCGCTTGCCCGCGACATCGCGGTGGCCTGCGGCACATTGGGTCATATCAGCGTGCTGCGCCGCCTGCGCGTGGGACCCTTTCTGGAAGCGCAGGCGATTATGCTGGACAAATTGCAGCCCGGAGAGGATATGCAGCCGGCTTCCCCGGACTTGCTGCTTCCGGTTCTGACCGCGCTGGCCGACATCCCGGCGCTGGCCTTGGCCGAAGGCGAAGCCTTCGCTCTCTCACATGGACAGGCCTTGAGCCTCGTCGATCTGATGGGGCGCATTCCACAGACGGCCGATCCCGCAGGGGGCTTGGTCCGTGCCATGGCGGGGAGTCGCGTGATCGGGCTGTGCCGTCTTGAGGACGGCATGATGAAGCCCGAGCGGTTGCTGTGACCCGCGCGAACCATCCCAACCTTCAGGAGACTTTGCGATGTCGATGAACCCGGAGCGCCGGAGCGCGCTCCTGACCGAATACGCCACCAACGCCGTCGATACCGGCAGCCCGGAAGTCCAGGTTGCCCTGCTCACCGAGCGGATCAACACGCTCACCGAGCATCTCAAAATCCACGCCAAGGATTTCCATTCCCGCCGTGGCCTTCTCATGCTGGTCGGCCGCCGTCGCCGGCTGCTCGACTATCTGAAGCGCAAGGACATGGCGCGCTACACCACGCTGATCGGCCGTCTGAGCCTGCGCCGCTGACACCAAACGCCCGGAGCCATGGGGTTCCGGGCGATTTCGCATGTTGTGGGCCTCATGGCCTCTGTGTCGGGAATATCCCCGGCGCCTCCGGCAACGTGGATGCTGCTGCCCCCGGCAGTCTCCTCCCGCGCTGCCCGAGACGCTGGCCCCGGCCGGAGCGCTTCCCACGACATCGCGTTTTCTGACGAAAGAGGAGACACCGATGTTCAATTATTTCCGCAAGGAACTCGACTGGGGCGGCCGCAAGCTCGTTATGGAAACCGGCAAGATCGCCCGCCAGGCCGATGGCGCCGTCATGGTCAGCTACGGCGACACCATCGTGCTGTGCACCGTGGTCGGCGCGAAATCCGCCAAGCCCGGCCAGGATTTCTTCCCGCTGACGGTCAACTACCAGGAAAAGACGTTTGCCGCCGGCAAGATCCCGGGCGGCTTCTTCAAGCGCGAGGGCCGGCCGACCGAGAAGGAGACGCTGGTCAGCCGCCTGATCGATCGCCCGCTGCGCCCGCTGTTCCCGCATGGCTTCCGCAACGAGGTACAGGTCATCGCGACCGTGCTGAGCCATGACCTTGAGAACGATCCGGACGTGGTGGCCATGATCGGCTGCTCGGCCGCCCTCACGCTTTCGGGCATTCCGTTCTTCGGTCCCGTCGCTGCCGCCCGGGTGGGCTTCATCGACGGTGCCTATGTCCTGAACCCAGTGGCCGATCAGATCAAGGAGAGCAAGCTCGATCTCGTCGTCGCCGGTACTATCGAGGGCGTGCTGATGGTCGAGTCCGAGGCTTCGGAGCTCGATGAGGACGTCATGCTCGGCGCCGTCACCTTCGGCCACACGGCGTTCCAGCCGGTGATCGAGGCGATCATCGCGCTGGCCGAACACGCCGCCAAGGAGCCCTGGCCGCTGCCGGAGGTCTCGGACGAGACGAAGGCGCTGCAGGCCCGGATTGACGCGCTGGTGCGCGTGCCGATGGCCGAGGCGTATCAGGAGAAACTGAAGCAGGTCCGTCAGGACAAGGTGGCGGCGGCCAAGAAGATGGCGTCCGCGGCGCTTGCCGAGGAAGGCTTCGAGCCTGCCAAGGCGAAGGAGCTGTTCAAGGAGATCGAGGCGGACATCGTTCGCAACGCCATCCTCGACACCGGCCTGCGCATCGACGGGCGCGACACCGTGACGGTGCGGCCGATCATCGCCGAAGTGGGCGTGCTGCCGCGCGCGCACGGTTCGGCGCTGTTCACCCGCGGTGAGACCCAGGCGCTGTGTGTGGCCACCCTCGGCACCGCGCAGGACGAGCAGGTGATCGACGCGCTCGAGGGCGAGTATCGCGAGCATTTCATGCTGCACTACAACTTCCCTCCCTACAGCGTTGGTGAGACCGGTCGCATGGGCAGCCCGGGCCGCCGTGAGATCGGCCATGGCAAGCTTGCCTGGCGCGCGATCCATCCGGTGTTGCCGGGCAAGGACAAGTTCCCCTACACCCTGCGCGTCGTGTCCGAGATCACCGAGAGCAACGGGTCGTCCTCCATGGCCACCGTCTGCGGCACCTCGCTGTCGCTGATGGATGCCGGTGTACCGCTGGCGCGCCCGGTGGCGGGTATCGCCATGGGCCTGATCAAGGAGGATCGCGGCTTTGCCGTGCTGTCCGACATCCTTGGTGACGAGGATCACCTGGGCGACATGGACTTCAAGGTGGCCGGCACCGAGCTTGGTATCACCTCGCTGCAGATGGACATCAAGATCACGTCCATCACGCCGGAGATCATGAAGGTGGCGCTGCATCAGGCCAAGGGTGGGCGCATGCACATCCTGGGCGAGATGGCCAAGGCGCTGACCGCCAACCGCAGCGACGTGGCGGCGACGGCGCCGAAGATCACCATCATCAGCGTGCCGAAGGAGAAGATCCGCGACATCATCGGCACCGGCGGCAAGGTGATCCGCGAGATCGTGGAGAACACCGGTGCGAAGATCG
>CAIQQQ010000239.1 GCA_903873995.1 uncultured Rhodospirillales bacterium
CCCTACACGACGTCTTCCGATCTGCGATTGACAAGATCAAGGCGAAGGTCCTGTCCAAGGGGCTTGCCACGGATGCCGAGCTCGCATCGATGAGCCCCGAGGCGATCCAGCGCTTTATCTTTCGCGCCGGCTTCTCCACCGCCGCAGCCATCACCGCCGTCTCTGGTCGCGGCGTCGGCATGGACGTGGTCAAGACCAACATCGAGAAGATTGGCGGCACGATCGAGCTCAAGAGCCGCGCCGGTCGAGGCACGACCTTTACGGTCAAAATCCCGCTGACCCTGGCCATCGTCGCAGCCCTCATCGTCGAGGCCGGCGGCGAGCGGTTCGCCATTCCGCAGATCAGTGTGGTGGAGCTAGTGCGCGCCCATGAATCCGACGGCACCGGCACAACCGATCCGAAGGGCGAGACCGGCGGCAGCGTAATCGAGCGGATCAACGGCACGCCTGTTCTGCGCCTGCGCGATCGGCTGCTGCCGCTCGTCAGTCTGGACCAACTGCTGCGCCTGCACGACGAAGAGGCAGCCACGCCGGCGCCGGGATCGAGCCTGACAATCATTGTTGCCCAGGTCGGCGCCAGCCTACTCGGCCTGATCGTTGATCGCGTGTTCGACACGGAGGAGATCGTGGTCAAACCGGTGGCCCCGGTGCTGCGTCACATCTCGATGTTCAGCGGCAACACCATTCTCGGGGATGGTTCGGTAATCATGATCCTTGACCCCAGCGGGATCGCACGCGCCACCGGCATTGCCGGCGCCGTCGACGATCGATTGGATGACAAGAAGCCAACTCCCATGGGTGCCCAGGCCGGCGTTCATGAAAAGGAAGCGCAACGCACCGCCATGCTGCTGTTCCGCGCCGGCGATGGTGAGACCAAGGCCGTTCCGCTGGGTCTTGTCGCACGCCTTGAGAACATCGCCCGCGATAAGCTGGAGTTCGCCGCCGGTGTTCCGGTCACCCAGTATCGCGGCCGCCTGATGCGTCTCGTGCCGATGTCGGGCTTGATCGATGTCGAGAAGCCTGAGCATCCGGTACTCGTCTTCACGGACACCGACAGTGGCCAGGGCCGCGATCGTCGCATGGGGCTTGTTGTCGACGAGATCGTCGATGTTGTGGACGAGCATCTTCGCATCGAGCTGTCTGGCGCGCGGGACGGCATCCTTGGCACCGCCATCATCGCCGGGCGCGCCACTGATGTGATCGACATGCCTTACTGGCTGATCAAGGCCCAGCATGACTGGTTCGAGGCGGTCGGTGAGAGAACCGCCCCGGGGCGAAGTGACAGGTTGAGGCTGCTGATCGTCGAGGACAGCGATTTCTTCAGCCAGATGATCGTGCCGGTGCTGCAGTCTGACGGCTATGACGTCATCGCGGTGCCGGATGCAGGACGTGCCCTGCAGATGCGCGACAGCGGCCGGATGTTCGATGCGATCGTTTCGGACGTGGAGATGCCAGACATGGACGGTCTGACCTTCGTTCGTGCCATTCGGGCCGGCGGACCGTGGGCGCATCTGCCGGTGATCGCACTCAGCGGGCGAACCAGTGAGCGCAACGTGGACGAGGGCCGCGAGGCGGGGTTCACCGATTATGTCGGAAAATTCTCCCAAGACGGTCTGCTGCGCAGTCTGCGCGAGTGCCTTTCGCACCAGACGTCTCACGCAGCTGCCCGCATCCGCATGGTGGCCTGAAGCCGGCGTGACGACCCTGCCAAGACCAGATCGAACCACACCCAAGCGATCGCCGAGGACCTCATGACCAGTCGCTCCGACTCCCACTCACGCCTGGCTTCGATGGACGAGACGTCGTCACCGAACGAGGAGGTGTTCGTCACCCTCACCGTCGCCGACCAGTTGTGTGGCGTTCCTGTGCTTTCGGTCCGTGACATCTTGGGCCCACAGGTGATCACCCGCATCCCGCTAGCTCCAACCGAGGTAGCCGGGAGCCTCAATCTGCGCGGCCGGATCGTCACGGCGATCGACCTGCGAAGGCGACTCCGGTTGCCGCCGCCGCAGGAGGGGGTCAAGCGCATGTCGGTGGTCGCGGAGCAGGGTGGCGAGCTTTACGCGCTACTGGTCGACCAAGTGTCGGAGGTCATGAGCCTCCCCGCCAGCCAGTTCGAACGCAATCCGCCGACCTTGCCTCGCGAGTGGGCGCGTTACAGCACTGGGATCTACCGTCTGAACGGTCGACTCCTCGTGGTGCTGGACGTGGCGCTTCTGCTCGCCCTGTCCACTGAACCCGTTTGAGGAAACAGAGCATGACACAACCGGGAAGAACCTGCCTTGTCGTCGATGACAGCCGCGTGGTGCGCAAGGTGGCGCGCCGTATTCTGGAGGGCCACGGCTTTGCGGTGGAGGAGGCCGAGGACGGCCAGGTGGCATTGGCCACGTGCCGGCGGCAGATGCCGGACAGTGTCCTGCTCGACTGGAACATGCCGGTGATGAACGGCATCGAATTCCTCAAGGCGCTGCGCCACGAATTCGGTCCGGACCGGCCGCCGGTGATGTTCTGCACAACGGAGAACGACATCTCGTTCATCGAGCAGGCCATCGAGCACGGCGCACAGGAATTCATCATGAAGCCGTTTGACGAAGAGATCCTGCTGGGGAAATTCGCGCTGGTCGGATTGCTGTGAGCGCGGCTGCGGTCAAGACGGCTGGCTCGCCCGCGCTGGCCGCGTCCGCCGGTATTCGTGTCATGATCTGTGACGACAGCGTGGTCATCCGTGGCGCGATCGCCCGCATGCTCGAGCATGATCCAGACATTCGGGTTGTGGCCCGCGCGGCCAACGGAGAGGCAGCTCTGCTCGCCCTTCAGCGCCAGGCCATCGACGTGGTGGTGCTCGACATCGAGATGCCGGTGATGGATGGGCTCACCGCCCTGCCGCTTTTGCTGAAGGCCGACCCTCAGCTGCGCGTGATAATGGCGAGCACGCTGACAACGCGCGGTGCGGACATCGCGCTGCGCGCCCTACGCCTTGGCGCTGCGGATTACCTGCCCAAACCGTCCACCGCCGAGATCCAGGACGACAGCTTTCGCCGTGAGCTGATCGCAAAAGTCCGCGGGCTCGCGCGGCTGCGTGCCGCGGCCAACGGAACAACCGCCCACCCGGCCCCGGCCGCGGTCGCACGCACCCGGCCGCTGGGCCGGCTGAAACCGTCGCTGCTGGCCATCGGCAGTTCGACCGGCGGGCCCCAGGCTCTCTTCCAGCTGGTTCAGGGCCTGGGTCGGCACATTCCAGTGCCGGTCGTTCTCACACAGCACATGCCGGCCACCTTTACGCCGATCCTTGCCGAACATCTCAACAAGCTCGGCTTCATGCCGTGCACCGAGGCGCGGCACGGCGAGCCGCTCAAGGCGGGACATCTCTATCTGGCGCCAGGCGATCGCCACCTGCTGGTTGAAGCGGTCAATGGTGGGCTTCGTTGCGCCCTCTCCAGCGATCCACCCGAGAATTTTTGTCGGCCCTCGGTGGACCCGATGCTGCGCAGCGCGGTTGCGGCCACGTCCGGCCGGGTGCTCGTGGCGATGCTGACCGGCATGGGCCATGACGGCCTCGCCGGAACCAGGCTTGTGATCGACGCAGGCGGCACCGCCATTGCCCAGGATGAGGCCACCAGCGTCGTCTGGGGCATGCCAGGTGCCGTGGCCCAGGCCAGCCTTTGCCACGCCATCCTGCCGCTCACCCGCCTAGGCCCCAAAATTCTCGATATTCTGGAAGTGAAACTGACATGAAGCCGGCCAGTTTCGACCTCATCGCCGCCCTGCTCCACACGATCTCGGGTCTCGTGATCGGGCCGGACAAGCTCTATCTGCTCGAGACCAGGCTTGCCCCGATCATGAAGGCGCACAAGATCGCGAGTCTTGATGCGCTGGCGGACACCATTCGCGCTGCGCGACCTGGCGGGATCACGCCGGCCATCATGAACGCGCCCTCGCCACTTGAGGTTGCGGTGATCGAGGCCATGACGACGAACGAAAGCTTCTTCTTCCGAGACGAAAAGCCCTTCGCCCATGTCCGCACCCATGTGCTGCCGCGACTGCTGTCGACCCGACCGGCAGGTGCCAAGCTGCGCATCTGGTCGGCGGCGGCCAGCACGGGCCAAGAGGCCTATTCGCTCGCCATGATCCTGGCGGAGCAAAAATCGTCGCTCGGCCACCGCAGTTTCGAGATCCTCGGCACCGATATCGCCCGCGAACAGCTCTCACGCGCCGGCGACGGCCTGTACACACAGTTCGAGGTGCAGCGCGGCCTGCCGATGCAATACCTCGTGAAATACTTCAAGAAGGACGGCACAAGCTGGCGCATCAACGACACGATCCGCAGTATGGTGCAGTTCAAACTATTCAACCTGCTCTCTGACCTACGAAGCCTCGGCCAGTTCGACATCGTGTTCTGCCGAAACGTGCTGATCTATTTCGACCAACCAACGAAGGCGCGCGTGCTCGCCGCCATCGCCAAGCAGATGCCGGCGGACGGCGTACTTTACCTCGGTGGCGCCGAGACCGTGCTCGGCATTACGGATGCCTTCACCTCCGCCCCCGGCGAGCGCGGGGTGTATGAACGCACTCCAACCGCCGCGGCACGGCAATTCGCAGCCGTAGGGCGATAACAATCAAGACATTCCACCACGCGCCGCAACCGGCCAAACGCTTTCCACCCGGCCATTCCTGACGCCGACATACCAGTCATGCCGGTCGACGGTCGGGTCGCAGTGCCCTGGCACCAACCGCAGCTTCTCGCCCAAACGCGGCACCGACACGCCCTGTGCCACATCGAGTTTGCCGTGCTCATCGCTCGCGCCCGCATAGCTCAAGCCCGGCCGGTTCCAGACCAGCGGCAACCCGCTATCCACCGCCACCGCCTTGTGCCCAGCATCGACCACCGCCACCCCAGGCCGAGCCACGCTCATTACGGTTGCCAGCACGAACAGCGCATGCCGGAAACCACTCACCGGCCGGCCATCTGCGTCGAGGTTGCGGGCGTAATCGGCGTCCATGAAGCAGTAGCTGCCGGCCTGGATCTCGGTGAACACGCCAGAGGCCGCCTCGAACTCGAATGACCCCGTGCCAGCCCCCCCAACGATCGGACAATCGAGCCCAACCTGGCGCAACTGCTCCACCGTCCGCCGCGTCTGTTCGGAAACGCCTGCAATCTCTGCCGCCCGCGCCGCGTGACTGCGCACATGCTGCGCGCTGCCGTGATAGGCCTGCAAGCCGCCAAAGCGCAGCCCCGGCGTGGCCGCGATCTGCTGAGCCAGCGCCACCGCCTCGGGCCCGGGAGCCACGCCGCAGCGCCCGGCGCCCACATCGATCTCCACCAGCACCGCCAGTTCCACCCCGGCCGCCACCGCCGCCTCGCCGATCGCCACAACCTGTGCCGGATCATCCGCACACACACCGATCCGCGCGATCCGCGCCAAAGCCGCCAGCCGCGCGAGCTTCGACGGCCCCACCACCTCATTGCTCACCAGAATGTCCGAAACGCCGCCCCAGGCCAGCGCCTCGGCCTCCGCCACCTTCTGCACGCATTGCCCAACCGCGCCGCGCGCCATCTGCAGCCGCGCGATCACCGGCGATTTATGGGTCTTAGCGTGCGCCCGCAACTTCACCCCGGCGCCTAAAACGTAAGCGGCCATCGTATCGAGATTGGCTTCGAACGCATCGAGATCAATCACCAGGGCTGGCGTGTCGATCTCGTCCTCGGTCATTCCCGGTTGGGCCGGCGGCACCTGCAGCATCATCGATCTCCTTCGCCGGCCAGTGTCACTGGCCGGCGAAGGAAACACCAGCCGTCATGCAAACGCATAGGCGTCCATGCGCAGGATCGAATACATCGCGCTCTGATGCAGCCGCGTGGCTATTGCTGCTTCGCCCGCCGCCCCCATCGCGACGAACAGTGGCAACAGATGCTCCTCGGTGGGATGCTCAAGTGCTGCATGCGGCGCCTTGGTGCGATAGGCCAGCAGATCGTCCCGCCGCCCGTCTACCAGAGCTGCGTCCATCCAATCGGCAAACTCCACAACGTCCGGCGTCGAGGCCGCATCCATCGCCTGGCCGCGAAATCGGCGCAGATCATGGGTGAAACTGCCAGACCCGATCACCAGCACACCGTCCTTCCGCAAAGTCGCGAGCGCCGCACCGAGCCGCGCGTGATGCGCTGGGCCAAGATGACTCTGCACCGAGATCTGCAGCACAGGAATGTCCGCGGCCGGATAGGCCAGAAGCAGTGGCACCCAGGCGCCATGATCCAGCCCCCGGCTTCGGTCAATCCCGCCTGGCAATCCCGAAGCCGCCAACAGGGCGCATATCCGCTCCGCCAACGCCGCATCGCCCGGGGCGGCATAGCGCATCTCATAGAGTGCCCTGGGAAATCCCGAGAAATCATGGATTGTGTCGTTCACCGCCACCGCGTTCACCGAAGGTGCAGCGGTCTCCCAATGCGCTGAAGCGACCAGGATGGCGTGGGGCCGCGGCAACGATGTCCCCAATCCCTCCAGGAAATGCCTCGCAGGCGCATCCACCAACGGCAGCGTCGGCGCCCCGTGACTGATGAAAAGTGTCGGCAGCATCATCCCCTCCTGGTTCAGTTCGCCTGGCGTGAAATTTGCTCCCATTCTCGCCGGATCGCGCCTTTAATCTTTCAAGATCCAAGCCCAATCCCCAGGAGACGCAAGCATGAAGCGCCGCCAATTCCTAGCCGCCTCGGCCGCAGCCTTTGCGGGGCCTCTTGCGGCTCCGAACATCGCCTCAGCCCAGGGCAGCCGGGTGCTGAAGTTCATTCCGCAATCGGATCTTGCCGTGCTCGATCCGGTCTGGACCACGGCATACGTCACCCGCAATCACAGCTACATGGTGTTTGACACTCTGTTCAGCACCAATGGCAAGTTTGCGGCATCGCCACAGATGGCTGAGGGCCTCACCACCGAGAATGACGGCAAGCTGGTCCGCATCACCCTGCGCGATGGCCTGAAATGGCATGACGGCGAGCGCGTGCTGGCGCGGGACTGCGTGGCCTCCATCCAACGCTGGGCGAAGCGCGATCCATTCGGCCTCACCATCATGGGCCTGACCGACGAGCTCTCGGCGCCGGACGACAAGACCATCCAGTTCCGCCTCAAGCGCAAATTCGGCCTCATCCCGGATGCGCTCGGCAAGTCCGGCACCAACCTGCCGGCGATGATGCCGGAGCGCCTCGCCAAGACCGACGCCTTCACCCAGGTCACGGAAATGGTCGGCAGCGGCCCCTTCAAGTTCGTGCCAGGCGACCGCGTGCCAGGCTCGCAGGTCGTCTATGCGCGCAACGAAGCCTACGTGCCGCGTGCCTCAGGCCAGCCCGACTGGAACGCCGGCCCCAAGATCGTAAACTTCGATCGTGTCGAGTGGCACGTGATCCCTGATTCCGCGACCGCTGCCGCGGCTATGCAAAGTGGCGAGATGGATTGGTGGGAGAACCCGCCAGCCGACCTGCTGCCAGTGCTTCGCGCTGCCAAGGGCCTCAAGATCGAAATCCCCGACCCCACCGGCAGCATGGCCTGTATGCGCCTCAACCACCTGGTGGCCCCGTTCGACAACCCTGAGATCCGACGCATCCTGCTGCGCGCCGTCGATCAGGACGATTTCGTCACCGCCGTGGTGGGAGACGATCCGTCGCTAAAGCACACCCCCACCGGCCTGTTCTGCCCTGGCACCCCCTCCTTCAACACCGCTGGCCTCGAGGTCCTGACCGGCAAGCGTGACTACGACGCCGTCAAGAAAGATCTCATCGCCGCCGGCTATAAAGGCGAACGCGTGGTCCTGCTCGCTCCCACGGATTTCCCGATCCTGAAGGCACTTGCCGACGTCAGCGCCGACATGTTCAAGAAGATCGGTATCAATGTCGATTACCAGGCGATGGACTGGGGCACCGTCGTCCAGCGCCGGGCCAAGAAAGACCCGATCGACAAGGGTGGCTGGAGCGTCTTCAATACGTTTTGGGGTGGCCTCGACCAATTCAGCCCCGTCGCTCACTCGTTCCTGCGCGGCCTTGGTCCTGACGGCGGCATCATCGGCTGGCCGACCAGCAGCAAGATCGAGGCGTTACGCGACGCCTGGCTCGATGCGCCGGACCTGCAGGCCCAGCAGGCAATCGCAAAGGAGCTGCAGCTTCAGGCCTTTGTGGACGTGCCATATCTGCCGCTTGGGCAGGTGCTGCAGCCAACCGCCTACAAGACCTCGCTGTCAGGGGTGCTGGGGGGGTCTGTGGTGTTCTGGAACGTCAAGCGGGGGTAGCAGGCCAGGCCGGGGGCATTTCGTGTCCCCGGGCATGGTGCAGGAGCTGTGGGAACGTCTCCCGCCGGCGCGACGCCACGATCTGGCGGAGCCGGCCGGCTTTTCGGCAGTTTCGGCACCACGCCCCGGGGACCTGGCCCCGAACGCTCCGTGATGACGCGAGTTGCTGATAGCGCCATTCTGAACGGCGCAGCCACCATAGGCCGATCATAAGCAAACTTATCATGTTGACACTTATTTTGTTGATGCCTATTTGACCCTCCATGTCCAAAATGAAACCGAGCCTCGGCTTCACCTTGCACGACGTCGCCCGCCTGCTCCGCAAGCGCTTCGAGCAACGGGCGCGCAGCCTGGGGCTGACCCGATCGCAATGGCAGGTGCTGGCGCATGTCTCGGTCAACCCAGGCATCCAGCAAAGCGCGCTCGCCGACATTCTCGAGGTCGAACCAATCACGCTGTGCCGGATCGTGGACAAGCTGGAGACCGGCGGTCTGGTCGAACGATCGCTGCACAGCACCGACCGGCGGGTGCGTCTGTTGAATATCACCGCCGACGCCGAGCCCTTGCTTGAGCGCATGAGTGTGTTCGGCGACCTCACGCGCGGAGAGGCAACGGCCGGGGTGAGTGCCGCCGATCAGGAACTTCTGTTGGCCACGCTCTTGCGGATGCGCGCCAACCTCATCGTTGCCTGCGGCCGTCCGGCCGAGGCTGCTCCGCAGATGGAGAGCGAGGCCGTCGATGGATGAGCAATCCCGCCTCAATGCGGACGTCGATGCGGACGTCGATGCGGGGCCGATGCTGTCGAGGGCGCAGAAACACAACCGGCGCCCGTCGCGACGGCAGGTGTTGTTCGCGTTGCTGCCGGCGGCGCTGCTGGCAATCGGCTATGGCTACGTGACCGGCGGGCAGGTGATGTCCACCGAAAACGCTTATGTGCAGGCGGATATGCTCGGCGTTGCCACCGATGTGTCCGGTGTCGTCACGACGATTCCGGTGCACGAGAACCAGAAAGTGCACGCCGGTGATGTGCTGTTTCGGCTGGATGATCAGCAGTTTCGCCTCGCAGCGGCGCGGGCGACGGCCGTGCTGCAAACCGCGCGCAATGATATCGAGGCCTTGAAGGCCAGCTACTTGGACATGCAGGCGCAAATTCAACAGGCGCAGAGTGACATCGGCTATTACGGACGCGAGTTTGCCCGCCAGCAGGATTTGGCGAGCCGCCAGGTTGCCGCTCAATCAACGCTGGACACCGCACGGCGCAACCTGCAGCAGGCGCAACAGCGATTCACCTCGCTGAACCAGCAGCTTGCCGGCATCCTGGCCAATCTGGGCGGCGATCCCGCCATACGGCCGGACGACCATCCGCGAGTGCGTGACGCTGCGGCCCAGCGTGACGAGGCGTTGCGGCAACTGTCCCACACCGTGGTGCGAGCGCCGATGGCCGGCGTGGTGACCAATGTTCCGGCCCTGCAACCGGGCCAGTACCTCGCCGCCGCCACAGTCGCCTTCAATCTCGTCGCGTCCGACCATGTCTGGGTGCTGGCCAATCCGAAGGAGACCGAATTGACCTATATCGTCCCGGGGCAGGGTGTCACGGTGTTCGTCGACACCTATCCCGGCGCAACCTGGAAGGGCACGGTTGACAGCATCAGCCCGGCGTCCAGCTCCAGTTTCTCGTTGCTGCCGGCGCAGAACACGTCCGGCAACTGGGTGAAGGTCGTGCAGCGCATTCCCATGCGCGTGCGCATCGAGACATCGGCCAACCAGCCGCCATTGCGGGTGGGCATGAGCGTGACGGTGGATGTCGACACCGGCCATGCGCGCGGTCTCCCGAATTTTATCGCGCATCTTTTCATGCCGAAAAAGGGTGCCGCCGAAGCCGTTTCGCATGGCTGACTTAGCAGCATACCAGCCGGTGCCGCATCGTGGCGCGATCACGGCCTGCGTGATTCTGGCCGTGATCATGCAGGCTCTGGACACCACCATCGCCAATGTGGCGCTGCCGTATATGCAAGGCAGCGTGTCGGCCAGTGCCGATCAGATCAACTGGGTGTTGACCTCCTATATCGTGGCCGCCGCCATCATGACGCCGCCTTCGGGCTGGCTGTCGGAGCGGTTCGGCCGCAAGCGGGTGCTGATGGTCTCGATCGCGGGGTTCGTGGTGGCATCGATGATGTGCGGCATGGCGCAGTCCCTGGCGCAGATCGTGGCGTTCCGTCTGCTGCAGGGGCTGTTCGGTGCCGCGCTGGTGCCCCTGTCTCAGTCCATCCTGCTGGACATCTACACGCCGGCCGAACGTGGCTCGGCGATGGCGCTGTTTGGCGTTTCGGTGATGGTGGGGCCGGTGCTCGGGCCGGTGATCGGCGGCTGGCTCACCGAAAACCTCAACTGGCGCTATGTCTTCTACATCAACCTTCCCATCGGCATTCTGGCCTTTGGCGGCGTGTCGGTGTTCGTGACCGAGACCCGGCGTGACGTTTCGTCGAAGCTTGACTGGTTCGGCTTTGCAACGCTCAGCCTCGGCATCGCCACATTGCAGCTGTTCCTCGACCGTGGGGAGCAGCTTGACTGGTTTTCCTCGCCCGAAATCCTCGTCGAGGCCCTGATTGCAGGTGCGGCCATCTATCTGTTCGTCGCGCACACCCTGACGACCAGACATGCGTTCCTGAACCTGGCGCTGTTCAGGGACCGCAACTTCGCACTCGGCATGCTGTTCATCTTCATCATCGGGATCACCTATCTCGCATCGCTGGCGTTGCTGACCCCATTTTTGCAAACGCTGATGCAGTATCCGGTGACCACCGCGGGCCTGGTGATGGGGCCGCGCGGGTTGGGCACGATGCTGTGCATGTTCATTGTCGGCCGGCTGATCGGCCGGGTGGAGACGCGGATTCTGCTTCTGATCGGTTTGGGTCTGACCGCGTGGTCGATGTCCGAAATGACCGGTTGGACCGAGAATGTCTCGCAACAGACGATTGCCGTGATCGGGTTTGTGCAAGGCGCCGGTCTGGGATTCCTGTTCGTGCCGTTGACGGCAGTGACCTTTTCCACCTTGCGTGCCGATCTGCGCGGCGCCGGTACCGGGCTTTACAATCTTTCGCGCAACATCGGATCAAGCGTGGGCATTTCCATTGTATCAGCACTGTTGGTGCGCAACGGGCAGATCAGTCATGCCGACATCGCGTCGGGCATCACAGCAACCAATCGAATCTTGGCCAGCTCCCCCATGGCGCAGGCCTGGAGCCCCTGGACGGCGCCTGGCCGGGCGGCGCTGGATGGAGCGATCACGATGCAGGCGACAGTGATTGCGTATCTGGATGACTTCAAGCTGATGATGCTGCTCTCGCTGGGGGCGATGCCGCTGGTGTTTCTGCTTCGCAAACCCGCCGCTGCGGCCAAGGTCGACCACGACATCGTCATGGAATGACAGGCGCCCGCAGCGCGATCCGCGTCGATGGTGGCCGTTGCGCCGCCCGGCCGATCCGAGGGTTCAAGCCGTCCGCACGTGCTTCGAGCGTGTGTCGGGATCGGGCCGTTGCTGGCGTGTTCGCCGGTTCGACGAGAGGCAGGCCCGGGGCGCGCCCCTGGCCTGCCTCTCAACCCCGCTCAATGCCCGGCATTGTCGCCGGAGAAGTCGGGGGCTTCCAGGCCTGAGGCTTCAAGCTGAGCGACAAGTGCCGCCTTGAGGCGCTCAAGCCCGGCCTCGGTGGCGGCCTCGCAGCGGGCAACCAGCACGGCCTGGGTGTTGGAGGCACGCAGCAGCCACCAGCCATCCTCGGTCAGCACACGCACGCCATCGGTCTCGGAGACGGTTGCGCCGTCGGCCAGGAGCCTGGCGGCAACTTCCTCGATCACCTTGAACTTGCGGTGATCGTCGCAGTTGAAGCGGAGCTCGGGGGTGTTGAGGACGTGCGGGAGGGCTGCGCGGGTCTCAGCCAGAGTCGTGTCCATACGGGCCACGATGCCGAGTAGACGCACACCGGCGTAGAGCGCGTCGTCAAAGCCATACCACTTGTCGGCGAAGAACACGTGGCCGGACATTTCGCCGGCGAGCGGACAGCCGGTCTCGGCCATCTTAGCCTTGATGAGGCTGTGCCCGGTTTTCCACATCAGGGGAACGCCGCCGGCCTTGGCCACCTCATCAAACAGCACCTGGCTGGCCTTGACGTCGGCGATGATGGTCGCACCAGGATAGTTTTTGAGCACGTCACGCGCGAGGACGACGAGAAGCTGGTCGCCGAAAAGGATCTCGCCGTCACCGTCCACGGCGCCGATTCGGTCGGCATCGCCATCGAACGCGATACCGAGATCGGCCTTGCGCGCATGCACTTCGGCGATCAGCGCCTCAAGGTTCTTGGGCACCGTGGGGTCGGGGTGATGGTTGGGAAAGCCGCCGTCGATCTCGGGGTAGAGCACCGTGTGCGTGCCCGGCAAGCGGGCGATGAGACGCACCAGCACATCGCCGGCGGCTCCGTTGCCGTTGTCCCACACGACGTTGAGCTGGCGGTCGCCGCCGTCCCAATCCTGGGCGAGACGGTCGATATAGGCGTCCGACACATCGATCCGGCGCTCGCTGCCGGCAGCCTCGGCAACCACATCGCCGTCGGCAGCCATGCGGCCGATCTCGCGGATCTGCGCGCCGAAGAACGGCTTGCGCGCCAGCATCATCTTGAAGCCATTGTAGTCGGGCGGGTTGTGGCTGCCGGTCACCATCACCGCACCGTCGGTGGCATGGATGGTGGAGGCGAAATACAGCATCGGCGTGGGGCCAAGGCCGATGCGCAGCACCTCCATCCCGCTGGCCATCAGGCCTGCGACAAGGGCGGGTTCCAGATTGGGCGAGGAGACACGGCCATCATAGCCGACGGCCACCGTCTTGCCGCCGGCGCGCGCAACGACGCTGCCGAAACAGCGTCCGATCGCGAAGGCATCGGCCGGATGAAGGGTTTTGCCGACAATGCCGCGGATGTCGTATTCGCGCAGAACCGTGGCGTCGAACGCATGGGTGAAGCTCATGCCGCGATCCTTCAGGCGTTGATGTAGTTTTTGAGGAACGCCCGCACGGCCGGGCCCAGATCGGCGCGCTTCAGCGCGAATGCGATCTGCGCCTCGAGGAAGCCTTCCTTGTTGCCGCAGTCGAACCGGCGGCCTTCATAGCGCAGGCCATGGAACGGCAC
>CAIQQQ010000240.1 GCA_903873995.1 uncultured Rhodospirillales bacterium
GCGCTGCTGGCGGAGGCGGGGTATCCGGACGGGTTTCGCACCGAGCTCGTGTCCTATGTCCTGCCGGAGTATACCCGCGCGGTGGCGGCCGATCTCGAGGCGGTCGGGATCAAGGTGGCGATCGTGCAGCTGCCGCTGCCACAGGCGCTGGTGCGGGCCGCTTCCGGCCAGGCGCCGCTGTATATGGGGAGCTGGGGGAGTTACTCGATCAACGACGTGCAGGCGTTCCTGCCGTATTTTTTCACCGGCGGCGATAACGACTATGCGCGCAATCCCGAGCTGCAGGCGCTGATCGAGCAGGGCGGGGCGACCACGAGTGCGGATAAGCGGCGGGGGTTTTATGCCAAGGCGATCAGCCTGATCACGCAGCAGGCGCTGTGGCTGCCATTGCACACCTATGTCACGACCTATGCCATGTCGCGCGGCCTGGCGTTCCGGCCGACGGCGGATGAGCTGCCGCGGTTCTATCTTGCATCCTGGAAATGAGATCGGGGTGGCGCTGCGTGTGGCGTGCCGCTGTGTGGTTGGTAGCCGCCTTGATGGTGGCAGCGGGGACGGCGTGGGGCCAGCCGGCGGTGGGCTCGCTGGTTGCGCCGGTGCGGCCGGCCTGCATCTCCTCGCCGTTTGGCGTGCGGCCGCCACCGGGGCCGCATGCCGTGGGGTTTCACAATGGCATCGATCTGCCGGCGGTGGCGGGGGCGCCGGTGTTTGCGGCGGCTGCCGGGCAGGTTGCATCAATTCATCGCGAGGGGCCGGGCGGGGTGGAACTTTCGATAATGCATGCCGGGCCGAACGGGCCCTTCACCACGCTTTATGCCCATCTGGGCCTGATCGCGCCGGCGATCGCGCGCGGAAAGACGCGTGTGGCGGCCGGCGAGCGCATCGCCGTGGTGGGGCGCAGCGGCATTATTTACGGGACGCATCTTTATTTCGAGGTGCTGGTCAAAGGCCGTCCGATCGATCCGGCGGGGCCGCTGGCCGTGGAATTCTGCGTGAAAAGCGCGTCTCCGGGCGGAAAAACGACGGAGCGTGAGTAGTATCACCTGCCGTTTCATGATACCGCCGACGCATGAGCCTCATGTCACGATTTATGTCTGTCGCAACAGTCTGTGCGGCGCTCCTTATTCCGCTTGTGGTTCCGGACCGGCCGGCTCTGGCCGCCGATGCTGTGGCGGATGCGTGTGGCGTGATGCTGATGCCGGCGGTGCAGCTGAAGCAGGTGTCGCGCGGGTTCTCCAGCGTGCATTCCGGGGTGGATCTGACGGCGCCTTACGGCTCGCCGGTGCGCTCGGCGATGGCCGGGCGGGTGATCTTCGCGGGGCGGTATTTCGGCTATGGCAACATGGTGGATGTGCAGCATGAAGGGGGCATGGTGACGCGGTATGCGCATCTGTCGGCCTTCGGGAAGGACATTCATCCGGGGCATGCGGTGCAGACGGGCGATGAGCTGGGCCGCATCGGCACCAGCGGGCTGGCGCATGGCGCGCATCTGCATTTCGAGGTGCGGATGGCCGGCCGGGCGATCGATCCCAAGCCCTATCTGGGGTTGGCGAGCTGCATCCTGCGCCGGGATGGCGCCACCGAAATCGCTCATGCGGCGGAGCGGGCGGATGATATGACGGATGAGGGCCGGCCGGGCGGGGTGTTCCAGTAAAGCGCTACGCGTTGGGGGCTGCGAAGCCGGCCAGGGTGGCGTAGCCGCGCACGACGGCCTCGCGCTCGGTGTGAGAGGCTATGTCGGCCACATCGGTGAAGCCGTCCGGCGCGCGGGACGCCACGAGATCGATCACCCGTTCCGGCCCGCCGTTGCGGTTGGAGCGGACGATGGCGGCGGTGGCGGGCACGCGCTCGGCGTCATAGGCGGCCAGGGCCTCTGGTGCGTTGTGTTGGGCCAACAGATCGGCGAGGCAGCGTGCGTCCAGGATCGCCTGGGAGGCGCCGTTGGAGCCCACCGGATACATCGGGTGGGCGGCATCGCCGAGCAGGGTTGCGCGGCCGCTTGTCCACCAGGGCAGCGGATCGCGATCGCACATCGGGAACTCGAAGATGTCGGGCGTGGCTGCGATCATCGCGGCGGCGTCGATGAACGGCAGGTGCAGGCGGTCCACCAGGTGCTGGAAATCGGCGAGGCTGCCGCGGCGGGACCAGCTTTCGCGGCCGGGGGGCGGCGCGTTGGGGTCGCCGATGCGGGCGTAGATGACCCAGTTGGTCAGACGCGTGCCGGGCTCGGCACCTTCGGCGATCGGGTAGATGACGAGCTTGGCTGTCTCGTCCCCGGCGATGACCATGGCGTCGCCGGTGTCGAATGCGGGCCAGTCGAGCGCGCCGCGCCACATCTGAATGCCGTTCCAGCGCAGGCCGCCGTCGTTTGGGTGCAGGGTGGCGCGCAGCCAGGAATGAATGCCGTCCGCGCCGACCAGAGCTGTGCCGCGATGGTCGTGGTGTGTGCCTTGCGCGTCGGTGAAACGGGCCACCACGCCGTCGTCATCCTGGCTCAGGCCGGAGAGGCGAAGGCCGGAATGGACCCGCTCAGGACCGAGCCGCGCCATGGCCGCGCGCCACAGAACCTGGTGCAGCCGGCCGCGATGGATGGAGAATTGCGGCACGTCGTGGCCGGCGAACAGGCCGCGCGGGTCTTGCCAGATCTCCTGGCCGAGATGGTTCATGTAGGTGAGCTTGCGGGTGCGGATGCCCGCTTCGTCCAGCGCGGGCAACAAACCGAGGCCAGCGAGCTCGCGGATCGAGTGCGGCAGGGTGTTGATGCCGACGCCGAGCGGGCGGATTTCCGCGGCGGCCTCGACGACCTGGCAGTCGATGTTGCGGGCATGGAGCATGAGGGCGAGGGCGAGGCCCCCTACCCCGCCGCCGGCGATGAGGATTGTCATGGCAGGATTGGCATCAGGCCGGCGGGGGCAGGAAGTCCACGTCGTGCAGGGCTGCGAGGCGCACCACCTCCGCGGGGTCGGCGACGTTGTGGATCTGGCTGAACAGCTCGTAGAGGCGCAACGCGGGCGCCACCCAGAAGAGGGCGCGGGTTGGGGCGTTGGAGCGGTTGAAGATGCCGTGGGGGATGCCGCGTGGCAGGCGGATCAGGTCTCCGGCCTCGGCTGTGTCGGTCTTGTCCCCCAGCATCAACTCGAAGCGGCCTTCGAGCACGCGGATGAACTCGTCCTGCGTGGGGTGGATGTGGGGAGGGACGAAGGTGCCTGGTGGGAACAGCGTGTCGAAGGCGAAGGAGGCTTCGCACCACTGCACGGGGCGGTAGGTCTGGCCGAGGATATTCCAGACGACGCCGCCGTCGCTGTCGCCGTTGCGCATCACGCTTGCTGGCATGGCGGGCGGTGTCATGTTGCTCTCCCAAACAT
Organism: uncultured Rhodospirillales bacterium; assembly: GCA_903873995.1. Lineage (GTDB taxonomy): Bacteria > Pseudomonadota > Alphaproteobacteria > Acetobacterales > Acetobacteraceae > CAIQQQ01. Next base: position 3,366 of record CAIQQQ010000240.1, read on the forward strand.
TGTGGTCCGGCGTCCATGGCCGCTTTCGCATCGTGAATGTTTATGGTCGAATTGTGCAAGTCATGAGGAGACATCCGATGCTGAAGACGGTTCTGGCCGGCCAAATCGCTCTTGTTATGGCCGCTGTGGCGCTTGCAGGTGGTGCTGAGGCGCAATCCCTGAAGGTGACGGTGATCACCACCCTGACCGGGCCGCAGGCGCCGCTGGGCGAGCAGATCCGCGACGGGTTTCAGCTGGGGCTCGACACTCTGGGTGGCAAGCTCGGCGGGCTGCCGGTGGAGCTGACGATCATCGATGACGAGCTGAAGCCGGATGTGGCGGTGACCAAGATCCGTGCGCTGCTGGAATCGCAGAAGCAGGATTTCGTGATCGGCCCGGTGTTCAGCGTGGTGAAGGCGGCGATCTTCAAGCCCGTGACATCCTCGGGCGCGTTTCTGATCAGCCCCAATGCCGGGCTTTCGACGTTTGCCGGCAAGGCATGCTCGCCCGATCTCTTTGTGACGAGCTATCAGAACGACCAGCCGCATTCGGTCTCGGGGCAGTTCGCGACCGACAAGGGCTACAAGCGCGCGTTCATCATAGCACCCAACTACCAGGCGGGGCGGGATGCGCTGAACGGCTTCAAGAGCCGCTACAAGGGCGAGGTGGTGAGCGAGGACTACGTGCCGCTCAACCAGATGGACATGCAGTCCGAGATCGCGAAGATCGCTTCGGCCAAGCCGGATGTGGTGTTCGTGTTCCTGCCGGGGGGGCTGGGCATCAACTTTGTGAAGCAGTATCGCCAGGCGGGGCTGACGAATATCCCGGTGCTGTCCACGTTCACGGTCGATGAGAGCACCTTGCCGGCCGAGGGGGATGCGGCGATCGGGTTCTATTCGGGCACCAACTGGGCGCCGAACATGGACAACGCGGCGAACAAGGTGTTCGAGCCGGCGTTTGAGAAGAAATTCTCCTATGTGCCGGCGACCTATGCGGCGCAGGCATTCGACACGGCGAACCTCATCGACAGCGCGGTGAAGGCCGCGGGCACGGATCATGACAAGCTGCGCAAGGCTTTGGAGAAGGCCGATTTTGCCTCGGTGCGCGGCAGCTTCAAGTTCGGCGTCAATCATTATCCGGTGCAGGATTTCTATCTGGCGAAGGTTGCCAAGCGGGCGGATGGCAAGCTGCAGACGGAGATTTTGAGCAAGGTGCTGAGCAACGACGTCGATCCTTACGCGGCCGAGTGCAAGATGCCGTAACGGCTCCGTTTCGTGATCCTTTTCGTTGTTCAGGCGCTGAACGGGTTTCAGCTCGGCATGCTGCTGTTTCTGATCGCGGCCGGGCTGACGCTTGTTTTTGGGGTGATGAAGTTCGTCAATCTGGCGCATGGCGTGCAGTACATGCTGGGCGCCTATCTGGGGGTGACGTTTGCGGCCCATGCCGGGGGGTTCTGGCCAGCGTTGGTGCTGGCATCGGTTGTGGCGGGGCTCGCCGGGCTGGTGCTGGAGCGGCTGATCTTTCGCCATCTGTATGGGCGCAGCGAGCTCGACCAGGTGCTGGCGACGTTTGGCGTGATCATCACGCTCAATGAGATCGTGCGGGTGATCTGGGGGTCCTCGCCCTTGGAGCTTGCGATGCCGGAGGGGCTGTCTGCGTCGTTTCAGCTGATGGAGGGGTTGCGTTATCCGGTCTATCGCGTGGCGCTGGCTGGGGCGGGGATTCTGGTGGCGGTGCTGCTTGCCTTCGTTGTGAACCGGACGCGGGTGGGGATGCTGATCCGGGCGGGGGCGAGCAACCAGGAGATGGTGGGGGCACTCGGCGTGGATATCGGCGGGTTGTTCCGGCTGGTGTTCGGCGTGGGGGCTATGCTGGCGGGGTTTGCAGGCGTGCTGGCGGGGCCGCTGGTGTCTGTTGAGCCGGGGATGGGGGAGAACCTGCTGATCCTGGCGTTCGTGGTGATCGTGATCGGTGGCGTGGGCTCCATTCGCGGGGCGTTTGTCGCGGCCGTCATCGTGGGGCTGGTGGACACGCTGGGGCGGGCGATGATCACGGATGCCGCCAAGGCGCTACTGAGCGGGCCGGCCTCGGCGCGGCTGGGGCCGGCTGTGGCGTCCATGCTGATCTATCTGGTGATGGCCGCCGTGCTGGCGGTGCGGCCCACCGGCCTGTTTCCGGCGCGGGCATGAGGCGGTCCGGGCTTTTGCTGCCGCTGGTGCTGTTTGGCGTGCTGGCGCTGGTGCCGGGGTTGCGGGCGGCGGGCGTGCCGCTGGGCGGGTTCTGGCCGCTGCTGCTGGAGCGGGTGATCGTGTTCGCGATTGCAGCCATGAGCCTCGATCTGATTTTGGGCATCGGCGGGCTGGTGAGCTTTGGGCATGCGGCGCCCTTGGCGATCGGGGCCTATACGGTTGCGATCCTGAACGAGGCGAATGTGACCGAGGCGGCTTTGGTGGTGCCTTGTGCGATGGTGGCGGCGGGGGTTTTTGCGCTGCTGACCGGGGCGGTGGCGCTGCGGACGCGGGGGATCAATTTCATCATGATCACCCTCGCGTTCGCGCAGATGGTGTTCTTTGCGGTGAGCTCGCTGGCGGATTATGGCGGGGAGGATGGCTATACGCTGTTCAGCCGCACGCGTGTGCTGGGGCATGACTGGCTGGGGGCCAACAATTTTTATGTCTCGGCGCTGGTGGTGCTGTTTGGGGTGTGGCTGCTGCTGCGGATGATCTCGCTGTCGCGGTTCGGGCGGGCGCTGGCGGCGTGCCGGCAGAACCGGGTGCGGGTGCGGGCGCTGGGGCTCGATCCGTTTGCGATCGAGCTGGTGGCGATGGTGATCGCGGCGATGATCTGTGCGGTGGCCGGCGTGTTGATGGCCAACGAGGCGGAGTTCGTCTCGCCGGCCTATGGCGGGTGGCAGCGTTCTGGCGATCTGATGGTGATGGTGATTTTGGGCGGGATCGGCAGCCTGCATGGCGCGATCCTGGGTGCCTTTGTGGTGGTTTTGGCCGAGGAGGGGTTGGGGCGGCTCACGCAGCATTGGCCGTTGATCTATGGGCCGGGGCTGATCCTGGCGGTGCTGTATCTGCGCGGCGGGCTGGCCGGCATCGGGGTGCGCCGTGGCTGAGGCGCTGCTGGAGATCGTGGGGTTGCGCAAGAGCTATGGCGCGCTGCGCGTGACGGACGGGGTCGATCTGCGTGTCGCGGCGGGGACGATCCATGCGGTGATCGGGCCGAACGGGGCGGGCAAGACCACCCTGATCGGGCAGATCTTCGGCGCGATCCGGCCGGATTCGGGGCAGATCCGGCTTGCGGGGCGGGACATCACGGGGCTTTCGCCGCATCGGCGGGCGCGGCTGGGGCTCGCGCGCAGCTTTCAGATCACCTCGGTGCTGCCGGAGTTCTCGGTGCTGGAGAATGTGGCGTTGGCGGTGCAGGGATCGCACGGGTCGGCGTTTCGGTTTGTGTGGCCGGCGCGCTCTGAGGCGAAATGGAACGGGCTGGCTTTGGCGGGGCTGGAGCGCGTTGGGTTGGCCGGGCGCGCGGGGGATCTGGCGAGCGCGCTGAGCCATGGCGAGAAGCGGCAGCTGGAGCTGGCCATGGCGCTGGTGGCGGAGCCGCGGGCGATGCTGCTGGATGAGCCGCTGGCGGGGGCAGGGCCGGAGGAGGCGGCGCGGCTGATCGCACTTCTGGGCGGTCTGCGCGGGAGCTGCGCCATTCTGCTGGTGGAGCATGACATGGATGCGGTGTTCCAACTGGCCGACACGATCAGCGTGCTGGCACAGGGGCGGGTGATCGCGAGCGGGACGCCGGATGCGATCCGGGCCGATCCGGTCGTGCGGGCGGCGTATCTGGGCGAGGATTTCTGATGCTCGTGCTGGATCATGTGCAGGGCGGGTATGGCGAGACGCGGGTGCTGTTCGATGTGTCTTTGAGCGTGGGCGCCGGTGAGGTGGTGGCGCTGTTGGGGCGCAACGGCATGGGCAAGACCACCACCGTTCGGACCATCATGGGGCTGCAGCCGCGGCAGGGTGGGCGGATCAGCCTGGATGGCGGCGATCTTCTGGGGGTTGCGCCGTTTCATATCGCGCGGCGGGGCATCGGGCTGGTGCCGGAGGGGCGGCAGGTGTTTCCGACCTTGTCGGTGGAGGAGAACCTGGTGGCGACCGCGCGGCCGGGGGTGTGGGATGTGGCCTCGATCAAGGCGCTGTTCCCGCGGCTGGCGGAGCGGCGGCGGCATCTGGGGCGGCAGTTGTCGGGTGGCGAGCAGCAGATGCTGGCGATCGGGCGGGCGCTGGCGACCAATCCGCGGCTGCTGATTTTGGATGAGGCGACGGAGGGGCTGGCGCCGCTGATCCGGGCGGAGATCTGGGCGTGTCTGGGGCGGTTAAAGGCGTCTGGCATGGCGATTCTGGTGATCGACAAGAACCTCGATGCTATTTTGAGGCTCGCCGATCGGTGTGTGGTTCTGGAGAAGGGCGTGACGGTGTGGGCGGGCACGGCTTTGGAGCTGGGCGCGGCGCCGGAGGTTCGGGAGCGGTATCTGCACATCTGATCTGGCCGTCAGTCGGCCAGCAGGCGGGCGCGTAGACGGGCTGTGATGGTCTCTGTGACGCCGATCCCCACGAGGTAGCGGTTCACGCCGCCGTGGTGTTCGGCGAGGTGGTCGAGGAATTGCTGCATCGTTTCGGGTTCGCATTCCAGGAGGGCCTTGTAGCGGTTCATGTCCTCGCCGCGTGCCGTTACCCGCTGCTGGATCGCGTCGAGCAGCGGGGCGATCTGGGATTTGGTGAGAGCGTAGTCGGCGACGATGTCTTGCTCGCTCACGCCGGCCAGGGCCAGGAGCAGGGCGGCGATGACGCCGGTGCGGTCTTTCCCGGCGGTGCAGTGGAAGAGGACCAGGCCGTCCGCCTCGGCGATGGTGGTGAGGATCTGGCGGATTTCCTCGCCGCGTTCGGCCAGGGCGCGGCGGTAGAGGCTGAGGAGGACGTTGGGTTCGTCGGTTTCAGGGGCTGTGGCCTCTGCGACGTCCAGTTTGTCGAACAGGGAGATATGGACGTAGGCGATGCCCGGGTGGCCGTTGGTTGGGTTGGGTTGGGTTGCGAGCTCGTGGTGGCGGCGCAGGTCGATCACGGTGCGGACGCCAAGCCCGTGAAGCTGGGCGACGCCTTCCTGGTTCATGCGGTGCAGGCCGTCTGCGCGGAGGAGGCGCCGCCATCTGGTGGGGCCGGCCTGCGTTGCGTAGCCGCCGAGGTCTCGGATGTTGTGGGTTCCGGGGACGGGGATGTGGCGTGTGGACATCGGCGCGGTCCTGACCTCGTGACGGATTGGATGACCAGGCGTGGCAGTGCGCCATAGAGCGCGAAAATCGGACGGTTGGCCATGGTGGTGGCGGCCATGAGGGGCAGATCGGCGGTGCCGGTCGGCTGGACGTGGCAGGGCGGCGGGGTTAGGCAGGGCGCTCATTTTTGCTGCATTGGATTGCGCCATGTCTGGTTCTGCGCCGCTTCAGGTTCTGGTTACCCATGGTGGCAAGTTTCATTGCGATGAGGTGTTTGCCTATGCGGTGCTGCGGCTGGCGCTGGGGTTGGAGCAGCCGGGGGTGGACCATGTGCTGCGGCGGACGCGCAAGGCCGAGCTGATCGAGAGCGGCGACATCGTTTGGGATGTGGGCTTTGTGTTCGATGCGGCGCGGGGGCGGTTTGATCATCACCAGCGCGGGGCACCGGTGCGGGGGGATGAGACGCCGTTTTCGTCGGCCGGGCTGGTTTGGCAGGTTTATGGCGTGCACGCGGTGGCGGCGCTGCTGGGGGAGGATCGGTTTGCGGCGGCGATTGCTTCCGAGCTGGACGCCACGGTGGTGAAGCGGATCGACGAGCTTGATAACGGGGTTGTGGCGGACGGGGCGAGCGCGCCGGACAATCTGGGGCTTGCTTCGCTGATCGGGGATTTCAA
>CAIQQQ010000241.1 GCA_903873995.1 uncultured Rhodospirillales bacterium
CTATTGTTTCTAGTGTCGACTGATTCTGAAATTCGCCCAGCGAATTTCAGAATCACGACACTAGGCCTGGACGGGAAGCGGCTTGACCTTCTTATGCTCGTCGGCCGCGCGCCAAAGATACCATGAGGCGGTGGTGCGATACGGCGCCCATGCCAGCCCGATCTCCGCCAGCACCTTCGGCTTCGGCTGCGCCTCCAGCCCATGCAGAATCCGGTAGCCTTCGCGCACCCCGAAATCATCGACCGGCAGCACATCCGGCCGGCCCATATCGATTAGTAGCATTTCCACCGTCCAGCGGCCGACGCCGCGGATGGTCACCAGTCGTTCGATCAGCGCCGCATCGTCCAGCGCGTGCGCTTCGTCGGGCTGCGGGACCACGCCGTCCAGCGCCTTGGCGGCGATGTCGCGGATCGCTGTGATCTTGCTGAAGCTGAAACCCGCCGCGCGCAGATCGGCCTCCGGCCGCGCCAGCACCAGGTCGGGCGGCGGGATGTCATGCCCAGGAAACAGCGCCTTGAACCGGCCGAAGATCGTCTCCGCGGCGCGGCCGTTCAACTGCTGGTGCGCGATCGCCCGCAGCAGTCTGGCATAAGGCGGCGTGTCATCGGGCGTATGCGCGCGCGGACCCACCCTTGCGATGAGAGCGGCGAATCGGTCGCTGTGACCGGCCAGATGGCGTTCTGCGTCTGTCATGCCCTTATCCCACCACGATCGACACGGTTCCGACCAGCAGCGCGATCAGCGCAACCGGCCAGGTCAGGCGCCAGATCCGCCCCGGGGTCGCGCCATCCCCCGCCAGGGAGCTCGCAACCGAGGTCAGCTGCGGCGAAACCATCAGCGCCAGGGTGCCATTCTGCAGCGCCGGCAGCACCAGGACGCCCAGGCCTGCCGCACGGCCCAGAGCGGATTGCAATGGCATCATCGCACTGTTGGACCCGACATTGGTGCCCGCAAAGAACCCCGCGGCCGCGGCCAGCAGCGGCGAGGCGAAGGGTGCGGCGGCGCCGAACCCCGCAACCAGCCCCTCCGCCAGCGCCACCGGCACGCCGGCGTCTGACAGCACACGCGCCAGGACCACGAACATCAGCAACGCGAGCGCCGGCCGCCGCGCCTTGGTCAATGCACGGGCGACGAACCGGGGCCCATGGCCGGACAGCCCCGTCATGATGAGTGCCGCCAGCCACAAGGCGGTCATGGCATGGGTCAGCGGCAGGGACGGCAGATCGGCAAACGGGCGCAACGCTGGCGGATCGGGCCACAGCCGAAGTCCCAACAGCAGGGCCAGCAACAGAACATAGGGTGCCGCCGCCCGCGCCGCTCGCTCCCAATGTTGCGCGTCGCGCGGCGGGTCGGCCAGCAGCAGCCGCGCTCCCAGCAGCGGCCCGACCGCCAGCGCGCCGCAGATCTGCCATGGCAGCACAAGATGAAAAACCACCAGCAGAGCGCCGATGCCGACCACCCAGGTCACCTGGCGGACGCGCTCAGCAACCGCCACCCGCACCCCAGCGCGCGCGCACCACCACCAGAACAGCGGCAGCAGCAGCAACAGCGTGGGCGCGAGCATCATTGCGTTGCGCATCGCCATCGTCTGCGCGTCCACGCCGGCCAGCGCCGCGCCGACCGCCGTGCCCGGCCCAAGCCCGCCCCATGGGACCAGCATCTGCGCCAGAAGCCCGATGGCCGCCGCCGGCGCGCCAGCCACACCGGCTTCGCGCAAGGCCCCGATCGAGAACACGGTGCCCACGCCGAAACCGGTCACCGCCTCGGTGAACGGCCCCAGGAAGAACGCCGTTGTGAACAATCCACCGGCGCCGGCCAGCCCTGTGCCGGCGCCGACGCCACGCAGACTCACCGCGGCATGAAACACGAGGCCGCCGGTGATGATGCCCACCGGCACAACCGCCAGCCACGCCCCTTCGGCCAAAGCGCGCACCGCAAAGCCGGGCAGGGCGGAGAGCGCGCCAACGTGCAGGCCGGCGGCCGGCAGGCTCAACACCAGAGCCGCCGCGCACGCCACGGGCGGCGCCACCCGCCCGGAGGCAAGCAGCACCACCAGCGCCAGCAAGGGAAGAGCCTGAAGCAACAGCATCGCGGCATGGTGCCGGGTCCGTCTCTCACGGAACAGGGCCAGGCTCCGCGCAAATCAAGGGGCCGCCATGCAGCTGTGTCTTGACTTTGCGACATGAAAGAACGCTGATAGGTGTCAGGTCAGATTGACGCAAAGGTGCCCGAATGCGCCACCACCGCTACCCGGTCCTGCCCGACGAAATCCTGCATGCGGACGCCGATCGCCAGACGACGGGTCTGGCCGCGATCGCTGTCGTGCTCGCTCTCGTCGTCGTCAGCCTGTTCCTCGTCCGCCAGCTGCGCCGCCAATCCGAGCTGCAGGATTGCTTGCTGACCGGCACCAGCCACTGCGAGTTCGTGATCTCCGCGCACTGAGATCGCTCGACCTGATCCCTCACGCGCCTTTGGCATAGGCTTTCAGCCACGTCGCCGCTGCCGATGTAACGGTCGATACGATCTCTGCCTCGGTCGGTTCCGGCGGCTGGGACATGCTGCGGCGCAGGAACACGCCGCATCGCATGAGCGCCATGAACTGGTTGGCCGCCATCACCGGATCCGGCGTCTCCACCAGCCCCTGGATCTGCAGGTCCGCGAGCCACACGCAGAACCGGTCACAGAAGCGCTGTGGCCCGTTCTGGTGGAACGCATGGCCAAGCTCGGGAAACCGCGCTGATTCCGCGAGAGCAATGCGATAGATCGCAAGCGTGCGCTCGCGCAGCATGAAGCGCAGCATCCGCAGCCCGATCGCCTCCAGTGCGGCGCGCAGGTCCACGACATGACGTGGAAACAGATCGTCCCCCAGCACGTTGTCCGTGCCCTTGTCCGCCACGATCGTGGCGAACAGCGCATCTTTCGAAGGGAAATGGGCATACAGCGTGGCCTTCGACACCGATGCCTTGCGCGCCACCTGGTCCATGCTGACCGCGCCATAACCCTGCGCCATGAACAGCGCCTCAGCCGCCAGCAGCACCTGGCGCCGCTTGGGCGAGGCTTCGATGACTGCGGAGTCGATGACATTCGTTTCGGACATCAGCCCATATCCACCGGAACGGGCTGCCGCGTCAAGGCTGAACTGAACTGTTCAGTTTAGCCTTGACCTTTGCGAGGAAAGGCACGATGTCTGCCCCAACCGAACCGGTCGGTTTACCCCGCTCCGCCCCTGAGGATCCCATGAACGCAGTCTCTGAAAAACCCGCCGCGCGCACCGGCGAAGCCCAGAGCGTCGCGACGCCTCCAACGGGGGGTGCCAAGCCATCCCTGGGCAAGAAGCTGCTCCGCCCGGCCATTCTCGCAGCGGCGATCGGCGCCGGCGTGATCACCGGGCATTGGTGGGTCAACGAGGGCCGCTACATCGAGTCGACCGACAATGCCTACATTCAGGGCGACATCGCCGTGCTCGGCCCCCGTATCGATGGGGACGTCATGACGATCCACGTTGCCAACAACGAGCCCGTTCACGCCGGGGACAAGCTGATCTCGTTCGATCCCACCGACCGCGCCGCCATGCTCGCCCAGGCGCGCGCTGCAGAAGGGGAGCAGAGGGCCGCCATCGCCGTGGCGCGCCGCCAGGTCGAGCAGCAGCGCGCCGCCATCAACGAGGCGACGGCCGCCATGGCCGCAGCCGAGGCGGAGGTCACCCGCGCCTCGGCCAACGCCGTGCGCACCAGCACGCTGACCGGCGCCGGCTGGTCATCGCGCCAGACCAACGAGACCGCGGTGGCCGACCGCCTGAAAGCCGACGCCGGCATGGCGAGCGCCCGCGCGCAGGCCGACGCCACGCGCCAGGGCCTCTCGGTCGCCGAGGCGCAGCTCGCCCAGTCCGAAGCCAAGTTCGTCAGCGCCGAGGCGCAAACCGCAATCGCCGAGAACAACCTGCGCTACACCGTGGTCTATGCGCCGTTTGACGGCGTCGTAGGGAACCGCGCCGTCCAGCTCGGTCAGCACGTGATGCCGGGCCAGCAGCTCCTGGCCGTCACACCGGTCGCGCAGAAGCTTTATGTCGTTGCGAACTTCAAGGAGACGCAGCTCGCGGGCATGAAGCCTGGCCAGAAGGTGCTGCTCACGCCGGATATCGACCACAGCGACGCTGTCTCCGGCCGCGTCGCCTCGCTCGCCCCCGCCACAGGCGCTCTGTTCTCCCTGCTGCCGCCAGAGAACGCCACCGGCAACTTCACCAAGGTGGTGCAGCGCGTGCCGGTCCGCATCGCGATCGACCGCGATGCCGCCGCAAAGGCGACCTGGCTTCGCGCCGGCCTCTCCGTCACCGCCGCGGTCGACACCCGTGAAGGCGACCATGAGGTCTATGGCCTGTTCGGCTCCGCACTCCACGCCATCGGCCTGCGGTAGGCCGCCATGTCCGCCACAGCCCTGCGTGTGGCCGCATCGCCAGCCGCCAAGGCGCTGACCTGGCGCGAATGGCTCGGCTTCATGTCCATGGTGGTGGGCATGTTCATGGCCATCCTGGACATTCAGATCGTCTCGGCCTCCATCGCCGAGATCCAGGCCGGCCTGTCGGCCAGCGCCGATGAGGTCAGCAAGGTCCAGACCAGCTACCTGATCGCCGAGATCGTCATGATCCCGCTGTCCGGCTGGCTGTCCCGCCTGCTGTCCACGCGCGTGCTGTTCACCATCAGCGCGCTCGGCTTCACGCTGTTCTCCCTGTTCTGCTCGCTCGCCACCAGCCTTGACGTCATGGTGGTCTGCCGTGCGCTGCAGGGCTTCATTGGCGGCGCCATGATCCCCACCGTCTTCGCCACGTCCTTCCTGATGTTCCAGGGCCCGAAGCGCGCCCAGATCTCCGTGCTCATCGGTCTGACCGCCACTCTCGCCCCGACCATTGGGCCGACCCTGGGCGGCTGGCTCACCCAGGAGCTCAGCTGGCATTGGCTGTTCCTCATCAACGTGCCGGTCGGCCTGATCGTGGCCTTCAACGTCTGGACCTTCCTCGACATCGATAAGCCCAACCCCTCGCTGCGCCGCAGCTTCGACGGGATCGGGCTGATCCTGATGGCCACCTTCCTGGCCTCGCTCGAATACGTGCTCGAGGAAGGCAACAAGAACGACTGGTTCGAGGACCAGACTGTGGCGACCCTTGCCTGGGTCGGCGGCATCGCCGGCATCCTGTTCATGTGGCGGATGCTGGTGCGGCCGGATCCGCTCGTCGATCTTAAGGCGTTCCGCAACAAGAACTTCGCGTTCGGCTGCCTGTTCTCGCTGGTGCTCGGCACCGGGCTCTACGGTTCGGTTTACGTCATACCGCTTTTTCTGGGGCGCGTGCGCGGCTTCAACAGCCTCGAGATCGGACAGACCATGTTCGTCACCGGGCTCACCATGTTCTTGGCAGCGCCGATCTCAGGTAAGCTCGCGCCCAAGGTGGACATGCGCGCCATGCTCGCCGTGGGTCTGCTGATGTTTGGCCTCTCGCTCGCCTGGCTCGCGCACCTCACCAACCAAAGTTCCTTCTGGGAGATGCTCGCCCCGCAATCGCTCCGCGGCGCCGCCCTCATGTTCATCATGCTGCCGGTGAACCAGCTCGCCCTCGGCACCCTGCCGCCACAGCAGCTCAAAAACGCCTCCGGCCTCTACAACCTCATGCGCAACCTCGGCGGCGCGATCGGCCTTGCGATCATCAACACCATCGCCTCCAACCGGCAGGCCATCCACACGCTGCATCTGCAGGAACAGGTCACCTGGTCCCGCCCTGCCGCCACCAACACGGTGTTCAACATGGAACAGGTTCTGACCCCCGCCATGGAAGGCCAAGCCCACCTTGCCACCCTCAAACGCCTCGGCCTGATGGTTCAGCGCGAAGCCCTGACCCTTACCTACAACGACGTCCTGCTTCTGATGTCGGTCAGCTTCTTCCTCGCCATCCCCTTGACAATCCTCCTCAAACGCCCCGGAGGACCGAAGGCCGCGGGGGCTCACTGAAAGGCGCGAGCAAGGCCAGAGCTGTGCCCTGGCCTTGCTTGCGTCTTCAAGTGATCCCTGCCGCCGTCAGTCCCGCGTACACCGCGGCAGCGAGGCCGATGGCGCCGGCAACGTAACTCAGCATTTTGATGCGGGTGACGATGGAGACGGAGGCGAGCACGATGGCGATCTGCAGCGCGCCGGCACCGAATTCGAACTTGTGATACAGATGCAGGGCGTGGTCCCGCGCCTCGGTTTCTTCGTTGGCTTTCTCGATCAGCTGCTTGCTGCCATCGCCGGTTTTCGGCCGATCGACCTGGCTGACCGCGGTGTCACGCAGTGCCTTGATCTTCTTGCGACCATCGTCGTCAAGGCCCGGCATTGTCTCGATCGTGTCTGCTGCGGCGTTGGCAACATCTCGGCGGATGTTGCGAGCCTGGAGGAAGGCGTAGTCATCACTGCGCGAGATGTGATGAGTGAGGTATTCGTTCTGCGAGGCCTTCTCCGACAGTTCAGTCAGCGCCAACGCGGCCGCGAGGAACGCAACAAGGATGGCGACCCGCCTCGGCGAGTTGTCGGAATGGTCGCCATGCGCCGCCTCGTGTTCGGCGTGCTCCAGAGTTTCTTTTGCGTGTTCGATGGACATGGCTGCTCTCCTCGGTTGGCACTGCCAATATACCAAAGCGAGACCGGTCGGATATGACCCTTTAGATCAACACAACCTGCATGTCCGGGGGATATGGTGGGCGCGACAGGGATTGAACCTGTGACCCTTCGCGTGTGAAGCGAATGCTCTA
>CAIQQQ010000242.1 GCA_903873995.1 uncultured Rhodospirillales bacterium
CCAAGGCAAAGGCGAGGGAGATGGCCAGGGCATACGAGGAGCGGCCGACCGCGGTGTTACCCGGCTCTGACCGCACGGTTACCGGCACCGCGGTCAACGACTGGCTCGACGACGAGGGCAATCCAATGGTCGCGTCCGAAAGTTGGTGTAAAATCACCGGCCGGTTCGCAGCTTCGCCGTCAGCATACGGGCTGAGGAACTCAGGCGACAGGCCCGCCCGCAGCTGGCCGCTGATGGTGTCAGGGATAGCGGGGCGCGGGTTCGGTACATCCGCTCCAGATGCGTTGGCAGCCCACAGGACCGACACTGCAGGGCCGAGAATGTTCAGCCGAAAAGGGTTTGGGCGGCTTCGGTTAGTGCGTTGAACGCGGCGTCGAGGCGGTGCTGGCGGCGCCGGTTGGGTTCGTGGTTGGCTTCGGCGGCCACGAACCCGATTAGCTCCTCGAGGTCGTCTGCACTGGCCAGCAAGATTGCGCCGTCGTGGGCGCGCATGCCAAACACCAGCCGCTCACAGTCGGGGTCGAGCAACACCAGCTCGCGTAACACGGCGGCGGTCTTGTCGCTGACGATGACCTCGTCGACGTCACCGGCAACGCTGAGCCGGCGGCGGCGCAGGTCGTATGGGGTGTCTGCCCAGTTGCTGATCACCCCCTCGTCGTCACAGGCGGTGCACCACCACCGGATCGGCGCCGCGGCCTCGGCCCACACGATGGTGATGGTCATCCGCCCAGGGCAGCGTCGATGGGCCGGTCGGCGCCGACACGGCAACGCAGACACCCACGGATCACCAACCTCGCCGGCGGTGCCCGCCCGGACAATATCGCCCAAATGCCGCGCAAGGCGCCGCGCGGAACCCGAAGCGTCGTGAGGCATGTCGAGGAAGTGATGCAGATCAGCGACCAACACGCCGCCACACTGTACCGGCGCCAAGCTACGGCGTTCTTGCGTACCGATCGCCGGTGGCTTTGCCTACGATCATGACTCGTGATGCTGCGATGCACCGCCAAGGTGCTGACGCTGCTGCGGGTGTCTGAGCCGGCCATCGGCGAAGCCTGCGAGCAGGACTGGTATGCCCACCTGATCTGGATCGACGGGCGCAAATGCTTGTTGGTGACCCACGCCGGGACCTTGTTCTCGGTGTTCATGCCGAACGTCACCGCCGCCGGCCTGCGCCCGATCGGCCCGCCCGTCGTCTCGGCGATCCAGGCCGCGTTGCAAGCCGAACACCTGCCCGTCGATACGCTCGGCGAACTCGATCCCTGGCAGGTGGCCGTGGCCAAGACCGCCGACCGCCGCGTCCTGGGCACCATCAACGATCTAGCGTTCACCATCGAACACGTCATCGCCGCCGCTGGCGGTCTGGCCCGCTGCGACATCGATGTGCTCCACCACGGCCTGCATCGCACCATCAACAGCATCACCGGCTACATCCCACCGATCGACCTGGTCACCGCCAGCCGTCATGGCCGGTGGTAAGAGCTGTCAGATGCGGGCAGGTAGACCCTGACACGTATAGCGGTGATCCTTTACTGAGACGTACCGGCGTCGCGACCCGAGGTCGCTACGCGGTGGCCGAGATGGGATCGGCCTGGCCGGTGTCGCCACTCGTGGTGGAGGGCGGCGCCCGCAGTTCACGGGGTGGGTCAAGGAGTGATCGGCGTAGATCTTGCAGCAATCGGGTGCCGACCGGTGTCATGGTGAGGCCGCGCCAACCGGCCGAGGCGCGGTCGAGTACGGCCCACACCAGGCTGATGGCGCTGGTCTCGCCGGGGAATCGGCCGATGACCTTGGTCCGTCGCTTGGTCTCCCCAAAGGATCGTTCAATGAAATTCGAATGTCGAACGCGCCCATGGTGTTCAACCGGGAACCGCAGATAGGCGGTCAGCCCTGCTTTGTCGGTGAGCAGGATCCGCATAGCCGCCGGGTAGAGGTCGGAGTATTTGGCGGCGAACGCCTCGATCCGCTTGTCGACGATCTCGACCAGCTGGGGTCCCGGTTCAACCGTCAGATCGGTGGTGTCGAAGATGGCCCAGTAGCCGTCGCGGACCTCGGCTTGCATCCCGGTGGGAATCTTGGCGAGCACGTTTCGGAGTCGATGAATAAGACATCTCTGGCGCAACGCTTTTGGGTAGATTTGTTCGATGGCCGCGATCAGGCCCTTGGCGCCGTCAGAGACGACCAGCAGCGGGGTGGCAAGGCCGCGTTCGCGCAGATCGGTCAGGAAATCGGCCCACGCTTCGGTGGACTCGCCGGTCCCGGGTGCCAATCCGACGAACACCGGCTTGCCCTCGGTGGTGATGCCCCAGGCGGCCAGCACCGGCTCGGCCGGCGACCCGGGATGCATCCGAAAGAAACTGGCGTCCAAGAACAGATAGTCCAGCATGATGTCGTCGAGTCGGCGGCGCGCCCACGCCTGGTATTCGGCTCGAATCGCCTTGCAGACTTCCGAGACCGTGGATTTGGAGATCGCGGCCTGATCGCCGAGTGTTTCGGCGAGGGTGGCCTGCACGTCGCGCACCGACAGCCCGCGGACGAACGCCGCGATCACCAGCGTCTCCAGGGCGTTGGTTTTCGTCACGTGCTTACCGAACAACCGCGACGCAAACGCTGCGGTGGTGTCGCGCAGCTTCGGCCGCTCCAACGTGACCGGCCCAGTGGTGGTTTTGACCGTCACCGGCCGATACCCGTTGCGTGAGCCGTCGTTGGCGTCGGGACAGGCGGCGGTGCGTTGGTAGCGTTCGCGGCCGAGGAACTCGGTGACCTCAGCCTCCAGGGCCGCCTGCATCAACAGCTGGGCGCCGAGGCGGGCGACTTCTTCAAGGATCTCCGCCAACTCCCGATCCTCGGCAAACAAGGCGTCGATCTTGGTGCGGATACGGTCGATGGCTGATACTCGAACAGGCACGGGCGTGACTCCTTCTTCGCAGACTTGCAGGTCGTGAAGCGGAACCTACGCCCGTGCTCCCTATTTACACCGGATCCCGGACACAACCAGGGACCGATGTGTTGTCGGCTTCGACGAATGAAACGGAAGCCGAACCAGCTGGCGACAACTGTCCGGAGACAGAACAACCGTGATGCGTCAACAGCAGTGAGACACGTCGCGCGGATACGTCAAATCACATAAGACCGCGCCAACTGTCACAGAGAAATACATGCCGGATTAGTGCAGCTTTCCGCTGAAAAGCGGCTTGAAAAATAGGGTTAATTGTCGGGAAGCCCTGGGTTTTGTCCAGGGTAATCCGCAGCCAAGCTTCGATAGCAATATCGATGAAGGTTCAGAGACTATACGCCCTAAACCGAAACGTCAA
>CAIQQQ010000243.1 GCA_903873995.1 uncultured Rhodospirillales bacterium
AAATCTTCACTAATCAAGGCGAGCTTGCATGAATTCGCTTCTCAGGGCTTGCGTCTGGTAAGAATGGTAATCGATCTTTGGAGCCTGGCGAATCGGCGTTTCATTTGACAGGAAGTTACCCATCCCATCGAATGCCCGCCGTGCACTTCGGTTTTGGGTGAACTCAAGGTTAAAAAAGGGAGAGAGAAGGGCTGGCTGGGTTGTTTTGTGGGGCCGCGCGCGCAGTTGTGAAGTACCGGAAGCGTTCAGGGTGCTAGTTTGCATTATGAAGACATCGGTTGAACGTTCCGGTGTTGTATTCAGCAGGCGTGCTTCGAGAGCCCGCGGTCAAAGCCCGGCGCCAAGCTCCCTCTCAGGGTCAGGCAAAAGGCCGATGGCGCCTCCGCAAGGACAGATCCCAGCACAAGGGCAACAGGCAAAGAGGTCGGACATGAATGCAAAATTTGGGGCGGTAATCGCCAACACGAAGGTCAAGATGACACAGGCTTCCAAGGCCGCTGCGCCAATCGCCACCACAAACCAGGATGATGGGCGTTATCTGCGCCTCATCCGCGGAACCATGCTCGATCTGGTCCGCAGAGACGGGCGCGACCTCACCGCCCGCCAGCTGACCACCCTGCTGACGATCTATCTGCAGGACGAGGTCTATTCGGTCAGCATGCTCGCCAAGATGCTCAACATCTCGCGCCCGGGCGTCACGCGCATCCTTGACCGTCTGGTCGAAGCCCATCTCGTCAGCCGCGCCGAGGATGCGGCCGATCGCCGCCGCGTGCTCGTCTACCGCACCGCAGATGGCCTGCGCTACATCGAGGAACTCGGCACGGTGGCCGAGCAGGTGGCCACCGAGCTTTCGGTGGGCCACCTGAGCTGAGCGCTACATCCCAGACACGGGAGGGGCTGCGCTGCAGAATGCAAAGTCGCAGCCCTGATCCGCCTGGGTGACCTGCTCCAGAAACAGCCGAAGATAGCCCCGCTCAGCGCCCTCGGGCGGGGACGGGGCCACCCACTCCATAGCCCTGCGCTCCAGCTCGGATGCATCGACCAAAAGGTCGATGCGCCGACCGGCCGCATCCAGCCGGATCAGATCGCCCGACCTGACCAGCGCCAGCGGACCGCCGATGGCGGCTTCCGGTGTCACATGCAGCACGATCGTGCCGAACGCGGTGCCCGACATGCGCGCGTCGCTGATCCGCACCATGTCCTTCACGCCGGCACGGGCCAGCTTCCGCGGGATCGGGATATAACCCGCCTCCGGCATCCCCGGCGCGCCCTTGGGCCCGGCATTGCGAAGCACCAGCACGTCGCCGGCTGTCACGTCCAGCGCATCGTCGTCGATTCGCCGCGTCATGTCCTCAATGCTGTCGAACACCACCGCGCGCCCCTCGTGCTGCATCAGCGAAGGAGTTGCCGCAGAGCGCTTCAACAGCGCGCCGCCCGGGCACAGATTGCCGCGAAGCACGGCAAGCCCGCCGCCGCTGTGGATTGGGGCCGAGCGCGGGCGGATGACATCCTGCCCCGGCACGATCTCGGCCCCCTCGGCGATCGCGCCGAGGCTGGTGCCCGCAACGCTGACCGCTCCGCCATCGATCAGGTCGCCCAGCTCGCGCAGCAGCCGCGGCACGCCGCCGGCCCAATGGAAATGCTCCATGTAATGCTGGCCGGACGGCTTGAGATCGACCAATACCGGCACCTCGAGCCCCATCCGGTCGAACGCTTCCAGATCGATGTCGATCCCCAGCCGCCCGGCAACGGCGGTCAGATGGATCAACCCGTTGGTCGAACCGCCGATCGCCTGCAGCACCACCAGCGCGTTGGTGATCGCCGCCTTCGTCATGATCCGGGCAGGCGTCATGCCGTCCCGCGCCAGGCGGATCGCAGCAGCACCGGAGGCCTCGGCAGCCCTGATCCGGTCGGCATGGGTGGCCGGGATGGAGGCGGCGCCCGGCAGGCACATCCCCATCGCCTCGGTCATGCAGGCGATGGTGCTCGCGGTGCCCATCACCATGCAGGTGCCCTTGGTGGGGGCAAGCCGGCTCGACACCTCGTCGATCTCCGCCTCGCTCATCTCACCGGCGCGATGACGCGCCCACAGCCTCCGGCAATCGGTGCAGGCGCCGAGCACCTCGCCCTTGTAATGCCCCACCAGCATCGGCCCGGTCGGCAGCACGATCGCCGGGATGTTGGCGCTCGCCGCCCCCATCAGCTGGGCCGGGATGGTCTTGTCGCAGCCGCCGATCAGCACCACCGCGTCCATCGGCTGGGCGCGGATCATCTCCTCGGTGTCCAGCGCCATGAGGTTGCGCAGGAACATCGAGGTCGGGTGGGAGAAGCTCTCATGGATCGAGATGGTGGGAAACACCATCGGAAGGCCACCTGCCAGCATCACGCCGCGCTTCGCCGCCTCGATCAGGTCCGGCACGTTGCCGTGGCACGGATTGAAGTCCGAATACGTGTTGGTGATGCCGATGATCGGCCGGTCCAGCGCGTCGTCCGTGTAACCCATCGCCTTGATGAAGGCGCGGCGCAGGAACAGTGAGAAGCCGGCATCGCCGTAGCTGGTGAGGCCCTTGCGCAGACCTGTTTCGGATGTCGATGTCATAATGGATAACCTAACAGTGGATAGGTGTCAAGTCGTTCGCGTGATCGGCCGGGGCGGGGCGGCATGCGGATCGAACCCTTCGTTCATCGCTGCCTCCACCCGGCAATCCTCGCACATGCGGATCGCATCGACGCGCTTCGCATTGGCGCCGGAGAACATCCAGTGCCCGGCGGACAGTTTGGCCACGATCCGCTCCACCGTGCTGCGCGTTCCGAACGGCGTGCCGCAGGCGATGCAAGGATAGGGTTCCTCCTGCTTGAGCGTTATGGCGCCCTGCGCCCAGGCGGCCAGATCAAGCCGCGGTTCGAGGGTGATCACCTTCTCGGGGCAGGTGGCGCGGCACAGCCCGCATTGCACGCAGGCATCCTCGGCAAAGCGCAGATGCGGCCGTTCGGCATCGTCGCGCAGCGCCCCGGTGGGGCAGGCGGCCACGCAGGCCAGACACAGGGTGCAGCCCTCCGCATCCACCCGGATCGCCCCAAACGGGCTGCCGGCCGGCAGCGGAGCTGCAGCGGGAGCGCCACCGGCCGCGCGATGCAGCTCCTTCAGCGCCGTCACCGCCAGATGCCGCCCCTCGGCCATCGGCAGGAACCGCGACGGCGCCGGAACCGCAGGCCCGCCGGTGATCGACCACAGTGCGTCCGGATCGTCCGTCTCCAGCACGACGGGGGCTGCCAGCTCCAGCGGCGCCAGGATCGCCTCGGCCAGTGCTGCCACGCGATGCAGCCCCGAGATGTCATGCAGCGGCTTCGCCCGTGCCAGGATCACCACCCCGGCCGCACCATAGGCATAGGCGCTGGCCAGGATGTCGATCCCGACCTGCGTCACCTCGTTGACCCGCAACGGCAGCACATGCGCGGGCAGGCCCCGGCCGAACCGGGCCGCCGCGTCGATCAGCGCCTGGCCATGCGCCTCGTCATGCAGCAGCACCACCGGCTTCGCTCCGCCAGCCTCGGCATAGGTCAGAAGCAGCATGCGCAGCCGCGTGATCACATAAGCCGGCGGCGGCACGGCATAGCTTGCCGCCCCTGTCGGGCACACCGCGGCGCAGGACCCGCATCCGGCGCAGATCGCCGGATCGATCACCACATGATCCCGCCCGGGTGCGATCGCCCCGGTCGGGCACAGTTCAAGGCAGCGCGTGCACCCGGTCTTCCGGCTCCGGCTATGCGCGCACAGCCCGGCCTCGAAACGTATATACGCCGGCTTGTCGAACACACGCACGAGCC
>CAIQQQ010000244.1 GCA_903873995.1 uncultured Rhodospirillales bacterium
AACGTAGGCGTGCGCCAGCGGATTTACAGTCCGCCCCCTTTAGCCACTCGGGCACCCTTCCGGAGAGGGCGGCACTATCCCCATCCTCGGGGGAATGTCAACGAACGCGCAGATGGGTTCCTGATTCGCGCGCGGCATCGGTTGTCGAGGCGCGCGCACCGTCTATGGTGATGTGATGAAACCTCCAAGCTCCAGATCCGGCGGCCGCGGCCCCGGTGGCTCCGGGACCGGACCCGCCTCAGGCTCCGGTCGCACCCCGTTCCGACCGAGCGGTCCGCGCCCTTCCACCCCTCGGCCCGCCGGCGCCAAGGGTGCGCCGCGGCCCGAACGCGGCAACGCCGACCGAGGCAATGCCGAGCGGAGCCCGTCCGACCAGCGCGGCAGCGAGCCGCGCGAGGCTTCGCGCCCGGTGCTGACGATTGCCAAGCGCCCGCCGCGCGCGGATGCGGGATCGCGGCGCGACGAACAGCCAGGCCGGCCCGCCCGCACCGACAACGGGCCCCGGCAGCGCCGTGAGGCACGGCCGATGGCTGAGAAGGCGCAGCCGCGCAGCGAGATCGACAGCCCGCGCGGCACCGTCTGGCTGTATGGCCATCACGCCGTGGCCGCGGCCCTGGGCAACCCCAACCGCCGCCTGCGCCGCCTGCTGCTGACCGAGGAGGGCGAGGCCGCGGTGGCCGCGCAGTTCCCCAAGCCCTGGCCCATCGCCCATGAGCGCACCGATCGGGCGCGGCTCGATCTGCTGCTGGGGCGCGACACCGTCCACCAGGGCGTGGCACTGCTCGCCGATCCGCTGGCGATTCCCTCGATGGCGCAGGTGCTGGAGCGCACCGGGCCGGTGCTGGTTCTGGACCAGGTGTCCGACCCGCGCAACATCGGCGCCATCCTGCGCTCAGCCGCCGTGTTCGGCGCTTGCGCGGTGATCACGCAGGATCGCAACGCACCGGAGGAAAGCGGCGCGCTGGCGAAGGCCGCCTCGGGCGCGCTGGAGCGGATTCCGCTGCTGCGCGCCGTTAACATCTCCCGCACCCTCGTGGCCCTGAAGGCCGCGGGCTGCTGGGTGGTGGGGCTCGATGCGGCCGGCTCGGCCCTGTCTGGCCCGGCTTTGGCGCAGCGGCGCGTGGCGCTGGTGCTCGGCAGCGAGGGCGAGGGCATGCGCCGGCTGACGCGTGAAACCTGCGACGAACTGGCGGGTATCCCGATGATCGGGGCGGGCTCCGCGATCGACAGCCTCAACGTTTCAGCCGCCGCCACCGTGGCGCTGTACGAGCTTGCCCGGCGGACATGACGGCAGGGCCTGACGCCGTCGCCACGGCAGGGCCTGACGCCGTCGCCACGGCAGGGCCTGACGCCGTTGCCACGGCAGGGGCGCTGCTGGCGGCGCGGCGGGATCGGCGTCCGGCAGGGCCCTTGCCGCCGGCGCTGCGCCCTCGTGACGAGGTGGCCGGGGTGGCGGCACAGCTGGCGCTGGCTCAGCTGTTGGGCTGCGTGCCGCCGGCCGGCTTCAAGCTGGGCGCCACCGGCGGTCGGATGCGCGCCTATCTGGGTGTTTCCGAACCGATCGCCGGCTTCATGCGCGCGGCCGACCTTCATGTCAGCGGCGTGACGTTGCCGTTTGACGGGTTTCGCCGGGTTGGGGTGGAGTGCGAGATCGCCGTCCGGCTTGTCGCGGATCTTCCGCCCGGGCCGTGCGATGCCATGCGGGCCGCACAGGCGGTTGGCAGCGTGATGGCGGCCATCGAGATCGTGGAGAACCGCTATGATCCGCCCGGCGGGGATCTGGCCGCGATGGGAGCGGCCACGCTGATCGCCGACCAGATGTTTCATGCCGCCGCCGTGCTGGGCGCGGAACAGCCGCTGGGCGATCTGGATCTGGCGGCGATCCTTGGTGAGATCGCGCTGGACGGTGTGCGCATCGATGGCGGCGCGGGCGCGGAACTGCTCGGCCATCCGATGGCCGCCCTGGCGTGGCTGGCGGGTTCGCGCGAGGCGGCTTCCTTCGGTGGACTGAAGGCAGGCCAGGTTGTCATGCTCGGCAGCGTGACCCCACCGGTCTGGCTTACCGGTCCCGGGGCGGTCACGGTCCGGTTCGGCGATGCGCACAGTGCGGGGCTTGGTGCGGTCGATCTGACTTTTCGTTGATTGTCCTCAACGGTCTGCCGAAGGCCTCGCTGCCCGGCGCGCGGCAGGATGGGTGTTGCGGCAACGCAGCGTTAACCAATTCACGTCACAACGGAGCTCACGACACGCGCGACGATCGCGGTGCACACGCCAGAACGGCCCTTTGGACGAACTCGCCATGCTCCGTAATTGGAATGCACTGTCTGATGACATGCAGATCGCGCTGTCTCGCGAAGCGCTCTACAAGGCGGCCGAAACGATCGCGCGTCAGGCTGAGGTCCTGGCAGCGGAAATTGAGGCGGGGCACCTTGCCGATCATGGCGGCCCGGATGCGCTGCGCCTGCTGGCGGCGGTCGTTCGGGTGTCCGGCCATGACGGGATGGTCCCGGCGGGCCACGCTTAAGATACAGCTTGCTCGAAGCACACGTGTGTCACGGAACGCGCCCGCCGTCTCGCCGAATTCGTGTCAGCGGCGATATGGGATGTGCGTGACGCAGGGGATGGACGTGACGCGACGATAAAACCGCCATACACAGGTATCCCCCGGCGCATGAACGCCGGTGGTTCACGGCCCTGACCGGCCGGCACAGTGCAGGGGTTGGCTCATCGATGGCGCGGCGACGGTTCCGGTTCCGGGGCGAGGCCTATCGCCTCTCGTTGCGGGAGCGCATTGCGCTGCTGCTCGCCATATTCGTGTTCACAACCGCGGTGGCGTTGGGTGGCCTGCTGGGGCAGTCCGCGCTGAACGAGGCGCGAACGGGCATCGGCCAGTCCCTGGCCACCGATGCGCAGCGCCTGGCCGAGCGGCTTGGCGCCGAAATGGCCGCGCGCACCCGCGAACTGGGGCTGCTCGCCAATGTCAGCGCGCTGCGCGACATGTCGGTCAACGTGATCGACGCCCGAGGCATCGGTGTGGCGCCGGCGCTCGGACCGGCGCTGGCGCACACCCAGTCGCTGCTGGATGGGCTGAAGCACAACGTGTCCTCCTACACCTGGATCGCGGTTGCCGATCCGGACGGGCGCGTGCTTGCGGCCACCGATCCGGCAAGCGTCGGCACGACGATCGCGATCCGTCCCGCGCCGGGCGAGGGCCTGCGTGGCCGCGACCAGGCTCCGCGATCCTCCGCCAACTCCGACCGGCGGGTGATGGACCTGATCCAGCCGATTCGTGCGGCCGATGGGCGCGTGGTCGGCGTGGTGGCCGCACAGGTCGGGTGGTCATGGGTGCGCGACCTTGATCACGCGATGATCTCGATCGATCCCGACGGGATCAACCGCCGCGAGACGCTGATCGTGGGCGCGCAGGACCAGATCCTGATCGGGCCGATGCAGGCGGTGCTGGAAGGCCAGAGGCTTGCCCTGCCTGCGGTGGCGCGGGCGCGGGCGGGGTTCACCGGCTGGACGGTCGAGGACTGGCCGGCGCTGGGCGGCGGCGAGGCGGGCCGGTTTCTGACCGGCAGCGCGTTCGTCCCTGGTGAGGGTGTTGTGGCGGGCCCCGGTTCGCAGGACATGCGATGGACGGTTCTGGTGCGCGAGGCGGAAGCAACGGCCTTCGCGCCTGCCTATGCCCTGCGCCGGGATGTCTGGCTCGCGGGCGGCGCCGCGGCGGCGGGCTTTGCGGCGCTGGGCTGGTTGCTGGCGTCCATGATGACGCGTCCGCTCGGCCAGATCGCGGCTGCGGCCGAGCGGCTGCGTCAGGGCGATGACGTGGAGCTGCCCCGCATCCGCGGGCCGGTGGAGATTGACAGCCTGTCCTTGTCGCTGCGCGCGTTGGTGGCGAGCCTCACACGCAAGCAACTGGCGCTGGACGAGATGGAGCTGCTGGCGCTGCATGATCCGCTGACCGGGGTGCTCAACCGCCACGGGTTGCGCCTGCTGCTGGAAGCGGCGCTGACCAAGGCGCAGGCGGCGGGCAGCAGCCTGATGGTGTTCGTGGGCGATCTCGACGGGTTCAAGCAGGTCAACGACACGCTGGGCCACGCCGCCGGCGACGCGCTGCTGTGCCAGGTCGCGCAAAGGCTGGTGCATGCGATGCGGGCGGAGGACATCGTGGCGCGCACCGGCGGGGACGAGTTCGTCGTGGCGCTGGCAGCCCCTGGCGGGGTGGGCGATCCGCAGGCGATGGCGGTGATCTTGCGCGCGCAAGCGGCGGTGACCGCGCCCTACGAGCTGCAGGGACGCCTGGTGAATGTGGGTTGCAGCCTGGGTGGCGCCAGCTGGCCGGAACATCTGGCGGGACTTGACACCCAGCTGCTTGCGGACCGCACCCATCCGGCCGAAGGGTTCGATCTCGTGATGGAACGTGCCGACGCTGCGCTCTACACCGTCAAGCGCAGCGGCAAGGGGCGTGTGCTGATGCATGGCGCGGGGGCCGATGGAGCGGGAACGCATGGAGCGGGGTCGCATGGAGGGGTGCCGGCCGTGATGGTGGGCACGGCGGCGGCGCCCAAGCACGCTCTGGGTCTTGAACAACGTTCGGGTTGAAAATTCTGCCGGTTCCGGCGATAGCTGGCGGCGGGCCGGGTTAGCACAGCGGTAGTGCAGCGGTTTTGTAAACCGAAGGCCGGGGGTTCGATCCCCTCACCCGGCATACCCTGCGCCGGCCAGCGAGCGTTTCCGCATAGGTGTTCGCCTTCGGAATGACGTGCCGTGGGTGTGCCGTCGTGGCACTGCTGTTTACCGCCCGATGAGGCAGTCGGGTTTGGCTTCAAGCAGCGATACGAGCCTCAGCTGCTGTCTGAAGGCTCGCCCGGACCGTTTCGACCTCCTGCCCCTGCGGCGGATCGGCGCACAGGCTCTTGCGCCCTCACGGCCCCGTAAAGCCGGCTGCAAGGTCATCACGTCCGCCCTCTCGAAGTCGGCGCGGTTGCCGTTCTCCAGATAGCTCTCGACCGGCAGGTCCTCGGCGAGGATCACGTCGTGGTGGTCCAGTTCCACGTGCCACCAGGTGACCACAGCCACTTGCTCCCCGCGGATCGTGGTGCCGTTGACCAACTGACCGACCGGAATCAACGCCCCCTCGGCAAACACGGCATGCTCGGGTGACAGGCGCAACATGCGGCTGGGCAGGCTTGGTCCGAACGCATGGGCGGCGACCACGATTGGGGCGATGCATTCCGGACGGGCGTGCGCGGCGACGTTGACGGTGTGGCGACCGATCCAGATGATCGGGCGGGTGCCGCCATTGACGCTGGCCGCGCTCAACGACGCGAAGCTGCCGGTCACGGCCATGCCGTCGACCGTGGCCGACCCAGGACCGTTGTTGACCAGGGTGACCCCGCCCGGCGAGACGCCCGCAAAGAACAGTGACTGGCTCGATGTGTTGTCACCCGAGATGTCATGGACGCGCGACGCCAAGGCGTCGAATTGCAGCGTGCCGGCGCCCCCGAAGGCAACGCCGCTGTAGATGACGGAGCCTGTGTTCGCGCGCTCGAGCGTTCCACCGCCGCTCAACGTCGTGCCGCCGGTGTAGGTGTCGGTGGCGCTGAGCCCGACCGTTCCGGCGCCGTTGAGCAGAAGTGCCTCGCCACCGGTATTGGCGCCGGTGCCACCCGAAGCGGTCTGGTCGGTGATCACGCCAGAGACGGTCAGCGTCTGCCCGGGCAGGGGCGCCAGGGTCACGGTCATGCCGGCATTCCCTGACTGTGCCCCATCGCGAACGATTTCGGAATCATAGGGGCGTAGCGATTTTGGTGCAGACGTTCAGTTGTCTCACGCGCGGCATCCTGCGGGCCGATCGGCGGACACAGGGCGCTGAGGCGCGACTGGAACGCTGTGAACCGTGTAGCATGAATAATTTAGGCGGCTTCGTTGGTTTTTCTTCTGTAACGGCAAGGGGTGTTAACGGATTGTTAGGCGCGGCGGTCGCTTGTAGCAGAGAACATCTGTAGAGGACGATTGCGCTATGAAGCTTGGCACCCGGATACTCCTTGGCTACCTTGGCATTCTTGCTCTTTTGGTTGTCATTGCCATCGTCAGCAGCACCAAGGTCGACGGGATCAGCTCCGGTCTGGAGACCATCAACTCCGTCAACAGCGTCAAGCAGCGCTACGCCATCAACTTTCGTGGCAGCGTGCACGACCGTGCCATCCTGATGCGGGACATCCTGCTGCTCGATGACAAGGCCGAGATCCAGGCGACGCTCGATGGCATCCAGCAACGCGTGGCGGCCTACGCGACGTCGGCTGTCGCGTTGGATGCGATGATGGCCGCCAACATGGCCGTGACACAGGACGAGCGCGACATTCTTGCCGGCATCAAGCAAACCGAAGCCCGCACGATGCCGCTCATGACCGAGGTCATTCGACTGCAGTTCGCGGGCCGGCAGGGCCCGGCGCTTGACCTTCTGCGTCACGAGGCGCGTCCGGCCTTTGTCGAATGGCTGGGCCGCATCAACAAGTTCATCGATCTTGAAGAGCAGAAGAACCATATCGTCGGGCGCAGCGTTCAGGACGCGGCGAGCGGCTTTGGAGTCTTCATGATGTTGCTGACCGGCGGCGCATTGGTCGTTGGTCTTCTGATCGGTGGCTGGGCCGTGTTAACGATGCGCCCGCTGCGTCATCTGGCCGAAACGGTGCGCCGCCTTGCCGCTGATGACCTTGAGGCCGAGGTCGCGGGTGCCGCGCGTCGTGATGAGATCGGCGCCATCGCCAGTGCCGTGCTGGTGTTCAAGGAGAATATGGTCAACGCGAGGCTGCAGGCCGCGGAACAGGAGGGCCGCAAGGCGCAGACCGCGGCAGAGCAGAAAGCCGTCATGAACCGGACCGCCGATGCGTTCGAGGCCAGTGTCGGCAGCCTGGTGTCCCTGCTGTCAGCGGATGCGGCGACGCTGCAGGGGACGGCCCAGTCGATGTCGGTCATCGCGACCAAGACGAATGATCAGGCATCGAATGTTGCCGCTTCGGCCGAAGAGGCAAGCGCGGGTGTGCAGACGGTTGCCGCGGCAGCCGAGGAACTGACGACGTCCATCCACGAGATCAGCCGCCAGGTTGCGCAATCGGCGAAGATCACGGGGCAGGCGGTCGAGGACGCCCGCCGGACTGACACGATCGTGCGTGCTCTGGCCGAGAGCGCGCGCAAGATCGGCGACGTTGTGCAACTCATCAGCGGCATTGCCGGACAGACGAACCTCTTGGCGCTGAATGCCACGATCGAGGCGGCGCGCGCAGGTGACGCCGGCAAGGGCTTTGCCGTGGTTGCCAGCGAAGTGAAGAGCCTGGCGGCCCAGACTGCGAAGGCGACCGACGAAATCGGCGCTCAGATCACGCAGATCCAAAGTGCGACTGTCGAGGCGGTGCAGGCCATCAAGGCCATTGGGACGACGATTGACGAGGTCAATCTGATCGCCTCGGCCATCGCGTCCGCCATCGAGGAGCAGGGGGCCACCACCGCCGAAATCGCCCGCAACGTGCAGCAGACGGCCGCGAGCACCCAGGAGGTGACCGGCACCATCGGTGGCGTGAGCCAGGCCGCCAATGACACGGGCGACGCGGCGGCCCATGTTCTTGGGGCTGCCAATGGCCTCTCGCAGCGGGCGGAACAGCTCGCCACCGAGGTCAACGCCTTTGTTGCGGGTGTCCGTGCGGGGTAGAGCATCACCCGCCCAAACGGGATCACCCGTCGTCTAAAAAGGCCCGGCGATATCGGGAGCGAGGGCAGGTGGAGCCCTTCTCCATCACCGGAAACTCGTCCGGCCCGGTCATCTCGCCTTTGGTCCTGCTGGTGGCGTGGGTGCCGCCGAGCTGGCCGGAGCCGATCTTCAGGCCGCCGGATGTCGATGAGCTTTCCAGGTTTCGCACGGTTTGTTTCGAGGTCTCGGCAGTCTGGGACACCCCGCTCACGCCCCAGGTCGTGTCGGTCTTCTCGCGGGAGAACTCCTCGACCTAGCCGTCCCGGCCGATGCCAGCGAAGCCTGCAGTGTCCTGTTGCTCCAGGGTCACGCCTTTGTCGCTGTAGGAGACGCGTGTCAGGGAGCCCGCAAGCGTGGTGTCACGTTCGTTGGTGGCCTCCCCATCCTCGCCTCGGTCGCGGTGAGGCGGTCCGCGATCGGGGTGATCTCGTCGGCGTTGAGCTGACCCTGGGCGGAGTGGGCCGCCTGGCTGACATCGAGCCGGCGGCGGAGATCGGCGCCGTCGGTGTCATGCACCCAGTCATGCATCGAATCTCTCAGGACGATGGCGGTGTCCTGGGCGTCCGCCCCGTCGTGGCTGTCCAGCATCGGCAACGTCTCCCCGCAGAGGGCGATCTGTGCGGTCGAAGTGCGCGCTTGACTGCGGGACCGATCTCGCAGAGCCGTCTACGCCGCCACAATAGCTTCCGAATCGTAAGCAATCTGGACTGTCAAGTAAAAACCCGTCGTCCATCGGCCAACGGGGTCCTGAACTGCTCCCGGACTGGCGTGCCGTGTGACATCAGGGCAGGTTGACAGTGTCAATTTTTGTCAAATTTCAGGTTTTTTCTTGTTCCGGGCCGTCTCAACGATTTCAATCGGTTGTTGAGAGTTCCTCATGCAAACGACAGAACGATTAAGCCGGCGGCACTGTTCTTCCGTTGCAATTAATAAAAATATCTCAAAGAGTTCAGTGAAATTGTTCGCATCTGTCTCGTTTTGCGCTACTTACCTCTCACACCAAGATCGTGAGACGAGAAATGCGAATGGGCCGGCCGACCGAACGACGCTCAGGGCAGGGATGGATCGCTTTATCACTTTTGCGTGTGGCCCGATCACATGTGCTCGCGACATCGTGGCTTGCAATCGTCGTCCTGGGCCTGGCAGCGCTCCGGCCCGCTGCGGCGGCGACCCTGGCCGAGATCGGCTTTCCCAACGGCATCACGCTTCACGGCCCGCACGCCGAGACCGAGGTCTATTTTCCCCTTCCGAACAACGCGACCGAGGCGAATCTCGCGGTCGACATCACCCCCTCGGCTGCGATCGACCAGCTGTCCTCGGTGACCGTCATCGTCAATGACGAGCCGCTCGCCACCATCAACACGCGCGACGGCGCCCGGGTGGTGAACGTGCCGGTGCCGGCGCGCCTGGCCGATGGCGATTTCCTGCGCGTCCGCTTTTCGGCCGACCAGGCGTTGCGGCGCGACGAGCAGTGTTTTGACAACGACAATCCCTCGGTCTGGACGCATGTCGGTCCGGCCACCACCCTGACCACGGCCGGCGGGCGCGACCTGGGCGTTGGCGCGCTGTGGCGCGACCTTGGCGGCGAGGTGGCCATCGCGATGCCGGGCGATCCGAGCCTGGCCGATCTGCAGACCGGTCTCATCCTGGCCACCGCCATCACCAATCGCGGCGGCACGCCGGTCGTGGTCGGCGCCGACGACCCCCGCGCGCAGATCCGTGTGGCCCGCGCGGCCGTTCCGCTGTCGGTCGAATGGCGCAGCGAGCTGGTGGCGAACACGCCGCTGGCGCCGCCGCCGCAGGCGCCGCGTGGCCTGATCGTCGTGTCCGACCCGGCCGCGGCGCGGGGCCTGGTTGCCGCGAGCGGTCTGCTGCGCGGGTCTGACAGCGCGAGTCTGCTGGGCGAAGTGCGGCCGGGCATGCTGCTGTCGGCGCCGGACTCGATCTCGCTGGCCGAGATGGGGCTCGGCCCGGTCTCGCTGGGTGTCTACAGCACCGCGTTTGTCAATCTGGAGATCCCGTTCAACCGGCTGCCTGCCGGCCGCCGCCCGGTGGCGATCCAGTTGTTCGGCCGCGGCGCCGCCCCGCCGCTCGAGGAGGCGATCGTGGTGACGCTGTCGGTCGGCAGCCGGCTGTTGTGGAGCCAGACCTATCGCGGCTCCGTGGACCTGGACGGCATTCGCGTGAACCTGCCCGAGGATCTGGTTCGCCACCACATGCTCGTCACGTTGCGGGTCGTTCGCGTCGGCTCCAAGCGCGTGTGCGGCTCAGATGATGCGCTGGCGTTCGAGCTGCGCAACAGCACACGGTTCGTGCTGGCCGATGGCGGGCCGAATCCGCCGAACTTCGCGGCCTTTTCGATGTCCGGGGACAAGGCGTCGCTGGTCCGGTTCGACACCAACACCGCCCTCGGCGCCGCCGCCATTCCGCTGGTCGCACGCCTGCTGTCCGATGCCGGCTCGCGTGCGGCCGCGATTGACGTGGGCGGCAACGGCACCGCGCTGGACCGGCCGTTTATCGTGGTGGCCGAGACGCCGCCGTTGGAGATCGCCGGCAATGTGTCGGCCCGGCCCGATCTCGGCCGCGTGGTGCTGGAACGTCCGGCCGACGGCACCCGTGTGGTGCTGACCGGCGCCTCGCGGCTGACGGTCGTGCAGCTCACCGCCGCCGGCCCGGTTGCCGGCCTGTGGGTGAGCCCCGGGGCGCGGCCGACCCTGGCCCGTCCGGCGCCGCTATCTGCGGGCGATGTCGCTGTTTTCGATGGCGCGGGCGCGAAGCCTGTGAGCTTTGAGACCCGCACCACCGGCGCCGTGGTCGAGCGGTCGGGAACCTCTGTCGCCGACAGCCTGCTGCAGCGCTGGCGCAGCGAGCTGTTCGTGGTCGCCTGGATCGCGGTGACGTTGTTCACCATTCTGATCATCCTGCGCCTGCGCCGGATGCGGGGGCGCTGAGCATGCGGCTGCGCGCCGTCTCAAGGTGGATGTTGCCGGCCGCCTGCGTCGCCCTGATGCAGGCGTTTGGCGCGGCACCTGCCGCGGCCGGCGCCTGGACGGAGGAGGAGGGACGCTGGCTTCTGATCACCTCGGCGACCTACAGCCAGACCACGACCGGCGGATACGACCAGCACGGACGGCCCGCGGGCTCCGGCAGCTACCGGACATTCGAGTTCTCGCCCTACATCGAATACGGGGTGACTGATGATCTGACCGTTGGTCTGCAGCCGCGCATCGATTATGTGAACCTCAGCTACAACACCGGCCGTGCGCGGCAAACCAACGCGGGTCTCGCCGAGGTCAACCTGTTCGCCCGCTACACCCTGTATCGGTGGGACTTTGACGTGGTGTCCGTGCAGGGGATGTTCGGGTTGCCCGGCACGGCCGGGAACAACCAGCCGCTGGTTGCCAACCCCTGGGCCGAATACGAGGCGCGGGCGCTCTGGGGCCATGCGTTCGACCTTACCGATGACATCCACGGCTTTACCGATGTTGAGCTTGCCTACCGGCTCAGTGGCGGCCATTCGGCCGATCAGATCCATCTGGACGTGTCGGTGGGGATCCTGCCGGATCCGGACTGGCTCATCCTGGCGCAGGTTTTCGCGACCAAGTCCGTGCGCAACCAGACCGGCAATGGCGGGGATTACGACCAGGTGCGCGTGCAGCTTGGCGTTGCGAACCAGATCGAGGACGATGTCTGGCTGCAGCTCGGCGTGTTCCGCGATGTCGCCGGACGCAAGCTTGCGAAGGCCACCGGTGGCCTCGTCTCCCTGCTGTTCCGGTTCTGAGGCCCAGCGTGAACCAGGCATCCTCGCTGACCGGCAATGAATCTGGCGCCCCGCGCCCCGGAACGCCCGCGTTCGAGGCCGCGCGCGGCATGGCGCCGGACGTGTTCGAGTCGACGGTTGCGGCTCAGCTCGTGGCGGACGGGGTGATCACGCTGTCTGACCTCAATACCGCGCGTGACAAGTCAGCGCGCTGGGCAACGCCGCTCGGTGAGACGCTTGTGCATGACGGCCGCATCTCCTCGCTTGGCTGGGCCCGCGCGGTCGCGTCCCAGCTTGGGCTGCCGCTGGTCGATCTGAGGGCCGAGCCGTCTGACGAGGCGCTGCTGCATCCGGCGGAACGGGCCGACTATCTCCGCGCAGGCGTGATGCCGTGGCGCATGCTGCCGGACGGCACGATCACGGTGGCCGCGACGCGCCCACTTTCGCCGATCGTGCGAGACTGGGCGGCCATCCGGTTTCCGGGCCGCAGGATCGCCTATGTCGTCACCGCGAAGTTCGACATCCTGTGGGCGATCCAGCGGCATTTTGACCCGCATATCGAGGCCGAGGCGCGCGAGGCGTTGTTTGATGCCCGGCCCGATCTGTCCGCCAAGACCACGATCACGCAGGGCCAGGCGATCGTCGCCTGGACCGTTCTCACGCTGCTCCTGGTGGGCCTTGCCGTCCGTCCGCTGAGCACCGCGATCCTGCTCTCCGCTGTTGTGACTGTGCTGTATTCGGGCAGTTTCCTGTTCCGCTTCCTGTTGACCTGGGTCGGCGCGCACCGGCGCATGGATGTGACGGTGAGCGCCACCGAGGTCGCCTCCCTCGATGAGGCGGAGCTACCGAGCTTTACCGTGCTGGTGCCGATGTACAAGGAGGCGGATGTTCTGCCGATCCTGGTTGAGAGCATGCGCCGGCTCGACTATCCGCGCGCCAAGCTCGATGTGAAGCTGGTGCTGGAGTCCGACGATCTCGAGACCATCGACGCGGCCAAGGCGTTGGGCGCGGAGAGCCTGTTCGAGATCGTGCGGGTGCCGCCGAGCCAGCCCAAGACCAAGCCCAAGGCCTGCAACTACGCGCTGCGCTTCGCCCGCGGCGACTATGTCGTGGTGTTTGACGCCGAGGACATTCCCGAGCCCGACCAGCTGAAGAAGGTCGCGGCCGTGTTCCGCTCGTCACCGCCCGAGGTGGTGTGCGTGCAGGCACGGCTGAACTACTTCAACCGTGACGACAACTTCCTCACCCGGATGTTCACGCTCGAATACAGCCACTGGTTCGACTATCTGCTGCCGGGGCTGCACGAGCTGAACATCCCGATCCCGCTGGGCGGCACGTCCAACCATTTCCGCACCTCCACCCTGCTACGGGTGGGGGCGTGGGATCCGTACAACGTGACCGAGGATGCCGATCTCGGTGTGCGCATGACGCAGGAGGGGCTGCGGGTGGTGGTGGTGAACTCCACCACGTTCGAGGAGGCCAACGGCGTTCTTGGGAGCTGGATCAACCAGCGCAGCCGCTGGATCAAGGGCTACATGCAGACCTGGCTGGTGCATATGCGCCATCCTTTGCGCCTGCGCCGCAGACTGGGCTTTACCGGGTTCTGGGGCTTTCAGATGTTCATCGGCTTTCCGCCGCTGACGGCACTGATCAACCCGATCCTGTGGGCCATCTTCCTGGTCGAGCTGGTGTTGGGGGCGGAGAGCATGCGGCCGCTGTTCCCCGGCGTTATTCTTTATCTGGCGGTGTTCAACCTGCTGGTCGGCAACCTGATGTACATCTATTTCAGCGTGATGGCCGTGGCCAAACGGCGCTGGTATCGCCTGGTGCCGTGGGGACTTCTGGCGCCGGCCTATTGGGTGCTGCATTCCATTGCCGCCTACAAGGCGCTGTGGCAGCTGATTGTGAAGCCGCATCACTGGGAGAAGACCACCCACGGCACGTCTGCCGGCACCAAGGACGTGCTGGCCGGCATCACGCAGCGCAATGCGGCGGGGCGTGACGGCGAGAGGGTTCCTGCCGAATGAGCGTGACCGCCGATGCGCCCACGATCCGGCTGAGCACGCGACCGGGACCGGGTTTGGCCGATCATGTCGTGCCGCGCCGGAGCTTGGGCGCGCCGATGGGCGCCGTGCTGACCGTGTCGGTGCTGGCACTTTTCGTCTGGACGGCCGATCACGTGTTCTCGCATGGCTACCTCGCTCCGATGCTTGGAATTGTGTGGGACGCAGATGCCGATGCCGCCAACCCTGGCGGGCAGTGGCTGGTGCAGGCGTTGCTTGCCCTTGTGCGCCGGATTCCGCGCGCGGGACCCGAATTGCTGGTGCTGATGACCATGCTGCTGCTGGC
>CAIQQQ010000245.1 GCA_903873995.1 uncultured Rhodospirillales bacterium
CCTCGTGGCTGATGTAGAAATCGGTCTCGCGCATCTCACGCGTGGTGTTCGATGTCATGCCGCAGGCGGCCATGAAGGCCAGCGTTTCGTCGATGCGCTGGGACAGGTCGCGGTAGCGGGCGGCGAGCGGGGAGCGCTCGACAAAGCCGAGGTTCCAGCGATGCACCTCGTGCAGGTCGGCATAGCCGCCGGAGGCGAAGGCGCGCAGCAGGTTGAGCGTGCCGGCGGACTGGAAATAGCCGAGTTCCATGCGCGCGGGATCTGGGATGCGGGAGGCCGCGTTGAACTCGGGGCCGTTGATGATGTCGCCGCGATAGGTGAGCAACGTTTCGCCGTCGCGCGTCTCGGTCTCGCTGCTGCGGGGCTTGGCGTACTGGCCCGCCATGCGGCCCATCTTCACGACGGGGACGGAGGCGCCGAAGGTGAGCACCACGGCCATCTGGAGCAGCACGCGAAAGGTGTCGCGGATGGTGTTGGCGGTGAAGTCGCCGAAGCTTTCAGCACAGTCCCCGCCCTGCAGCACGATGGCGCGGCCTTCCTGCACCTGGGCGAGCTGGGATTTCAGACGGCGCGCCTCGCCGGCGAACACCAAGGGCGGATAGGCGTGGATCTTCGCCTCGGTCGCGGCCAGGCGCTGCGGGTCGGGATAGGCCGGCACCTGGCGGATGGGCTTGCTGCGCCAAGAAGCGGGAGTCCAGGGAAGGGTCATCGTCGGTTCCAACATCGGGGCAAGCCGGGATTGCCTGCCCTGCGATCAATCGCTGCGGAATATTGCCGTTTTATCGGTCGTTGGCTACTCGTCCGGTTTGGGTCCGCCGATTGCACGCCAGCAGGCAGATGAGCAGCAGGCCTGGGATCACGCCGGTCTCGGCCAGGGTGGCGCCGCCGCCGATGCCGAGCCGTGCCGCACCCAAGGACAGGTCCGCCAGCAGGAGCGACGCTGCCACGACGCCTGCGGGATGCAGCCGGCCCAGAAAAGCCGCGACAAGGGCGGTCTGCCCGATGCCTGGCGCCAAAATGGTGCCAGCTGCGATCGCGCCGGCCAGACCCGCGAGCCCGCCGCTGCCGAGCAGGCACAGCCATACCACGGCATCGGTCGAGAACCCGGCATAGGCGGCGGCGCGCGGCGCCAGCCCGACCACGCGCAGGCGAAAGCCGGTGAGGGTGCGCGCCAGCAGCCACCAGGCGAGCAGGGCGGCTGCCATCGCCAGGACAAAGCCGGCCTCGCCTTGTGGTTCCGCGCGCGCCCCTGCCGTGTCCCGCTGATCGCCCAGCAGCTGCACCGCCGCGTAGGACAGGAGCAGCGAGACCAGCCCCTCCGGTGCTGACCAGCGTGTGCGCAGCACGGCGGGGATCGCGGCCCAGGCGAGGCCGGCGGCGGCGGCGGCCAACAGCATCGCTGGCATGGTCCAGGCGCCGGCCGTGGGTCCGGCGAGGTCCGCCACAAGGCCTGCGGCTGCGGCGCCAAAGGCGAGCTGTCCCTCGGCGCCGAGATTCCAGACATTGGCGCGGCAGGCCATGGCGATGCCGAGGCCGCACAGGATCAGCGGGACCGCGGTCGCCACCAGCAGGGCCAGCCCATCCGGTGTCGCAAGCGGCGCCAGCACAAGGGTCCAAAGTCCAGCCTTCGGATCAGGCGGCATCGGCCAGCCGAACGCCGAGCTGGGCGGCCGAGGTTTCGGTGACCGCAACGGACTGGGACAGTTGGCCCTCCGTCATCACCGCCACCCTGTCACTGAGTGCCAGAACTTCGTCGAGGTCGTCTGACACCAGCAGCACCGCAACGCCGGCTGCGGCGAGATCGAGCAGCGCCTGGTGGATGTCGCGTGCTGCCCCGATGCCCAGGCCCCAGGTTGGGCGCTCCGCCACGACGACGCGAGGTGCGAAGCCGAGCTCGCGCCCGAGGATGAAGCGCTGCAGCTCGGCGCCGGACAGATGCGCGACAGAGGCGGCCGCACGGTTCGGCGGCAGACCGACCAGATCCATGATCGAGCGCGTCAGCCGCTCCAGCTTGTCGCGCCGGATCGTGAAGCGGCGGATCAGCCCCATGTCCCAGCAGGTCAGGAACGCGTTCTCCGACAGGGTCATTTCACCGACGACGCCGCAGTCGAGCCGGTCGGCCGGCATATGGCGCAGCCCGGCGCGCCGCCGCTGGGCGACCCCGAGGCGGCCGGACGGGACTCCTTCCAGCAGGATGTCGTCTGGCCGGCGTGCCAGCGCCACGCCGGAGATCGCAGCCACCAGCTCGGCCTGGCCATGCCCCGCGGCGCCGGCGATCCCCAGGATCTCGCCGGCGCGCAGATCGAGGTCGATCCGGTGCAGCGCCATGCCCTGATCGCATGGCAGGGACAGGCCGCGCAGCTGCAGCACGGCAGCGCCCGGGCGATGACGCGCGCGCCGTGTCGCGGGGGCGGCCCGGCCGGTCATCAGCTCGGCCAGACGCTCCGCACCGGCCTCACGCGGGTCGCAGATGGTCGCCACCCGTCCGGCCCGCAGCACGGTGACGCGGACGCACAAGGCCATCACATCCTCGCTCCGCCGGGCGCAGCACAGCACGGCGCAGCCTGTCGCCGCGATCGCGCGGACCAGGTCTGTGAGCGCTTCGGCCTCCGGCGGCGCGAGCATGGCGTCCGGCTCGTCAAGAACCAGGAGCCGCAGCATGTGTCCGGGCGCCTGCATCACGCAGCGCAGCAGCTCGGCGAGGCGGCGCTGTCCGGCAGACATGGACCGGACGAGGCGATCGGGATCGAGCCTCACGCCGAACCTGGCGGAGGTGGTGGCGAGCAGCCGTGCCGCAGCCGTGGGCTGTGTGCCCGAGCCAAGTGCCACGGCCAGGCCCTCGGCCAGCGTCATGCCGGCGAACAGGGTGGTCTGCTGGAACACGACGCCGATGCCGCGGGCGCGCGCGGCGCGGGGGGAGGCGAGGGTGAGCGGCGCGCCGTTGAGCAGCATCATGCCGGCATCGGGTGTGGCGAGGCCTGCCAGGATCCGTACCAGGGTCGATTTGCCGGCGCCGTTTTCGCCGAGCAGACCGTGGATCTCGCCGGTTGAGATCGCAAGGTCGATGCCATCACAGGCCAGCGCGTCGCCCTCCCGCTGTCCCACGCGCCGAGATACGCCGCGCAGTTCCAGCATGGCGGCGCGCTGCGTCCCGCTCAGGCTTTGATCTGCTGGCGGTAGCGGATCAGCACGCCGGCACACGCGATCAGCACCATCGTGCAGCCTTCATAGACGAGCACCAGGCCGTCGCCTGATTCTTTGTCGCCGAGGATGATCAGACGGGCGAGAGCGGTGACAGCGATGAACAGCGGCAGGTCGATCGGAATGGCCTTGCTGGCGTAATAGGCGCCGAGCATGCCGATCACCTCGGCATAGATGAACATCAACAGCAGGTCCTTCAGCTCGACGTGCTGGCGGATGACGATGTCATAGACCTCCTGCGCCATCGCCAGGATGGTGAAGATCGCGATGATGAGCAGGAACAGCTTCTCGACGAGGTCGATGATCTTGTGCATGGACACATCCGGATGCTGGGTCGTTCAGGCGGGCCGCAGATAGCATGGGAGTGGCTGGGGCGGGAGGATTCGAACCTCCGCATGGCGGAATCAAAATCCGCTGCCTTACCGCTTGGCGACGCCCCATGCGTTCCGTCCGCCGTGACGACTTCTGATTAGGGGCTGTCGGCCCCATGTGGCAACCCCGCAAGCGCGCCGCCCCAAACCCACCAGCCTGGACGGCGGAGCCCGGCGGTGGCGGCCGATGCCGTTTCGGCCGAGCCGAACAGGCCGAAGCAGGTGGCACCGGAGCCGCTCATGCGCGCGAGCAGGCAGCCTGGGGCCTGCGCGATCGCGTCGAGCACCACGCCGATCGCCGGGGCCAGCGACCTTGCCGGCGGCTCGAGATCGTTGCGGGTCCCGGACAGGAAGGTGGTCAGCTCGGCCATGCCGGCGAAGGCGGGCGGCAGGGTGGCGGGCGGGCTGAAGCCGGCCTGGCGTGCCCGGAACACGGCCGGTGTCGATACCGCGACGCCGGGATTGACCAGCACCATGCCGCATTCGGGCAAGAGCGGTGCGGTCGTGAGCACCTCGCCGATTCCGCCCATATGCGCTGTATGCTGGGCGAGGCAGACCGGCACGTCCGCCCCAAGTCCGGCGGCGATCTGTCTCATCTCGGCGTCGGGCAGGCTCAGCCGCCACAGCCGCGCCAAGAGGCGCAGTGCTGCTGCTGCGTCCGCCGAGCCGCCGCCGATGCCGGAGGCGATGGGCAGGTTCTTTTCGAGCACCATCCGCGCCCGCGGTGCTGTGCCGGCCGCCTGCGCCAGGGCGCGGGCCGCGCGCAGCACCAAATTGTCGGGCTCGGCCACGAGCCCAGGGGCGAACGGTCCTTTGAGCAAGAGGGAGAGATCGTCAGCCGGTTCGGCGGTCAGGCGGTCGCCGATGTTTGGGAACACGGCAAGGCTGTCGAGCAGATGATAGCCGTCCGCCCGCCGTCCTACGACATGAAGGTAGAGATTGACCTTGGCCCGCGCTGGTTCGCCAGCATGGGTCGCGAAGCTGTCCTGCGGCATCTGTCAGGGCGTGGCCGGCGGCGTGGAGGGCGGTTCGGTGGCGGCGATCGGAAGGTTGCCCAGCGCCTGTTCGCTCTCGCGCAGCTTCGCTTGCAGCTTGGGCACGTCATCGGCGTCCGGATTGAGCGACAGCGCGCGGCGCCATTGGAACTGCGCCAGGAGCTTGCGCCCGGCCGCCCAGTAGGCGTCACCGAGATGGAAGTTGACCGTGGGATCGGACGGGTCGAGCTCGGTGGCGCGCTCCAGCAGGGTTACGGCCTCTGCGGTGTGGCCCTGGCGCAGGGCCACCCACCCAAGGCTGTCCACGATGGCGCCGTCATTGGGGCGCTTTTGCAAAGCATTCTCCAGCATGGTGCGGGCGCGGGGAAGGTTGCGGCCCTGTTCGGCCCAGGAATAGGCGAGGTAGTTCAGCACGAACGGCTCCCCTGGCGAGAGCTCCAGCGCGTGCATGAAATCGGCTTCCGCGTGGGGCCAGTTCTGCGAGCGCTCGTTGGCGATGCCGCGCTCGTAGAACAGCACCCAGTCGCCGCGTTGCGGCTGCTTCACCCGCGCCACCGCCTGGTCATAGGCGGCGACCGATTCGGCGAAGCGCTTTTCGCCGCGCAGAATGTCCCCGCGCATCGACAGCGGCTCGGGCCGGTCGGGGTAGCGGCGCGCCAGCGCCTCCGTCAGGGCCAGCGCGCCCTGCCTGTCCCCGGTGCGGTCCATCAGGGCGACCTTGCGGAGCTTGACGAGCCCGGCCAGGGGATCGTCGTCTCCAACCTGCTGCAGCATCGCAAGCGCTGCCTCGGGCTGTTTGATCTGGTCGAGGATGTCTGCTGAGAGCAGGCGGGCGGCGGACATGTCCGGCCGGAGATCGAGGGCGAGGCGCAGCAGCAGCAGGGCGAAGTCATTGGTCTCCGGCCCGCGCAGCGCGCCGGCCAGCGCCAGATAGGCCTCGGCGATGCCATCCTGCGCGGTGCGCACCGGGCGGACATTGGCGGCGGCGTAGAGCGCGGGAATGGTGATCGCCATTTCGGGGTTGGCGTCCACCAGCGCGTTCAGCGCGCCCTGCGCCTCGGCGGGCTTGCCCTGGCGGACATCCCAGCTTGCCAGCGCGCGGGCGAGCTGCAGGCTGGTGCCGCCGAACTCGGCCTGCGCGATGCGATAGAGCCGTGCCGCCTCCTGCTCGTAGCCGGCACCGGCGAGATCGGCGATGAGGGCTGCGTGCAGGGCGTAGGCGGCGCGGAAGCGCTGGCCCTCCGCCAGGGGGCGGAGGATGGCCAGTGCGGCGTCGTTCTTGCCGGCGCCCTGCTGGGCCCAGGCGACCAGGAGGGGCTGGAGCAGCTGCGGCACGCCCTGGCGCACCAGGGCGGCGTAGCGGGTTTCGGCGGCGGACCATCTGCCGTCCTTGACCTCGGCGTTGCCGAGCAGCAGGTCAGCCGCGATGTTGTCCGGCAGGCGCTTTGCAAGGGTTACCGCGTCCGACTTGCCGGCCAGCAGGTTGGCCATGAAGGCGCGCTGCAGGATCTCCGGATTGCCGGGGTCGCGCTTCAGCCCGCGGTCGAACAACTCGGCGGCGAGGGCGTTGTCGCCGTGGGTGGCGGCGAAGCGGCCGGAGAGATAGTCCCCGGCAGCCCCCGTCACCTCGATGCGCGGCGCGGGCTTTTCGGAGGAGACATAAGGCTGCACCTCTGCCGCCCCGCAGGCCGACAGCAGCGACAGCATGAGCAGAACGCAGCGGCGCAGCGGCGGGCGCGATGCCATGGTCAATCCTTTTCTCCAACCTGATCGGGTCATATGGGCCGTCACATGCCGCCTGGGTAGACC
Source organism: uncultured Rhodospirillales bacterium (assembly GCA_903873995.1). Classification (GTDB taxonomy): domain Bacteria; phylum Pseudomonadota; class Alphaproteobacteria; order Acetobacterales; family Acetobacteraceae; genus CAIQQQ01. The sequence continues at coordinate 6,377 of CAIQQQ010000245.1, forward strand.
GGGCCGCCGCCGCCTTCGGGGGTTACCCAGTCGATGTTCTGGGTGGGGTCCTTGATGTCGCAGGTTTTGCAATGGACGCAGTTCTGGGCGTTGATCTGCAGGCGTGGCGCATCTGTCTCGGCCGTCACAATTTCATAGACTCCGGCCGGGCAGTAGCGCGTCTCGGGGCTTTTGAACTTGGCCCAGTTGACCGCGATCGCCGTCTCGGGCTGGCGCAGGCGCAAATGGCCGGGCTGGTCTTCGGCGTGATTGGTGTTGCTGATGAAGACCGAGGACAGCCGGTCGAAGGTCAGCACGCCGTCGGGCTTCGGGTAGTCGATCTTGGCAGCGGTGTCCGCCTTGGCGAGGCTGTCATGGTCGGCGTGGGGGAGGTGCAGGGTCCAGGGTGCCTTTCCCTTGAACACATAGGTGTCGATGGCGGCGTTCAGGAGGCCGCCGAACAGGCCGAACTTTGCAAAGCCGGGGCGGATGTTGCGGACGCGGTCCAGTTCGTCATGCAGCCAGCTGCTGCGGAAGCGGTCGGTGTAGCTCGTGGGTTCGGCCGCATTTTCCGCCATCGCGGCGGCGACGGCCTCAGCGGCGAGCATGCCGGATTTCATGGCCGTGTGGGTGCCCTTGATCTTGGCGACGTTGAGGAAGCCTGCCGTGTCGCCGACAAGGCAGCCGCCGGGGAAGCTGAGCTTGGGCAGCGATTGCATTCCGCCTTCGCTGAGCGCGCGGGCGCCGTAAGCGATGCGGCGGCCGCCTTCGAAATGCGGGCGGATGCGGGGATGGAGCTTGTAGCGCTGCATCTCCTCGAACGGGGACAGCCAGGGGTTCTGATAGTCGAGGCCCACGACGAAGCCGTAGGAGACCAGGTTGTCGCCCCAGTGATACAGCCATGAGCCGCCATAGGTTTTCGAATCGAGCGGCCAGCCGATGCTGTGCTCGATCAGGCCGGGGCGGTGATTGGCCTTTGGGATTTCCCATAGCTCCTTGATGCCGAGCGCGTAGGTCTGCGGGTCGCTGAGCTGGCGGAGGTTGAAGCGGTCGAACAGGCGCTTGGTGAGGCTGCCGCGGCAGCCTTCGGCGAGGATGGTGTAGCGGGCGCGCAGCTCCATGCCGGGCTGATATTGGTCGTTGGGAGTGCCGTTGCGGCCGATGCCCATGTCCCCGGTGACGATGCCGGTGACGCGGCCGTCCTCCTCCAGGATCTCGGCGGCGGCGAAGCCCGGGTAGATCTCCACGCCCAGCGCCTCGGCCTGGGTTGCGAGCCAGCGGCAGAGATTGCCGAGCGAGCCCACGTAGTTGCCTTGGTTGTGCATCTGTGGCGGCGTGGGCAGGCGAATGGCGCGAGTCTTGGTGAGGAACAGGAACGCGTCCTCCCCAGCCTTGGTGGTGAGCGGCGCGTCTGGTGCGTCGCGCCAGTCGGGCAGCAGCTCGTCGAGCGAGCGGGGCTCGATGACGGCGCCGGACAGGATATGGGCGCCAACCTCGGCACCCTTTTCGACGAGGCACACGCTGGCATCGGGGGTGAGCTGTTTGAGGCGGATGGCGGCCGACAGGCCGGACGGCCCGGCGCCGACCACGACGATGTCAAACTCCATGCGCTCTCGCTCAGCGGCTTCAGACATGCCAATCCCCTCTCTTCCCCACCGACATGGGGTGCGGCGCGAGGTTAGGGAGGTTCTGCCGGTTGCGCAAAACCTGGCGCCGCCTGAAAAGCGCTTATGGACGTGAGCCAGGACATCAGGGCGGAGCTGCTGGCGCTTCTGCGCCTGCAGATCGAGTACGGGGCCGACGAGGGTCTGAGCGACGCGCCGCTGGACCGGTTCGTCCGCGTGCCTGCGTCTGGGGCGGGGCCTGGGTCGGTCGAGACGCTGCCCTCCCGGCCGGCGCCGATCTCGGTGCAGCCGCCGGCCTCGCCGGCCGGGCCGCAGCCCGGGCCGGTGCAGCGGGCGCGGCAGATCGCGGCTGGTTGTGCGGATCGGGACGCGTTGCGGGCGGCACTTGCGGGGTTTGACGGCTGTGCGCTGGCGACCACCGCCATGAACCTGGTGTTTTCCGACGGCAACCCGGACGCTGGGCTGATGCTGGTGGGCGAGGGGCCGGGGGCGGAGGAGGACCGGGCGGGGTTGCCGTTTGTCGGACCCTCCGGCCTGTTGCTGGATCGGATGCTGGGCAGCATCGGGCTTGATCGCGAAAACCTTCTCATCACCAACCTTATTCCGTGGCGCCCTCCCGGCAACCGCAACCCGACTGACAGCGAGGTTGCGGTGTGCCTGCCGTTCCTGCTGCGCCATATCGCTCTGGTGCGGCCGGCGCGGCTGGTGCTGCTGGGCGGCATGGCGGCGCAGGCGGTGCTGGGTAGCAAGACCGGCATCACCCGCCTGCGTGGCCGGTGGACGGAGGTCGCGATCGAGGGGCTGGCCGATCCGGTTCCGGTGCTGCCGATGCTGCATCCGGCCTATCTGCTGCGCACGCCGGGGGCGAAGCGGGACATGTGGCGGGACCTGATCGCGCTCAGGCGAAGCTTGAATCAGAATGTCAATTGAAGAAATTGTGATGGGCTATACCGCGTTCTTCCTAAACCGCTTTTCAATCTGAGTCTCTTTCCTGGGACTGTTCTCGCCGGTAGGTGTTGCGCGAGGCGGCCATCGGCGTGTAGCCGTTCCGTCATGAATGGGATCAGCAGAACGCTCACCCGTCTTCCCGCCGCCACCGCGATGATGGCTGGGGCGGCCTTGCTGGTCACCGGCACAGGTAGGACGGCTGCAGCACAAACCTCCGACGATACGGCATTTGCGATACCGCGGATCGATCCGCGCGGGTCGTCAGGGCTCGGCCTGCCGCAACCCCTGCCGCCCAGCGAGGCCGGCCGCATCCGGCGCATCTTCGCGCTGCAGGCCGCCAGCAACTGGGAGCGGGCGGCGCGGGAGCAGCGTGAGATGGATCTTTCGTATCAGCCCGGCCAGGACATGCTGGGGCATATCCTGGCGCAGCGCTATCTCGCCGCGACCACGCGGCCGAGCGCCGATGATCTGCGGGACTGGCTGCGGCAATGGTCGATGCTGCCCGACGCGCCGGCGATCCATGCGTTGCTGCTGACCCGCCTGCCGCGCGGCGCCACGGTGCCGCCGCCGCCCACGGTTCCGGGCCTGGCGCCGGCCAGCGCCGTGTCCAACAGCCTTGAACCGGCGCCGGAGGACAGTGAGCCCGAATCGTTCACGCTGGCGCGCAATGCGCAGCTCGACCGGTCGGTGCGGGATGCTGCGCGGTCTGGCGGGGCTGTCGCCGTGGAGCGGCTGCTGGACCGCACTTCGGGGCTGACGCCGATCTATGCCAGCCAGCTGCGCGGCGAGGCGGCGCAGATCCTGTTTTTGCTGAACCGGGATGCCGAGGCCTATGCGCTGGGGGTTGCGGGCCTGCGCGGCTGCGGCCGGCTCAACTGCCCGGCCGCGTCTTTGGCCGGGTATGTGGCCGGGCTGGCGGCCTGGCGCATGGACCGGTTCGCGGCCGCGCGGCCGTTGTTCGAGATGGCGTGGCGCGCCGAGCTCGGCACCGCGTCACTGCGTGCCGGCAGCGCGTTCTGGGCCGGGCGGGCGCAGCTGCGCACGGGCCATCCCGCTGGCTACCGCCCCTGGCTGACCCGGGCGGCAGCGGAGAGCAACACGCTGCACGGCATGCTGGCGCGGCGCGCGCTGGGGCTGGGGTTTGGCTTTTCCGCCGAAGCGCGGGATCTGCGCGAGACCTTGTCTGAAGCCGATGTGGAGGCGGTGGCGGCCACGCCTGAGGGGCTGCGTGCGTTTTCGCTGATCCAGGTGGGGCAGGCCGTTCGGGCGGAGGCGGAGCTGCGGCGGCTGTGGCCCGCGGCCACCTCCAACCCGGCGCTGGGCCGCGCGATCATGCTGGTGGCGGAGAAGGCGGGGCTTGCCCAGCTGGCGGGGCAGCTTGCCGAGCTGGTGCAGATCACCGATGGGCGGCCACGCGAGGCGACCCGCTTTGCGGTGCCGCGGCTGGTGCCCGATGGCGGGTTCAGGGTCGATCCGGCCATGGTGTACGGCATCGCACGCACCGAATCGAACTTCAACACCGTTCTGGTGTCCGGCGCCGGCGCGACCGGGCTGATGCAGATCATGCCGGACACCGCGACCTTTCTGACCGGGCAGAGGGCGTCTGGCGCGCTGCGCGGGTCTTTGCGCGACCCCGGCGTCAATCTGGCCCTGGGCCAGCGCTATATCGCCTATCTGGCCCAGCATGAGCTCGTGGACGGCGATCTGCTGCGGCTTTTGGCGAGCTACAACGCCGGGCCGGGCAGCTTTGGGCGGTGGGGCGGGGCGATCCGGGACAACGGCGATCCGCTGCTGTTCATCGAGGCGGTGCCGATCGATGAGACGCGCGCGTTCATCACGCGGGTGCTGAGGAACACGTGGATCTATGCCGCGCGCATGCATCTGCCCACGCCGTCTTTGGACGAACTCGCCGCCGGCATCAGGCCGCGCTACCATGCGATGGCCGAGGCGCCACAGCCGTTCGCGGCGTTGCACTGAGAGTGTTCCCCGATGCCCCGTCTTGACGAGAGCCGACCATTCATCGCCTGCCACATTGCTGTTGTGACCGTGTCTGACACCCGCACCCGGGAGACCGACAGCTCCGGCGATACGTTGCAGGGGCGTATTGAGGCGGCGGGGCATGTGGTGGCCGCGCGGCAGATCGTGAAGGACGATGCGGACGACATCACGGTGTTGCTGCGGCGCTTCATCGCCGATCCCGCCATCGATGTGGTGATCACCACCGGCGGCACGGGCATCACGGGGCGCGATGTGACGCCCGAGGCGTTTGACCGGGTTTTGGAAAAGCGGATCGAGGGCTTCGGCGAGCTGTTCCGGATGCTGAGCTTTCAGAAGATCGCCACCTCCACCATCCAGTCTCGCGCGATCGGGGGTGTGGCAGGCGGCACCTATCTGTTCGCCCTGCCCGGCAGCACCGGGGCGGTGCGGGATGGCTGGGACGATATTCTGGTGTGGCAGCTCGACAACCGGCATCGGCCCTGCAACCTCGTGGAGCTGATGCCGCGGTTGCAGGAACATCTTAAAACCGGTTGATGTTCTCATAACGTTCTTGACGATCCCGGGGCTCGGCGGCATTCTGCCGATGAGAACAAAAAGGGATCACCGCCATGCGCGCGCAGGAGCACAGCAGCGTCACAAAGGTCCGATCGAAGTCGGCGCATCTTTCGCGCGAGATCGATATGGACGAGATGGCGGCCCTCGATCGCGCGGAGATGCCGGTCCGCAGCCTGGACGATCTAGAGATTCCGCCGATGCCGGATACGGTGCTGCGCGCGCCGGCGCGGCGGGGGCGCGGCGCCACGTTGAACCCCTCTTCGCGTTTCGATCGCGAGACGGCCAATCCGTTCGACGATGGCTGGGAGACGCTCAACGCCGAGTTCACCGAGCTGCCGCCGCTGCGCACCACGCTCACGCGCGATGCCAGCCGTTCGGTGATCAGCTGGAACCAGAGCCCTGATCTGGGGTTCGATCGCGCTGTTAATCCTTATCGCGGCTGCGAGCATGGCTGCGTTTATTGCTATGCACGGCCGAGCCATGCGTATCTTGGTTACTCACCTGGACTAGACTTCGAAACGAAATTGCTTTACAAGCCGGATGTTGCGGCGTTGCTGGAGAAGGAGTTGCGTAAGCCGGGTTATATTGCGCGGCCTTTGGCGCTGGGCTCCAACACCGATCCGTATCAGCCGATCGAGCGCACGCTCAAGCTCACGCGCGAGGTGCTGGAGGTGATGGACCGGTTCAATCATCCCGTGACGATTGTTACGAAGTCCGCGGGCGTGCTGCGCGATCTGGATATTCTGCAGGAGCTGGCCGCGCGCAACCTGGTGCGGGTCTATCTGTCCGTGACCACGCTTGATGCGCCGCTGGCACGGCGGATGGAGCCGCGGGCGGCGACGCCGTTGCGGCGGTTGCAGGCGATCGGTGAATTGTCCGCTGCCGGGGTTCCGGTGGGCGTGCTGGCGGCGCCGATGATCCCTGGGCTGAACGATGCGGAACTGGAACGCATTCTTGAGGCCTGCGCGAAGGCGGGGGCGAAGCAGGCGGGCTATGTGCTGTTGCGCCTGCCGCACGAGCTGAAGCAGATCTTCGAGGAC
>CAIQQQ010000246.1 GCA_903873995.1 uncultured Rhodospirillales bacterium
GATTTCTCGGTGATCAGTTCGCCCAGGCCGGCCAGGACCAGGGGAGTGGCGGCCCCGAGCGTGCCGATCAATATCGGCGTCAGGTGGTCGATCATGTGCGTCTCCGCATGAAACGAAACCGGTTCTCGATGAAGGCATCGGCGCCCAGCAGGAAGAACAGGAGCATGCCCTGGAACAGCCCGGTGATTGCCTGCGGCAGTTGCAAGGTCATCTGCGCTGCTTCGCCGCCCAGGTAGAGCAGCGCCATCAGCAGGCCGGACAGCACGATGCCGAGCGGATGGAGGCGGCCGAGGTAGGCCACGATGATGGCCGCGAAGCCATAACCGGGCGACAGATTGAGATTGAGCTGGCCTATCGGACCCGCGATTTCGCCGACGCCGGCGAGCCCGGCCGTCAGCCCCGACACGCACAGGCTGACCCATACCGTGGCCCGCGCCGCAAAGCCGGCGTAGCGCGCCGCCGTCGGCGCCTCGCCGCCGACCTCGAGCCGGTAGGCAAGGAAGCTCTTCTTGACGATCAGCCAGAAGATCAGCACCGCCGCACCGACGATGAAGACCGAGGTGTTGACGCGGCTGCCCTCGAACAAGGGCGTATAGAGCTCGGCATCGCTGAACATCACGCTCTGCGGAAAATTCATCCCGCCCGGGTCGCGCCAAATATTGTGCACCAGCCACGACAGCAGGAAGTTGGCGACGTAGGTCAGCATGAGCGTGGTCAGCGTCTCCTCGGCATTGAAGTGCGTCTTGAGCAGTGCCGGGATCGCGCCCCAGAAGGCACCGCCCAGGGCGCCCACCACGACCATCACGGGCAGCGTCCAGGCGCCTTCGTGACCCTGGGCGTAGATCGCCACCCCACCGGCGCAGATCGCGCCGAAGATCAGCTGGCCTTCGGCGCCGATGTTGTAGATGCGCGCGCGGAATCCGATCGCAAGTCCCTCGGCGATCAGGATCAGCGGACCCGCCTTGAGCGCGAGCTCGCTCCAGCCGTAGCCGCTCTCCAGCGGCTGGATGAAGAACACGCCAAACGCCTGGATGGGGTCGCGGCCGAGCAGCAGGAACAGGGCTGAACCCGCCAGCAGCATCAGGAATATGGCAATCGGGGGGGCCGCCCACTGCAGCGTGCGGGACGGTTCGGCGCGAGGTTCGAGGAGGTGCATGGGGAGGTTCAGGATGGTTGTGGGCGACGGCATGGCGACATCAGGCGGCCTCGGCGTGACGGCGGCCGGCCATCAGCAGGCCGATCGCCTCGGCATTGGTCTGCACCCGGGGTTGCGGCTCGGACAGCCGACCTCCGGCCAGCACCGCGATGCGATCACAGATTTCGAACAACTCTTCCAGCTCCTCCGACACCACCAGGATCGCCACGCCTTCGCGCGAGAGGTCCACCAGGGTCTGGCGCAGTTGCGCGGCGGCGCCGACATCGACACCCCAGGTGGGCTGGGACACCAGCAGCACCCTTGGGGCCTGCATGATTTCGCGCCCGACAATGAATTTCTGCAGATTCCCGCCCGACAGCGAGCGCGCGGCGGCCCCGGGGCCATTGCACTTGACGCCGAAGCGCTCGATCACCTTGCGCGCGAAGGTCTCGGCGGCACCATAGTCGACCAGGCCGCGGCGGATCATGCCCTGCCGGTGACCGGTCAGCAGCGCGTTACGCGACAGCGACATGGCCGGGACGGCGCCGCGACCGAGGCGCTCCTCGGGTACGAAGGCGAGCCCCAGGTCGCGCCGCTCGCCGGCGCCGAGATCGCCGATCGCTTGTCCCTCCAGCACAATGCTTTGGCGCGCCGTCAACGTTTCGCCCGACAGGGCGGCCATCAGTTCGTTCTGGCCATTGCCCGAAATGCCCGCAATGCCGAGAATCTCGCCCGACTCGACCGTCAATCGGATGTCCTGCAGGGACGTGCCAAAGGGATCGGGCGAGGTCAGC
>CAIQQQ010000247.1 GCA_903873995.1 uncultured Rhodospirillales bacterium
CCATTGGGCTGAACATGGGGTTCCAAGGGCCCCCGGCCCTTGGCGGGTTCGGGCAGAGCCTGACCTTGCTTGCTTTCACCCTGACCCGTGCCGCGGAACAAAAAATATCTTGCATGGGGGGGGTGGGTCCCCTATTTCGAACCCCACGCAGCCACGCACGTGCCTCTGGCCCCCGCTATGACTCAAGGGGTTACGTAACGACGTCAAGCGTTCTGGCAGTCCGGGTTTGCGACACCCTCTCGTCGCGAAGCTTCCGTCTGGTCGCTGGTTCGTTCGACCGTTTTGTAACTCGCGCCCGTCGCCTTCACAGGCGGGCATGTCATAGGGGCAATGTGCGATGACTCCCAAAGTCGCGCGCTATCTGTCCGACCACCAGCCGGCGACGCCGTGTCTGGTGTTGGACGTCGATCGCGTTGAGCAGAATTTCCGTGCCTTGCGGGAGGCGCTTCCGCTGGCACGTGTCTATTACGCGGTGAAGGCCAATCCGGCGCCTCAGATCCTGGAGCGCCTGGCGGGTCTTGGCAGCAGCTTCGATGCGGCGTCGGCCGAAGAGATCGCGTCGTGCCTCGCGGCCGGGGCCGATCCTGCGGAGATCAGCTTCGGCAACACGATCAAGAAGGTGTCGGCGATCCGCATGGCGCATGAGCGCGGCGTGGACCTGTTCGCGTTCGACTCGGATGAGGAGCTGGAGAAGATCGCAGCCCACGCCCCGGGTGCGCGGGTCTATTGCCGCATCCTGGTGGAGAACACGGGAGCGGACTGGCCGCTGTCGCGCAAGTTCGGCACCACGCTCGATCATGCCCGCGACCTGATGATCCGCGCTGGCCGGCTGGGTCTGGACGCGTATGGCCTGTCATTCCATGTCGGCAGCCAGCAGACCGACACGGCCAGCTACGAGGCGGCCATCGGCCGCGTGGCGATGCTGTTCACCGACCTCAAGCAGGCCGGCGTCAACCTGCGCATGGCCAATCTCGGCGGCGGCTTCCCGACGTCATATCGGGACGAGGTGCCGGGCATCGACAGCTTCGGCGCCGCCATCATGGGCGCCATGGCGCGCCATTTCGGCAACGCCCTGCCGGAGATCCTGGTCGAGCCGGGCCGCTATCTGGTGGCCGATGCCGGCGTGGTGAGTGCTGAGGTCGTGCTGGTCAGCCGTCGTGGCAACGATCCGGTGCGCTGGGTCTATCTCGACATCGGCCGCTTCGGCGGTCTGGCCGAGACCGAGGGCGAGTCGATCAAGTATCGCATGCGCACCGAGCATGACGGCAGCGAGGCCGGTCCGGTCGCGATCGCCGGGCCGACCTGCGACGGCGCGGATATCTGCTACGAAAAATCCAACTACCGCCTGCCGATTGCTCTGCGCTCCGGCGATCGGATCGAGCTGCTGTCGACCGGCGCCTACGTCACGACCTATGCCAGCCAGCGCTTCAACGGCTTTGCGCCACTGGCCGAGCACTACATCTGAGGCGAGATCAGATCGCCGCGTCCTCGAACGCGGCGATCTGGGTCCCTCGCAAGGCGCTGGGCAGACGGAACAGCCCGCCCATCGAAGGGTGTTTCAACTCCAGGCCGGCGCGGATCAGCGACGTGATGAACACGCCATGCGGCGTGAAGCAGGGCATGGTCGGCGTGGCGACGGGCAGTTCGATCTTGTCCTCCAGCTGGCCGTCATGGCCGAAGATATTGAGGCATCCGGCCGAGACCCCGGCTGACCAGTACCGCCCGCCCTCATCCACAGCAGCACCGTCCGGCATGCCGTCCTCCGGTGTCTGGGTCGCGAACAGCCGCCGATTGCCGATCTCGCCATCACGAAAATCCCAGGCGTCGATGAAGCCCTGACGGCTGCAGGAATGGTACATCGTCGTGCCATCCGGCGACCATGCAAGGCCGTTGGAGACCATGTAGCCGTCCGATTTTCGGGTCATCCGCCCGTCCGGTGTCACGCGATAGAGAATGCCGGTGGGTTTGCGGTCGGGATTCTCATCCATGCTGCCGACCCAGAAGCTGCCATCGGGGCCGACCTTGCCGTCGTTCAGTCGGTTGGTGGCCGGCTCATCGACCGGATCGGTGAACTCGGTGAGCGTCTCGCTGTCGAGATCGTAGAACACCACGCGATGACGCAGCGCCACGATCAGCCGGCCGGATTGGCACAGGCCGAAACTTCCCACGACCTCAGGCAGTTGCCAGGTCCGGCGCGCGCCGGAGGCGGGCGTGTAGGCATGGATGCGCCCGGCCGGGATGTCGCAGAACAGCAGGCGGTGGTTGTGCGCGTCCCAGGTGGGGCATTCGCCGACGCCGGTATGGGCGTCCCAGATCAGCTCCGCGGTCATGACGGCCTCCGTTTTACGGTCGTGTCAGCCTTGCACAGCGCGCGGCGGGCGGGAACACTGCGGCTATGAACACTCTGCTCGGCCTCGCCGCGGCCCTCGATGCCGGCACCACCAACTCACGCGACCTCGTGGAGCGCTGCCTTCACGCCATTGACGCGCCAGAGGGCGAAGGCCCGCGCGTCTTCACCCATGTGGCACGCGAGGCGGCGCGTGTGCAGGCGGATGCGATGGATCTGCTGCGCCGTGCCGGCCGCGCACCGGGCCCATTCGCGGGTATCCCGTTCAGCGCCAAGGATCTGTGCGACATCAAGGGCCAGCCGACCCCGGCCGGCTCGGTTGTGCTGGCCGATGCGCCGGCCGCCACCTCGGACGCGGTCGTGGTGGCGCGCATGCTCGGCGCCGGCTTCGTGCTGATTGGCCGCACCAACATGACGGAGTTCGCCTTCTCCGGCCTGGGCATCAACCCCCATCACGGCACGCCGGCAAGCCCCTGGGACCGTGCCAGCCGCCGCATTCCAGGGGGCAGTTCGTCGGGTGCCGCGGTCTCGATCAGCGACGGAATGGCGTTCGCCGCCATTGGCACCGACACCGGCGGCTCGTGCCGGGTGCCGGCGGCGATGTGCGGGGTGGTCGGCTACAAGCCGACGGCCAGGCGCGTGCCGATCACCGGCATCCTGCCGCTGTCGCCGAGCCTTGATTCGGTCGGGCCGTTGGCGAACTCTGTTGCGTGCTGCGCCTTGGTGGACGCGGTTCTCGCAGGTGAGACGGCGGTGCCGCCTGCCCCCGCGCCGCTATCTGGTCTTCGCCTCGCAGTGCCGTCCAACATCATGCTGGACGGGCTGGACCGAGACGTCGCCGCTGCCTTCGCCCGCACGCTCGAGGTGCTGGAGGAGGCCGGCGTCCGCCTCATCGAACTGGCGTTCCCCGCGCTCGATGAAGCCTATCGCGTGCAGGCGCGGGCGAGCTTTGCATCAGTGGAGTCTTTCGCCTGGCACCGCACCCTTCTCGACCGCCGCCGCGACGGCTACGATCCATGACTGATTCCGTGAGCCATCACTGATTCCGTGAGCCATCACTCATTCCGTGAGCCATCACTCATTCCGTGATCCCTCACTGATTCCGTGAGCCATCACTCATTCCGTGATCCCTCACTGATTCCGTGATCCATAACTGATTCCG
>CAIQQQ010000248.1 GCA_903873995.1 uncultured Rhodospirillales bacterium
ATTCGCCCGGCGAATTTCAGAATCACGACACTAGGGGCGCTGCCCCTGGCGGGTCCAGGGCAGAGCCCTGGCCTTTCTTCCTCCACCCCCACCAACCGTCAAAACTGCCGCAGGAGGCGGTTGATGTAGTCGAGTTCGGGTTGGGGGCGGGTTCGGTCGGCGCCGCGGCGGCGGAGTTCGTCTTGGATGGCTCGGGTTCGCGCGGCTTCCATTTCGTCGGGAACCTGGACGTCGCCGGCTTCGTCGAGGCCGCCGGTGCCCTCGCCGCTGGGGCGGCCGAGCGGGTCGCGATGCAGGCTGGGGCGGAGGCCGCGCGGGTTTCGTCCGTCCGGTCGGCCTTGAAACTGTCCGGGGGCGTTGCCGTAGCGGGAGCCGAGCTGGCGTTTTCCGGAGCCGTTGCCTTGGCCGTCTCCTTGCCCGTCCTGTTGGCCATCGCCTTGCCCGTCTTGGGCCTCCATGCCGCCGTCGCCGTCGTCTTCGCCGTCCTGGCCGCTTTGTCCGAACTGGCGGGCGATCTGCTGGCGCATCTGCTGAGCGCCTTTCTGGAGCGCCTCGATGGCGGACTGGGCGGTGGCTGCGGCCGGCCGGTCCTGTGCTGAGGCCAGGGCCTGGGCGGTATCGCGCATGGCGAGGTCCGCCTCGCCGAGATTGGCGGGCACATCGCCGGTCAGGTCGCCGTATTGCTGCATGATCTCGCCTATAACGCGGCGGAGCGCCTGCTGGCGGGCCTGGTCGTCGGCGCGCTGCGCCTGGTCGTCGGGGCGGCCGGGGATGCGGGACTGGCCGCGGGACTGGCCGCGGGACTGGGCGTGATCAAGCACATTGCCTTCGCGCTTGACGATGTCCTGTATTGCTGAAACCTGCTGTTGCCCGCGCTGGCGCTTTTCGGCGCGCTGGCGTTCGCGCTCGGTGAGCTTGCCGTGCTCGGGGCGGCCGGAGTTCAACGCCTCCAGCATCTTTTCGAGTTCGGCGAGCTTCTCGCGGGCCTTGTCGGCGTCGCCGGCCTTGGCGGCGTCGCGCATCTCCTGGGCCAGCGCCTGCATGTCGCGCGTGTCGAGCGGATGGGCGTCGGGGTTGAAGGCATCGGTGGCCGGATCGCGGCGGGCCTGGTCCGTCAGCGCGTCGAGGCGTTTTTGCAGGGCCTCCTGCAGGGCGCGGGTCTTGCGCTCCAGATCGGTCGGGTCCGGATGGTCTGCGCGCTGCTCGGCCTCCAGCGTGTCGCGCAGCTCCTGGCGGGCCGCGTCCAGCACGCGGCCGGCGCGTTCGGCGGCCCCTTCCTCCAAGGCGAGGGCGAGGGACCACATGCGGGACTGTGCCTCATCCACGGCTTCGGGCTCCCGGCTGGCGCGCAGGAGGCTTGCGATGCCGCGCAGATTGAGATAGCCGGCGGTGTCGGTCTCCCAGGTGTCCGGCAGCGCTGACAGCCGGTTCAGATCCTCGATCACCGGCACGCGGGCGGTGGGGTCGCGGCTGAGCCCGCGGCGCAGTTCGATGATCGCGCGGGCGACCGGGTTGGCGAAGCGGCGCTGCGGCAGCACGAGCTCGGCGATCTCGCTGCGGCCCTCAAGGCCCGCGGCGTCATGGCCGATCAACTGAATCACGACGGGCAGACCGGCCCAGGCATGGGCGGTCAGGTCCTGCAGCCGCACGCCGTGAAACAGTTTGGGGTCCGATGCGGGAACGGGGCCTGTGAGCGGCATGGCGATCAGCAGCGGCGGGGCCATCTGGCGGTCGCGCAGCCGGATCTCGGCGGTGACGGAGGTGACGCCATAGGCGTGGCTGGCCTCCCACGGGATCCGGGTCTGAGGCTGTGGGCCGCGCACGACGCCGGGGCGTTCGGGGAAGCGCAGCAGCGGCGGCGCGTTGGCCACCAGCGTCACGTCCCAGCCTGCCACCTCCCGGCTGCGCCGGCGGACGGCAAGGCGAAAGTCGTGTGCGCCGGCAAGAGTGGTGTCGATCTCATAGCTGGCCGCGTCCAGTGCCGTGAACGGCAGGGTCTGGCCGCGGAGCCACAGGGCCACGTCACCGGCGCTGCCGGGCGCGCCGGTGAGACTGGCCTGGAACCGGCTGCCGTCGGGCACGGTGACGGCGCCGCCCTCTGGTTTGAGGAACATCGGCGGCTGGCCGGTATAGGCGGGCGGCGTGATCCACGCTTGTAGAACGGGCGGCGCGGGCAAGGCCAGCGGTGTGAAGACAGGGCTTACAGCGCGGGCAAGGCGGAGCTTCGCGTCTGGGCCCGCGATGCCCAGCGAGATGGCGAACACCACGAGGATCAGGGTGCGGATCGCGCGCGGGTCGGCCGCGGCCAGCATCGGGCGCGGCGCGTTCAAGCGAAGCTTGGCGATCTGCGCGCGGGCGCGGGCGACATGCGCAGCCCAGAGCGGCCCCGGCTGGCCAGCCGGACGGTCGGACAGCACTGCAAGCGGCTGGTGGCGCAGGCCGCTATCGGCCTCCAGCCTGCGATCGGCCTCGCTGGTCCGCGGCAGCATGAGCCCCCGCATGCCGATCCCCAGGGCCGCCAACACGGCGATGGCGGTGGCAGCCAGGGCCGCGATGTGCAGCGTGGGCGGCAGCATCTGCGGCAGGTCGAGCAGGGCCGCGCTGGCAGCCAGGAGCACAACACCGAGGGCCGGTGCGATCCGCGGCCAGATTCGTTCGAACGCCAGCACCGATTTGGCGAGCCCGCGCATCCGGGCCAAGCCGCGCGGGAGCTCGCTTAAAGGGTCTGGCGCAGGGGTCATGTGGTAAAATCAGGGATCGATTCGCCGGCCCACAAGGCCTCGATCGGCTGGCGGGCGCGGATCGTGGCCCAATGGGCGCCGTCCACCAGGGCGATGGGGGCGAGCGGGCGGGCGTTGTAGGTGCTGCTCATCACCGCGCCATAGGCGCCGGCATCCAGGATCGCGACACGGCCGCCGGATTCGACCAGCGGCATCGCGCGGCTCCGCGCGAACGTGTCGCCGGTCTCGCAGACGGGTCCCACCACGTCGATCTCCACCACCTGGCCCACCGCGTTGCCGGCCGAGACGGGGACGATGCCGTGCCATGCATCATACATCGCCGGGCGCACCAGGTCGTTCATGGCGGCATCGAGCACCATGAAGCGGTCATGCCCCTTGGTCAGCACCACGCTTGAGAGCAGAACCCCGGCGGGACCGACGAGCCAGCGGCCCGGCTCGGTCATCAGCTGAAGGTCCAGGCCCGCGAACGCCCCATTCAGTGCGCCGGCGAAGGCCGACGGCGAGGCGCCGGCCGCGTCGCCGTAGCCGATGCCCAGACCGCCGCCGCAATCCATCCGCGTCACGGTCTGGCCCGACTCGCGCAGCGCCCGGATCAGGGTGGCGGCGCGGGCATAGGCGGCGCGGTAGGGCGCCATGGACAGGATCTGGCTGCCGATATGCAGGGCGAGCCCGACCGGCCGGATGCCGGGCAGGGTGGCCGCGCGGGTGTAAAGCGTGTGGGCGTCATCATACGGGATGCCGAACTTGTTGTCGGCCTTGCCGGTGGTGATCTTGGCATGGGTGCCGGCATCGACATCCGGGTTGATGCGCAGCGCCACGTCCGCGGTGGCTCCCATCTCGTGCGCGATGGCGGAGATCATGTCGAGCTCGGCCGGGCTCTCGACGTTGATCTGCCCGATCCCGGCCGCGAGCGCCGCCCGGATTTCGGAGCCGGTCTTGCCGACGCCGGAAAAGACGATGTGATCGGGGGTGATGCCGGCCGCCAGCGCGCGCCGCATCTCGCCCAGGCTCACCACATCAGCGCCTGCGCCGCCTTGGCGCATCAGCGACAGGATGGCCAGATGGTCATTGGCCTTCACCGCGTAATGGATGTGAACGCCGGCCAGCGCCGTGCGCAACTCGGCCAGGCGCGCGCGGATGGTGCCGGCCGAATAGACCCAGCAAGGTGTGCCGAGCGCATCGGCGACGGCGTTGAGCGGCACGTCCTCCAGCACCAGGCCGTCCATGGCATGCATGGACAGATGCGGGCGCGCGGCCAGAAGCTCGGCGGTGTTGGGGTCCTGGCTGGTGTCTGCGCCGGGCTTCAGTGCGGGGGAGGCGTTCATCGCGCGACGCTAGGATATCCCGGCTGTGGATTCCAGCTAAGTCGCGTCAGAACGCCGGGTAGCTGCGCGGATAGGTGACCTGGTCCGG
>CAIQQQ010000249.1 GCA_903873995.1 uncultured Rhodospirillales bacterium
CAGGTGCTGAAGGCGCATGTCAACCACACCGCGATTCCGGCCGATGACGGCAGCGACGAATGAGCGGGGCCAGGCCAATGAATGATCGTCTCGGATGAACATGGCCCCGGCCCAGCCATTCGACGAGACCGAATCCGACCAGCTTTCGGATGGCAAATCGCGCGCGAAGAAGGCGCCGAACGCATTTCGCACGATCAGTGAGGTGGCGGACGAACTTCATATCCCACAGCACGTGCTGCGCTTCTGGGAGACCAAGTTTCCCCAGGTGAAGCCGCTGAAGCGCGGCGGCGGGCGGCGCTATTACCGCCCTGACGACATCGCGCTGCTGCGCCGCATCTCGGGGCTGCTCTACGTCCAGGGCTACACCATCAAGGGCGTGCAGCGCCTGCTGCGAGAGGGCGGCGGACGGCTGTCCGATAACATCCCGCCCCCCACTGCCGAAGACCTGGCGCAGGAGGAAGCCGCACTCGAGGACTTCGTCCAGGACGATCCTGTGGATCTGCTGGACCCTATCGAACCGCAGCTGCCGATGCCCGGCCTTACGCCACGTCCGCGCGCCGCGGTGGAACCGACACCGGTGCGTCCGCGCAAGAGCGGTCATGCGCAAAGCCACGGTGTGGATGCCGCGGAGGCCGAGGCCAACCGCCTGCGCGCGGTGCTGCGCGAAACCCTGGCCGAACTCGAAGCCCTCCGCGCATTGCTGCCTTGATCGGCGGTGGCGTGCTGCTCACCGCGCGCGTTGGCGCGGGTCCAGCACGGCGCTGAGACGGTCGCCCACGAGATTGACCGCCATCACCGTGAGGAAAAGCGCCAGTCCCGGAAACACCATCGTCCAGGGCGCATAGCGCACATATTCGCGCCCGGCGTTGAGCATCGCGCCCCATTCCGGGGTCGGCGGCTGGGCGCCCAGGCCCAGGAACGACAAGGTTGCCGTGAACAGCACCGCGGTGCCGAGATCCAGTGTCGCCAGCACGATCAGGATCGGCGCGAGGTTCGGCATCAGGTGGCGCAGCACCACCCGCCCGTCGCTCGATCCGATGGCGCGCGCCGCCTCCACGAAATCCCGCGCCGCCAGAGACAGCGTGGCCGAGCGGGTGATGCGGGCAAAGCGTGGAATGCCGGAGATGCCGACGGCCAGCGCCGCGTTCCACAACCCAACGCCGAGCACGGCCACGATCAGGATGGCCAGGATGATCGGCGGAAAGCACAGCATGGCATCGATCAGCCGCGCGCCGATCCGGTCCACCCGCCCGCCGCAATAGCCGATGACGACGCCCAGCATGGCGCCGAACACCAGGCTGATCGCAACCGTCGAGATCCCCATGGCGAGCGAGTAGCGCGCGCCGACCATCACGCGGCTGGCGATGTCCCGGCCGAACAGGTCGCAGCCGAACCAGTGCTCGGGGCTCATCGCGGCGAGGCGGCGGCACTGGCTCGTGGCGTTCCAGTCATACGGCGCGATGAACGGGGCGAACGCCGCAAGGCCGAGGATCGCCGCGATCACCACACAGCCGATCAGGGCGCCAGGTGCTGCGAGCACGCGGCGCCACGAACCGCTCAAGACTGCACGCGCGGATCGATGATCCCGTAGGCGATGTCGATCAGCACGTTGATCAGCACATAGGCCGCCGTGGTCAGCACCACCACGCCCTGCACGACCGGGAAATCCTTCTCCAGCACCGCCTGCACCAGAAGCCGCCCGATGCCGGGCCGCGCGAACACCGTCTCCGTCACCACGGCACCGCCGATCAGCACGGCGAACTGGATGCCAAGCAACGTCAGTGGCGGGATCATCGCGTTGCGCGCGGCGTGCTTCGCCACGACCCGGAACGCGGTGAGGCCCTTGGCGCGTGCGGTGCGGATATAGTCCTGGGCCATCACGTCGATGATGCTGTTGCGGATCAGTCGCGCGAGGCCGCCGGCGATGAACAGCCCGAGCGAGATGCTCGGCAAGATCAGCGCGTTGAGGCCGGTGCCCAGCACCGGCACCCAGCCCAGCTGTGTGGCAAACACCTGGATCAGCAGCATCGCGATCCAGAAGCTGGGCAGCGACAGGCCGGCCAGCGCCGCCGTCATGCACAAGGTGTCGATCCATCCGCCGGGCCACACCCCGGCCGCTGTACCCAGGGAGACGCCGAGCACCACGCCCACCAGCAATCCGCCCAGCGCCAGCTGCAACGTGTAGGGAAACTCTGCCGCGATCAGCTTCGTGACCGGCTGGCGGCTACGGAAGCTGTCACCGAAATCGCCCTGCGCCGCGCCCAGCAGGAAGCTTACATACTGCACGACGAACGGCCGATCGACACCCAGCTTGGCGCGTGCCGCATCCATCGCGGCATCGCTGATCGGGGTGCCCTGCAGCATCAGCAGCACCGGATCGCCGGGCACCAGGCGCATGGCACCGAACACGACCGTCCAGGTGATCAGCAGAGTCGGAATGACGCCCAGCAGCCGGCGAACCAGGGCCTGCGCCGTCATTGCGCAACGAACATGAGGTCTGCCATCTCGCGGCCTTCCGGTGAGCTCTTCAAACAAGCATAGGCAGCCGGAATTTCCTCACAATCCGGAAAATGCCGATTGCGCCCGGTCGTCCGTCCCAGCAACACTTCAGGCTACTTGTTCTGTGGAGACCAGCATGACCGGCCGCACCCCGCGCATCACCCGAAGAGCCGCGATCGGCGGCCTGCTGGCAGCCCCCATGATCTCTCGCGGTGCGCCTGCGCAGACGCCGCTCACCGTGACCTGGGGCGAGGATGACGCCACCCCGCGCACCTACGATCCGCGCGTGACCAGCTCCCGCCATGAATACCAGGTGATCGGCCAGATCTTTGATCAGCTGATCTCGTCGGACGGTTCGAACAAGCTGTTCCCGGGCCTTGCCACCGCCTGGGAGGCGGCGCCGGATGGCCGCAGCGTCACCCTTAAGCTGCGCACGGATGTGGGCTTTCACGACGGCACGCCGTTCGATGCGGAGGCGGTGAAGTTCACCTTCGACACGATCGCCGACCCCAAGACCGCCAGCGAAGGCGCCGTCACCCAGCTTGGCCCCTATGCCGGCTGCAAGGTGATCGACAGCCATACGGTTCGCATCGATTACACCCAGCCGTTCGGCGCCGCCGTTGCCAGCTATGCGGAGGGCACCTTGTCACCTGTGTCCCCCACCGCCGTGAAGCGGATGGGCAACCAGGATTTCTCCCAGGCGCCGGTCGGCTGCGGGCCGTTCCGCTTCGTCTCGTGGGAGCAGGGCCGCCAGGTGATCATGGAGCGGTTCGACAAATACAACTGGGCGCCGCCGTTCAACAGCGGCAAAGGGCCGTCCAAGGTGCAGCGGATCGTCAACCGCTTCATCCCTGACGCCTCGACCCGTGTGGCCGCCCTCGAAGCCGGCGAGATCGATATCTCGGATGCAACGCCCATCCTTGACATGAAGCGCCTGAAGGACACGCGTGGCTACACCACCATGATCGGGGACGCCGCGGGCATTCCGTTCGGCCTTGAGCTCAACGGCAGCCGCGGCATCTTCGCTGACCTCAACGTTCGCCGCGCTTTGGCCATGTCCATCGACCGCGCGGCGCTGTGCGACGATATTTTCTTCAGCCTCATCAAGCCGGCCTACGGTCCGCTGTCGGCCGATACGCCTGGCTATTGGAAGGGTGTCGAGGATTACTACAAGCCGGACGTGAAGGGCGCGGTGGCGCTTTTGGAGCAATCCGGCTGGAAACCAGGCCCCGACGGCATCCGCGTGAAGGACGGACAGCGCCTGTCGGGCTTCTACGGCGCCCCGCCGCCGCTCGAGCCGGATACGGCGGTCGAGATCCAGGCGGTGGCCAAGCGCGTCGGCATCGAGCTGAAGGTCGAGACCATCACCTTCGCCCGCAACCAGGCTCTCGTGTTCGATAACACCTTCGACACCCTGCCGGTGCGCTGGATCCAGGCCGACCCGATGTGCCTGGAAAACCTGTTCGCCAGCGTGAACATCCCAAGCCCCGGCCGCTATAAATACAACTGGATGCAGCTGAAGGACGCGAAGCTGGACACCCTGTTCGACGACGGCCGCGCGGTGAGCGATCCCGCCAAACGCGACGCCATCTACGCCGAGGCCCAGAAGATCATCATGGACTCAGCCCTGTGGCTGCCAATCCACAACCAGGTTCAAACCATCGCCACCCGCGCCCAAAAGAAAGGCTACCACTTCGCCCGCACCAGCTGGGTGGCCCTGTTCTATGACGTGACGGTGGCTTGAGCTGAAGAAAGCAAGGCTGGGCTCTGCCCTTGGCGGGTCTGGGCAGAGCCCAGCCTTACTTCCCTCGGATCAGACCATCCACCGCCAGGGCCCTAAACGCCCGGGTGAGGCCGGAGGGGGCAGTTTGGGGGGTGCCGTGGGCGTGTTCGAGGGCGCGCAGCATGGCGAGGGCGGGGGAGTCGAGCCATGGATGGGTTGTGGTGCCGTCGTCGCGATAGACGCTGACGGCACCGGCGCTGGCGGCGATGCGGATGGCCTGGTGGGCGCCCATGGCGTCGATCTCGATCTCGCCCAGGCCGGGTGCTGGGAGGGTTGGCGGCAGGCAGCGGGACAGTTCGAGGGTGACGACGATATCGCTGTCGGTGCGCAGGAGGATGATGGCGGTGTCGCGCTCCGGCCCGAACAGGGATGCCGCGTTGATCCGGGCGGAGGTGAAGGTATCGGGGATCGCCGCCAGCACCATGTCGAGCGCTTCCGGCAGCAGGCTGTCGAGCACGTCGGGGCCGGGGCCGCGCGGTTGGCGGATGGCGATATAGAGGGAACGGAGGGGGCCGAAGGCGGGGGCGGCCATCTCGGCGAGGCCGCGGCGACCGGCTGGCGTGTGGGCGATCTCGCCGGCCGGCAGCAGGCGCCCGCCACCGGCGTTTTGGGCCTGCTCGATGGCGGCCAGCTCTGCTGCGTCAAGTGCGACGGGCGGGGGACAGAGCACGATGTGACCGGCCTGCAAGGCGGTGATCACGGCGGGGACGCGCTCTGGCTGGGGAAGCTCGATCAGCGTCGCCTGGGCCTTGTGCCTGTCTTGCACCAGGCGGATCCGGCCGAGTGGGGCGCC
The DNA here is from genome assembly GCA_903873995.1 of uncultured Rhodospirillales bacterium. GTDB lineage: Bacteria > Pseudomonadota > Alphaproteobacteria > Acetobacterales > Acetobacteraceae > CAIQQQ01. The sequence goes on from CAIQQQ010000249.1 coordinate 5,076, forward strand.
GTGTGTGCGCAATGCTAAGCCGAGCTTGCCGTGGCCGATGAGGGCCAGATGAATGGGGGCGGTCATGCCACGCCGCCGTCGGACAGCATGACGGTCTCCCCGATCTGGGCCGACCGAACAGCTGCCAGGGCGATTGCCAATGCGGCGCGGGCCTCGCTGGGGGGCATTCGCAATGGGCGGTTGTGGCGGATGGCGTCCACGAGCTCCCAGAGCTGGCGCGCATAGGCGGGCAGGTTGTGCAGCAGCATGTCGTAATGGCCCGGGACGTCGGCGCCGCTGTCCTTGAAGCGGGTGAGGCCGGTGATGTCGTGGTCTCGCGCGCGGATGGCGCCTTCGGTGCCGTAGAGTTCCATCTGGTGAAACGCGGGATAGCCGGGCGGGGCGCAGTTCAGCACCTCCGCCGAGCCGATGGCGCCGTTTGCGAATGCGACGGTGAGGCTGATGAAGTCCGTCACGCCGACATTGCCTTCGATGGTGACGTTGATCTCGGCCGTGACGCTGCTTGCTTCGGCGCCGATGAACCAGCGCATCAGATCGGTTTCGTGGATGGCGTTCATCATCGGTGCGCCGCCGCTGATCTGCGGATTGCCGGTCCAGTGGGCTGGTGTCCACCAGATCTGCGGATGGCCGCGCGGGCGGCGCTCGTTTTCGCGAAACAGCCGGACGGTGCCGATGTCGCCGCGATCGATGGCGGCGCGGACCTCGTGATAGCGGCGCGTGTGGCGGCGGCTGTGGCCGATCAGCAGATGCACACCGGCGCGGGCGCAGGCCGCGATCATGCGGTCCGCCTCTTGCAGGGTGCGGGCGATAGGTTTTTCGCAGAGCACATGCTTGCCCGCGGCCGCAGCGGCCTCGACCTGGCCAGGATGGGCATATTCCGGCGAGGCGATCACGACGGCCGCCACGCCGGGATGCTCTAGCACCGCGCGGTAATCGGTGAAGGCTGCGGCACCCCAGCCCGATGCGGCTGCGGCGGCTGCGTCGGCGTTGGGGTCAGCTGTGGCAAGCAGTTCCACGTGATCGGCCAGCTGCGCCATCGCCGGCAGATGTGCCGACCGGGCTATGCCGCCGCAGCCGATCAGCCCCAGTCCAACGCGTGCCGGCATCGCGAACCTCCGTCGTCTCGGCGAAACTATCGAGCCGAAACCGTGGCCGCGCCAGTGGTCGTTTCGAGGACTGCTGGAACTGTGCTGACCGCCTCAGAATTCCACGGCCGTGGCGGCGGCCAGAATGCGATCGGCCGTTTCGAACAACGCAGCGTCCACCTGGGCGCCGGAGGCCACCACATTCTCGTCGAGCTGCTCCGGGCGGGAGGCGCCGACGATGGCGCTGGCCACGTTGGCCTCGCGCAGCACCCAGGCCAGCGCGAACTGCGCGAGGTTCAGCCCCGCCTCGGACGCGAGCGGCCGCAGCGCCTCGACCGCTGAAAGAACGCCCGGCTCCAGCCAGTTCTCCCGGAAGTCCTTGTTCATGGTGTCGTTGCCCGCCCGCGAATCAGCGGGAATGGCAGCACCTGGGTGATACTTCCCGGTCAGCACGCCCTGCGCGAGCGGGCTCCACACGATCTGGGAGATGCCGTGTGTGCGGCAGAACGGGATCACCTCCGCCTCCGGCTTGCGCCACAGCATGGAGTATTGCGGCTGGCTTGAGACGAAATGTTCCACGCCTGCCATCGCCATGGCCTCGGCGATCCTGTCCGCCGGCCATTCGCTGAAGCCGAGATACCGGGCCTTGCCGGCGCGCACCACCTCGCTCAGCGCCGCCATGGTCTCTTCGAGCGGTGTGTCCGCGTCGTAGCGGTGGCACTGGTAGAGATCGACGTGATCCACCTTGAGGCGGGCCAGCGACGCGTCGATCTGTTTGTGCACCTGCACCCGCGACAGGCCGCAATCGGTGTCGCTCATCGGAAAATATAATTTGGTGGCAAGCACATAGCTGTCGCGCGGTACGCCGGCCAGCGCCTCGGCCAGGACATGCTCGCTGGCGCCGCGGCCATAGACGTTGGCGGTGTCGATGAAATTGATGCCGAGCGCCAGCGCGCGCTTCACGCAGGCGATGGCCTTGTCCTTCTCCACGCCGCCGGAGGTGGTGAGCCAGGTGCCGATCGCGATCTCGGAGACGACGAGATCGCTTGAGCCGAGTTTTCGATACAGCATGATAGATTTCCTGACGCGGCGATCGTGCCATGCAGGTATATCGGGCGCGGGCGGCTGTCCGCGCCCTCATTTGCTGGCCACGGCGTGGGCTTGCCACTCGTGGCCGCGCGACACAGGGCGTTCAAAGGACAGGCGATGACGATCGTGGCAGTGCTTCTGGCGGGGGGGCAGGGCAGCCGGATGGCGGTGGATGGGCAGGGCTCGGACAAGCCGTTGCGCCTGCTGGGCGCGCGGACCTTGCTGGCCCATGCGATCGCGCGGGTCGGCCCGCAGGTGGCGGCGATGGTGCTCAACGCCAACGGCGACGCGGCGCGGTTTGTGGAATTCGGTCTCGAGG
>CAIQQQ010000250.1 GCA_903873995.1 uncultured Rhodospirillales bacterium
CTGCGATCGGCTATCGTTTCGACGATTACGGCCGGATCAAAGCGCCGCAGATCCGCCTGAACCTGTTCAACATCGCCGACCAGACGGGCCTCACCGGCGCATCCGGCGTGGTCTCTACCGCGAACAACATCAAGGGCGTCCGCGGCAACACGATCGCCGGCTCCGCGCCGTCCTACTACGTCGGCCAGGGCTTCGCGGCCCTCGTCACCCTGTCCTCGGGCTTCTGAGGATGGAGTTCGACAAGGCGCTCGTCCACGACGTCAGCATCGACGCGCTCTACGCGGGCATGGTGCTGCTGTTCTTCGTCATCGTGGAACGTTCGCTGACCTATGTGTTCCTGGGCCTGCGGAGCCAGCGCATCGCAAAAGCGATCGCCCTGGCCCCTGCAGGTGCCGAGATCTCCTCCCCGCGGTTTCGCGGGGGGGACGTTCTCAGCCGTTCCATGGCGGAATACGACGAGGTTCAGCACCGTCCCGGGGTGACGCGCGCCCAAGTGGAAGATCTGTCGATGGCCCTGTATCTGGATGTCGAGGGCAAGCTTACCTCGCGCCTCTGGATCCTGGACACCGTGGTGACGGCCGCCCCGCTCCTGGGTCTGCTCGGCACCATCCTCGGCATCATGGACACGTTCAACGCGCTGTCGTCCGGCGGGATCTCAGATCCTTCGGCCGTCAGCCGGGGTATCGCGTCGGCACTTCTCGCAACCGCCCTGGGTATCGGCACGGCGTTGTTCGGGCTGCTGGGGCACAATATCCTGCATCGGCAGGCGGATAACCTGTCCGAGGCGTTTAAAGGCTATCTGCTGCGGGCGACCACGATCTAAACAAGCAAGTTGGTCTTTCTTGATGGGAAGAACCAAAGAACGTTCAAGATCTGAAGGAAGACCCATGACCACCGTTGCGCGTCGTGGATTTATCGCGGGAGCGGCGGCTGCCTTGGCCACACCGGCCAGGGCAGTGACCCCGCAGCTTCGTTTGCGACTTCTGGAGACGTCCGATCTCCATATGTTTGCTTATGACTTTGATTATTATCGCGACAGGCCAGATGCCACTGTGGGGCTTGCCAAGGTCGCACGCCTGATCCGCACGGCGCGCGCCGAACACCCCAACGCCATGCTGTTCGACAACGGCGACATCATCCAGGGCAATCCCCTCGGGGACTGGGCCTCCCAGCCGGGTAGCCTCAAGCCCGGCGATGTGCATCCCATGTTCCAGGCGATGAACCTCCTGGGCTACGACGCCGCGACCCTGGGCAACCACGAATTCAACTACGGCCTGCCCTTCCTCGAACGCGCCCTCTCGGGCGCGGCCTTCCCCTTCGTCTGCGCCAATCTCGAACACATCGACGGGCGCAGCTACGTGCCGCCCACCATCGTGCTGGAGCGGGACCTCAAGGCCGAGGACGGCAGCATGGTCCGCCTGCGCATCGGCGTGATCGGCTTCGTGCCGCCGCAGATCATGGTGTGGGACCGCTCCAACCTCGACGGCAAGGTGAAAGTCTCCGACATCGTGGCCGCCGCCGAGCGCCACGTGCCGGGCCTACGCGCGCGCTGCGACATCCTCGTGGCACTATGCCATTCCGGCATCGATTCCGGCCCGCGCGTGAACGGTTTCGAGAACGCGTCCTACCATCTTGCGTCCGTGCCGGGGATCGACGTCATCTTCACCGGCCATTCCCACCGCGTGTTCCCCGGGCCGGACTACGCCAATCGCCCGGGAATCGATGCCGTGCGCGGCACCCTCGCCGGCATTCCCGCCGTGATGCCCGGCTTCTGGGGCAGCCATCTCGGGCTTATCGACCTCGACCTGGTGCGCGACGGTGCGCGTTGGACCTTGGCGGGCTTCAAGACCGAGGCACGGCCGATCTACCGCCGCGAGCAAGGCAAGATCGTTTCCCTCGCCGAGCCGGAGCCCGCGATCTATCAGGCCTCGGCACAGGCCCACCAGGCGACCCTGGAATGGGTGCGCCGGCCCGTGGGGCAGGTGGCCTTCCCCGTGCA
>CAIQQQ010000251.1 GCA_903873995.1 uncultured Rhodospirillales bacterium
CGCTTTTGCGCCAGCACGGTGTTGATGCCGGCATCCACGCCGGTGCCGATCAGGTTGCGCTCGCGCAGGCCGAGGTTGGCAAGCGCGCCCGAATCGGTGGAGTAGCCGCCGCCGATGGTGAGTTCGCCGGTGGCCTTCTCCTCGACATTGGCGGTGACCACTGCCTTGTCCGGCGCCGAGCCGGGGCTCGACGTCACGGTCGCGGTGCTGAAATAGCCCAGATCCTCCAGCCGCTGGCGCGAGCGGCGCAGCAGGGCGGCGTTGAATGCGTCCCCTTCCGCGAGGCGGAACTCCCGGCGGATGACGTTGTCCTTGGTGCGGATGTTGCCTTGGATGTCGATCCGCTCGACATAGACGCGCGGTCCCTCGCCCACGTCAAACACCAGGTCGATGGTGTGCTTCTCGCGGTCACGCTTGGCCTGGGGCTTGACCTCGACGAAGGCGAAGCCCTTGGTCTGCACCGCGTCGGTGATCGCCTGGACGCTTTTTTCGACCGAATCGCCGTCATACCAGTCTCCGCTCGCCTGGGTGATCAGGGGTGCGAGTTCGGCGCCATCGAGGTTGCGCAGCGCGCTGTTCACCTTGATGTCCCCGACCCGGTAGCGCTCGCCCTCGTTCACCGTGAAGGTGAGGAAGAAGGATTGCCGATCAGGCGACAGCTCGGCGTTGGCGCTGGTGATCTCGACATCGGCATAGCCGTTCTTGAGATAGAAACGGCGCAGCAGCTCCTTGTCATAATTGGCGCGGTCCGGATCGTAGCTGTCGGCCGTGGACAGCAGGCGCCAGAACGCCTGTTCGCGCGAGCCGATGACGTCCTTCAGCTTGTCTTCGCTGAACGCCTTGTTGCCGACGAAGGCGATGCGGCTGATGAGGGTTGAGGTGCCATCATCGATCTCAAAGACCACATCGACGCGGTTCTGGTCGAGCTGGATGATCTTGGGTTCGGCGCGCGCGCCGAAGCGGCCGCGCTTGGCGTATTGATCGAGGATCTTCTGGCGGTCGAGCGCGGCCAGCGCGGGCGTGAACACGGCGCGGGGGCGGAGGGTGAGTTCGCTGCGCAGGTTGTCGTCGTTGATCTTCTTGTTGCCCTCGAACACGATCTTGTTGACGATCGGGTTCTCCGAGACGCGGACGACCAGCACGTTGCCATCTCGGCGCAGCACCACGTCTGAGAAGAGGCCGGTGGCGAACAGGGTTTTAAGGCTGCGATCCAGGCGTTCTGAGTCGAACTGATCGCCAGGCGCCACCAACATATAGGACTTGATGGTGCCTTCCTCGATTCGCTGATTTCCCTCGACGCGGATGTCGGCGATCGCGGCACCTGGTGTGAAGACCTGGGCGAGCGTGTTGGCGGCGAGCGCACGGCCGGCCGGCCGCGGGTTGCCGCCGGCACCTGGGCGCGGCAGGCCCTGCGCTGCGGCTCCACAGGACATGATGACGGGAGTTGTGAAGGCGAAGGCCAGCAGGGCTGCGCGCGTGCGAACCAAAAGCGATACTCCCGACTGTGACCAAACCCGCGTCGCGCAAGTTTAGCCATCAGCGCCGCACTACACCACCCTCCGGCCCGGCGATAGTGCCCCCCGGGGGGAGGTAGGGGGAGGTGGGGGGAGGTGAGGGCGGAGGGCGATTGGGCGCCTGGCAAAGCGCTGGTCTTGGTTCGGGGACCTCGTTTATGCTGAATGCGTATGCAAGCGGGGGCTGGGATGAGCCGGATCACTGTGGCGGAAGCGGCGGCGCGGACGATTCGGCGGGGGGATTTTGTCTCGTGCCCTGTGGCGTTCATCGACTGCAAGACGCCTGGGTCTCATTTGAAGCAGAATTATTCGATGATCGGACCTGGGGTTACGACGAGTTCGGACCAGGTGGTGAATCTGCGGGAGCCGCATGGGTTCAATATTGGGGCGGCAGCGATGCCGCATGGGATTGTGAACAATCTGCACATGCATTTCACCGCCGAGGTGTTCATGTGCTTTGACGGGGATTATGCGTTTCGCTGGGGGCCGGAGGGGGTTGATGGATCTCTGGTGGCGCATGCGGGGGATATTGTGTCCGTGCCGACCTGGATCTTTCGGGGTTTCACCAATGTGGGGCCGGATGATGGGTTTTTGTTCACCTGCCTGGGTGGGGACAACACCGGGGGGATCATCTGGCATCCCTCCATCCTGTCAGGCGCTGCGGCACACGGGCTGTATCTGACGCGTGAGAATGTGCTGGTGGATACGGCTGCGGGGGCTGCGAAGCCGGATGATTCGGAGCTGATGCCGCCGATTGCGGCTGCGGATATTGCTTCGATGCGGGCGTGGTCGGTTGCGGAGATGTCTGCGCGGGTGGTTGCGTCTGACGCGCGGGCGTTCTCGGGGCGGGCGTTGCTGGACAGCGTGCTGCCGGGGCATGGCAGCGAGATGGCGCCGGTGATCGGGTTCGGGATGTCGGCCGCGGCCGGGGTGGTGCCGCCGATCGGGAATGCGCATGGGTTCTCGATGGAGTGACTGCGGGTGGGGGTTGGGCAGTCGGTCTCGGTGCATCGGGTGGATGCGAAGCAGGTGCTGATGGTGTGGCGGGGGGTGGCTGAGGTTGCGTTGAACGAGGATCTGGATGTGACGGTGGGGCTTGAGTCTCGGGATATGGTTTCGGTGCCGGGCGGGGTTTGGCGGTCGGTGCGGAATGTGGGGGATGGGGCGCTGGAGGTTCTGGTGATTTCCGGCGGCGATGGGCGGAAATTTGTGGAGTTTCCGGAGGCGACGGTGGCGGCGGCGCTGGCGGCGGGGTGGGGGATCGATCCGGATGGGGCGATCGCGCCGGCGCATCTGTTGCCGGTTTATCATTTTGCTTGAGCAGTTTTTTCTTGGGGCGCGTCAGGAAGAGCCGCGATCCATCTTTCGCCCACCAAGCCACATCGCGAAGTCGCGATAGAGTTCGTCGAATGTTACGAGGGTCAATGTGAAGCTATCGGCCTTGACTTTGTTGCGCCGCCATTCCCACCGGTCCTTGCGGAGAGATGTTGACAGTGAGGTGGAGCGGCCGATGACGAGCAGGCCAACGATGTTGGGGCGCTCGCCGCCGAACGCGTCGATATAGTCGGCGGTCTTGCGATAGTGATCCAGCGCCCAGGTCCAGTCGACGATCTGGCTGAACCCCTTCTCAAAAGGGCGGGCCCAAGTGTCGATGCCGCGGTCGGTGTTTTCAAAGATGTGCCGGTCTGATGCGCCCTCAAACTCGATCAGGCAAATATTGTCAGTGCCGGCGCGGCGGACGGTGAGATCGGTCCGGAAGTGGGGGAGGATGCGAAACTCTCGGCGAATCAGATCGCCGATGCCAAGGCGGATGTTGTACTGGCCCATCATCGCGCAGAGATTGGGCCAGGTCTTGAAACTGGCGAGAACCTGATC
>CAIQQQ010000252.1 GCA_903873995.1 uncultured Rhodospirillales bacterium
GGCGACCTGCTCGGCCTCGGAGATGCGAGCGAACAGGCCGGCGAGCTCGGCGGCGGAGATGCGGCGCAGGTCGAAGCGCTGGCAGCGGGAGAGGACCGTCACCGGGACCTTGCGGATCTCGGTGGTGGCGAAGATGAACTTCACATGCCCCGGCGGCTCCTCCAGCGTCTTGAGCAGCGCGTTGAAGGCCGGCTTGGACAGCATGTGCACCTCATCGAGGATGAACACGCGGGTACGCCCCTGCATTGGGCGGAACCGGACGGCCTCGATGATCTCGCGCACATCGTCCACGCCGTTGTTGGAGGCGGCGTCCATCTCCGTCACGTCCGGATGGCGATCGGCCAGGATGCCGCGGCAGTTGTCGCACACGCCGCAGGGGGTGACCGTGGGGCCGCCCCGGCCGTCCGGCCCGATGCAGTTGAGCGCGCGGGCGATGATGCGCGCCGTCGTCGTCTTGCCGACGCCGCGCACGCCGGTGAGCATGAAGGCATGCGCCACGCGCCCGACCGCAAAGGCGTTGCGCAAAGTGCGCACCATGGCCTCCTGCCCAATCAGGTCGGCAAACTGAATGGGACGGTATTTACGGGCCAGCACGCGATAGGCGGGCGCCGTCAATGACGGCGAAGATGCTGACGGCAATGCCTCGCCGAACAGCCCCGGCCCTTCCGGAAGCACAGCGTCATTTGCCCCGGCTTCCGGGGGAAGTTCGTCCCTGAACAAGCCCGGCATGCATCGCCTCGCCACAAAGGGCCTGAAAAGGGTGGGAGGCCGAACAAACGACCCGAACAAGAACCCGTTGCGGCTGCTACCTTCCGGTCCTGACCGGGTTGGCGAGGAGCCCGTCCGCCGCCGACCTCCCACTCCCCATATCGCGCGTCAGTGCCCGCACTGCAAGCGTGGCGGTTGGGTCGGAAGGAAGGCCAGGGCTCTGCCCTGGACCCGCATGAGTCGGGGCTCGGCCCCTTGGTGGGTCCAGGGCGAAGCCCTGGCCTTTCTTGCCACCCCAATTGCCGCGCCGGCGTGTGCGTGGCATCACCGGGGGGACAGTGACAGGACCATTTTGTGCGCCCCATTCCCGCCAGTCGTTCGAATGCTTACACGGGCAGCCCGATCGATCGGGTGTCTCATCTGCGGGATGACCAGGCGTTTGTGGATGCGGCTTTGGTGTCGCCGGAGACGTTGTTTGTGCCGTTGTGGCGGGCGCGGAGCCTGGTCCGGGGTGTGGCGGCGGGGCGGCCTGAGGCTGTGTTTCTGACAGGCGCTGTGGCAGATGCGGTGCGGATGGCTGGGGGGCCCTGGGCCTTGCTGGGGCTGCTGGACGGGACTGCGGTGTTTGCGGTGGATGTGAGCGCTGTGGAGGATCCGTTGCCGCTGCTGCCGGAGGCGCTGGGCGCATTGACGGACCTGCGGGCGTTGGCGGGGGCTCTGCCGGTGGCGGATGCGGCGGTGTTGGCGCATGCGCGGGGACTGATGCATTGGCGGTCGCGGCATCGGTTCTGCGGGGTGTGCGGGGCCACGTGCGTGCCGCGGTCCGCCGGCAATGCGATGGCGTGCGGTTCGTGCGGGACGCAGCATTTCCCGCGGACGGATCCGGCGGTGATCATGCTGGTGACGGATGGCGAGCGGGCTCTGCTGGGGCATTCGCAGCGGTTTCCCAATTCGACGATGTATTCGACACTTGCGGGGTTTGTAGAGCCGGGTGAGAGCCTGGAGGAGGCGGTGGCGCGCGAGGTGTTCGAGGAGGCGGGAATCAGGACGGGTCGGGTGTTCTATCATTCGAGCCAGCCGTGGCCGTTTCCAGCATCGATCATGCTGGGCTTTCATGCCGAGGCGCTGAGCACCGAGATCACCATCGATCCGGCGGAACTGATGGATGCGCGCTGGTTCACGCGGGAACAGATGCGCGATCCGGCGGCGCATGGCTTTTCTTTGCCGCGGGCGGACAGCATTGCGCGGCGCCTGATCGAGGATTGGATGAACACGCCATGACCCGTCTTTTTGTCGTTTGCCTGGTTCTGTTCGGTGTCGCGGGGTGCGCGGATGACACGCGATCGGCGCCAGGCACGCCGGAGCGAGCCTGTGAGGACACCGCGGACAGCAATCCTGCGGTGAAGCGGGCGCTGCTGGACACGGCCAATCCCAATGCCGGGACCGCGGCCCAGAGGGCGGTGCGCGAGGCGCGGACCGCCGCGGTCACATCATGTCTGCGTTCTCGGGGCGTGCTGCCGGCCGGCGGTGGGGTGGAGCGGCCGATTCGCTGACCTGGCCAAATTAGGTCAGCACCCTTGACGGACATGGGGAGAGTCTCCTTATGGTGCAGCGCAGCAAATGCTGCATTGCAACATGAGGAACAGTGGCATGGCCATTTTATCGGAGAGCGTTGTCCACCATGCGGCCCCGGCCAAAATGCCGGAGGTGTTCACGCGCGTGGGCCGCGTTTTGGCGTGGATTGGCGAGCGCCGGGCGCAGGTGGCGACGATGCGTGAGCTGCAGATGATGGATGAGCGGGATATGCGGGACCTGCGCATCAGCCCCTATGATTTCGACAGCATCTCGAACGGTAAATTTCGCCGCTGATTTCGGGGCCTCTACGGTCGCGCGGGCCGGATTCATGGTGCACCATCGCGGATCTGGCTGATCAGACTGGGCTGATCGGGCCGGGTCTGGGATGGAGAGCAATATGGATGCGGACCGTGCACCGGAGAGGCTGGTCTTCGTGGGAACGGCCGACCTTGCCGGGCATGTGCGGGGCAAATCGTTTCCGCACAGCGATCTGGCGAGCCGGTTGCGGCGGGGCGTGGGGATCACGCACAGCAATCTGATGCTGTCCGCCTTTGGTCCGATCCTGGCCACCCCCTTCGGCACGATCGGGGATCTGCTGCTTGTGCCGGATGAGACCACCGGTGCAGCGATCCCGATGGCCGATGGCAGCGATGGCATTCTGATGCTGGGGGATTTCCTGACGACGGCGTTCGCGCCCTGGGCGTGCTGTCCGCGCGGATTTCTAAGGCGTGGGCTTTCGGCGCTGCTGGAGGAGACCGGCCTTACGCCGGTCTGCGCGTTCGAGCAGGAATTCGTCTACACCGGCGTGGCCGATGAACCGGGCGCGCCCTATTCCCTCGGCGCGTTTCGGCGCCAGGGCGGTTTCGGGTCTGAGCTGTTGGCTGCGATCCGCGCACAAGGCATCACGCCCGACAGTTTCCTCGCCGAGTATGGCCCCCGCCAGTACGAACTGACCATCGCGCCGACGCCTGGCCTGCGGGCGGCGGATGAGGCGGTGATCACCCGCGAACTCACCCGGGCCGTGGCGGCGCGGCGGGGCCACCGGGCGATCCTGGCCCCGATGCTGACGCCGGACGGGATCGGCAACGGCACCCATGTCCATCTCAGCCTGTGGGACCGGGATGGGCGTCCGGCCCTTCATGATCCGGCGGGCGTGTTGGGGCTGTCGCGGATGGGCGAGATGTTCGTGGCCGGCCTGTTGCACCACACGCCGATGCTGGCCGCGCTGACGGCACCGAGCGTTGCGTCCTATCATCGGCTGAAGCCCGGCCGCTGGGCACCGAGCGTGGCCGATCTCGGTGTGCAGGACCGCGGCAGCAGCCTTCGCATCTGTCCGGTCCATGCCGACACGCCAGAGGCGGTGGCGCGACAGTTCAACGTGGAGTTTCGCGTGGCGGACGCGACGGCGAGCCCGTATCTCGCGCTGGGGGCGCTGGTCTGGGCGGGGCTTGACGGCATTCGCCAGGGCCGGGATTTGGCGAATACCACGGGCGGTCCCCTGCCTTTCGATCTTGCGGCGGCGCTCGATCTGCTGGCGGCGAGCGGGGTGGCGCGATCCTGGATGGGGGACGAGCTGCATGGCGCGTATCTGATGTTCAAGCGCGCCGAGATCGCGGCGCTGCATGGGCTTGACGCGGCTGAGGTGTGCGATCGCTATGCGGCTATCTATTGAGGAGA
>CAIQQQ010000253.1 GCA_903873995.1 uncultured Rhodospirillales bacterium
AGACGTGTGCTCTTCCGATCTACGAAGCCGGCTGGGAAAAGCTGGCAAAGATCCGCGGCCGGCGCCGGGGCCGGGTGGGGCAACCTGGCAGTCGCAGGTCTCGTCGGTCGAACGATCGGATGGTTCGGTGAAGGGCATGGCACCTGCGGCATAACCCGCAAGCGGGTGCGGACAATCCTTCCCTCATGCCTGCTTTCGGGTTCGCGGTCATGATTTCTTTACGGTCTGGCGCTTCACTGTGCCGGCCGGAATGTGCTGGCAGGGAGCGCCTTGATGCCAGGCATGGGATGTCGGTTGCTGATCGTCGAAGACCAGGAATTGGTGGCAATGACTCTCACCAGGGTGGTGAGGCGGCTCAACTTCGATCTTGTCGGCTCGGCCCCGACCGCGGAGCGTGCGATCGAGCTGGCGCGGGACTGCCGGCCGCATGTGCTGCTGATGGATTTTCATCTCAAGGGCGTGCGCGACGGCGCCGAGACCGCGCGTGCCATCCTGCACGAGACGCAGGCGCGGATCGTGTTTCTCACAGGTTCCTGCGAGCCCGAGCAGATCGCCAGCATGCGGGCCGTGGGGCCAGATGCGATCGTGTTCAAGCCGTTCCGCCGGACGGAGCTAGCCGAAGCACTGGCGCTGGCCGCACGCGCGAGCCTGGCGCATCGCGGCTTGGCGGCTCCGAGCCTGGATTGCGCGTTGCCCGGTCTGGCCCGCGCAACCGCGACGGGAGGGGTGCGTCAGCTCACCGAAACCTGACGAAGCCGGGAATCTGACGATCACGGCCGCTCAACATTGCTTAGAGCCGCATCGTTCCGGTCAGCGGTTGCCGGGCAAAACGCCCGGGCGACCAAAAAGCCAGCCCTGCCCGTAGCCGACGCCCATTTCGCTCATCAGCCTGGCCTGCTGCTCGGTCTCGATCATCTCGGCCACGACCTCGGCCTTGGACGCGGCGGCCATCTCGATGATCGAGGCGACGAAGCTGCGATCCCGTGCGTTGTGCTCGGCGCCTTGCACATAGACACCATCGATCTTCACGAAATCGACTTGAAACGATCGCAGATAGCGCAAGGCAGCACTCCCGGCGCCGAAATCGTCCAGGCACACCGGCACCCCCTCGGCTCGCAGCGCATCGATGCTTGAAGCGGCGCCCAGCATGTCCTCGATCTCGGCAGTCTCCGTCAGCTCCACCAGCAGGCGCGCACCCGGCCGCTCGGGCAAGGTCCGCAGGGCCTGGATCCGGTCGATCAGTCGCGAGCGGAAGGCCGGGTTCTGCATCGACATGCCGGAGATATTGACCGCGACGGACACGCTGCGCCGCGCGATCAGCGTCGTGATGGCCTCTTCGAGCACCGCCCAATCCAGGTCTTCGGACAGGCCCACGGCCTCGGCAAAGGTCACGAACTCCTGGGTGCTCTGCGTGGGGCTTCCTGGCGTCGGGATCGGGCGAAGCAGGGCCTCGTAATGATGGGTCTTGCGATCGGCGAGGCTGACGACGGGCTGGTAGGCAAGGCGGAAGCGCCGGTGGGCAATCGCATGGCGAACGCCCACCGCCCGCGCATTGGCCGCGGCGACGATCCCTGCCAGACCCCGCCCGCTGCCGATCGCGGCCGCCGCATCCGTGCCGCCCTCGATGAAGCGGCCAAGCGCGTAACGCAGCGCCCGGGCTGCCTGGCCCGGCGTCAGCGCGCCGGAGTCGAGGTCGATCGCCGACCGGCTGATCTGCGCCGTCTGCCCGCCCGGCGTGTCATGCAGCGTTGTCTCGAAGCGGGATAGCGCGGCCCCGATATCGGCGTCAGGCCCCGACACGACGCCGAAACGCCCCTCCCCCAGATGCCCAGCGATGATGTGAGGTCCGGCATCGGCCAGCGTCCGTTCAAGGCGAGTCTGCAGCTCGGCCCGCGACGCGCCAGGCTGTGCAGCGGCGAAGCCCTTGATTTCCAGCAGGTTCAACGCACCATCCTGCCCGCTGCGCAAAACCTGCTCGGCGTTGCGCGCGAACTCCACCGGCGACCTGACCCGCGCCGAATGCGGATCCGGCGAGGCTGCAACCTGCGCCGGCCGGATCGCGATCGGCCCGATCGAGAAGCACAGCCGTGCGGGCCCGTTGGAATCGGCTGGCATCAGCAAGGCGGCCACCGAGCTTGCCGATCCGAATCGGTCGGACAAGTTGAGCGCCAATGGCGCGATCCGTCCCCGCTGCGCCACCGCAGCCAGCGCCTCCGTCAGCGCCGGCCGGTCCCCCGGGATGAAAAGCTCGGTGATCGGAGAGCCCAGGAAGCTGTCTTCGCTGGCGCCAAAGCGCGAGCGAAAGGCGCCGGTGGCAAAAATGATCCGGCCCAACGGATCCGTCTCGATCAGCAGATCGGCGGCGGCGAAGGCGAAGGCCACAAAGCGGTCGACCGTGGCGGCTCCGCGGGCCGGCGCGACGTCGCTCTCCCTGGCAAGTGGCACGGTCGATACCGGCATGCGTGGCCTTTCTGAACTCTTGCAAGACTAGACTCCCGCGCGGTTAACCATTCGTGAAACGCATCGGGCCGGACACGAGGGCGCCCCGTGCCCGGCATGGCGGGAGCCGGTGGTCTCATACCAACGGCCTTGATTGTTGACCGGTGAAGAACCGGTCAACGGCCGTCGGTATGAGTGGTGGTTTGGCGCGCCGCCGCCGGCCAACCCGGCGCGCGATAC
>CAIQQQ010000254.1 GCA_903873995.1 uncultured Rhodospirillales bacterium
CAGGGCAGAGCCCTGGCCTTACTTTGCCCGCCCCTCAGAACCGCGCCCGCAGACCTGCCAGCAAGGAAGGGCCGGGGGTTTGGAAGCCTTGGGCGGGTTCGAGCTTTGAGTTGCCGATGTTTCTGGCTGTGGTGAAGGCGGTGAGGTTGGGGGTGATCGCGTAGGTGACGGCGAGGTTGGCTGTGGTGCCGCCTTTGGCGCGACCGATGCTGGTGGAGGTTCCGGTGTTGTCCACCAGGTAGTCCTGGAAGGGGCCGGAGATGGTGATCTCGGGGCTGATGGTGAGGTTGGGGAGGGGGGTGATCGCGGCTGAGAGGCTGGCGCGGTTTTTCGGGCGGCGCAGCAGCCTGGTGTTGTCGGCGGTGTTGCGGGCCTCGGTGTAGGTGTAGCTGAGCGTGGCTTCGAGCCAGCTGGCGGGGCGGAGGGTGAGGCTGGTTTCGATGCCTTCGGTGCGGGCGCGGCCGATATTGACCTCGGAGCTGGAGCTGAAGTCGGGCGCGTATTGGAAAGCGATCAGGTCGCGGATGCGGTTGTTGAAGTATGTGATGTCAACACTTGCGGCCTTGGGTTGGTTGGCGAACGGCAGGTCGATCGCCCAGCCGAGCTCGTAGCCGGTGCTGCGCTCGGGGCGGAGGTTGGGGTTGCCCTGGAAGTTGTAGCTGTCGGTGCCGAACAGGTCGAAGAGCGAGGGGGCGCGGAAGGCGGAGCCGTAGCTGGCCTTGAAGCGGGACAGCAGCTCATCGACGGCAAGGACGCCGCCGGTGCGCCAGGTGAAGGCGCCGCCGCCGTAGCGGCCGTCCTCCTGACGCCCGTCGGCGGTAAGGGTCAAGCGGTGAAACAGCATGGTCTGCAGGCCGAAATGCCCGGCATCGGACGCGGCGCTGGCGGCGGTCGCCTGCTGGTAGGGAAAGCCCTGGTAGGAGCTGTTCTGGGACACCCGGATCTGATCGAGCACGTGCTCGTAGCCGAAGATTGCCTGCGTGTCGGTGGCGGGGCCGAGATCGGGCAGATGGAGGATGTTGTTCCACTGCAGCGTGGTTCGGGTGGCGCGGTATTTGCTGTCGGCCTGGTTGGCGTTGGGGTCGGCGGCCTCCAGCGGCTCGATGTAATGCCGGTCGCCGCGCGTTGCGGCGTAGAGCAGCGTTGTTTCGAGCGCGTCGTGGAACAGGTGGGACGAGACGCCGATCTGGCCGGTCGCGCTGTCATCGGTGGAGGTGTAGTGGCGTGGATCGAAGCCCAGCGTGTCGAGGTTGCTGGATGCCTGGCGGTCGCGCGCAACGATGAAGATGCGGGTGCCGTCCACCGGCGTATAGCCGAGATTGACCGAGACGGTCTGCGCGCTGAAGCCGTTGCGCGAGCCGTTGTAGATCCCGGTTTCGCGCTTCGGCGTGGTGTCGAACCCGACATCGGCCTGGGTGCCGGCCTGGATCGCATAGTCGAACGGCCCGGTGCGGCCGGAGAGGGTGCCGTTGGCGAGGTTCTGGCGCGGTAGGCCGTAGCCGAGCTCGATGGTCCCGTGCGGCGCACCGGAGCCCTTGCGGGAGATCAGGTTGATCACGCCGCCGATGGCGCCGGATCCGTAAAGACTGGACATCGGGCCGCGGATCACCTCGATACGCTCGACATCGGCGAGGGTGTCCGGCCCGAAATCGAAGGCGCCTGCGGGGCTGGACGGGTCGTTGACCGGGATGCCGTCGCGCAGCACCAGCACATGGTTGGAGTTGGTGCCGCGGATGAACACCGAGGTCTGGCTGCCGGGCCCGCCGGATTGGACGATGCCCACCCCGGGCACGGTCTGCAGCGCGTCGGCCAGCGTGGTGAAGCCGCGCTGCTCGATGGTTTCGCGGGTGATGATTGTGACGCCCGCGGGGATCTGTTCGGCAAGGGTTGGGATGCGGGTGGCGGTCACCACGCGCTCGGGGATGGGGATGTCCTGCTGTGCCGAGGTTTGAGCGACAGCCGGGGTGGCAAGGCACAGCGATACGATCAGCATGCGACGCATGCGAGGCTCCGTTCACGCAAAGGTTCGATCGCCTTCGCTCACGCGAAAACGCCGGACCGAGGATGGGACGAATGCCGCCTGCGGGTCTTTCTCCCGTTGCCATGGTGCACCCCGCCCATCGCGCGCGAACAGTCTCGACGCCGGCCGGTCTCCTGGCTCGCGGGTCTGGGCCTTGTGCCGCCTTCTCACCCGGTTCGGGGCAATGGCATCGTGGCAAAAGGCTCGCCGCCGTACAGTTGCGGGGGCAGCCGCGGATCGGGCCGATGGGCCGGCCGGTCGCGTTCCCGTTTCAACCCTTTCGGGTCACCGTCGTCTGACGCAACGGTAACCTGACACGGCGGTTCGGGAAAGAGGTCATTCGCTGCCGGGCGGGCCTGACACAGGCGGGCCAGATACAGGCGGGCCAGATACAGGCGGGCCAGATACAGGCGGAACTGTCACAGGCGGCGGTTCCGGGGCCGGGACGACCGGCTTCGGCGGTGGGGCGTTCGGGGCCGGCTGGGCCTCGATCGGGCTTACTGTGTAGTCCGGCACGATCCGCGCCTGTGGGCCTGCGATCACCAGCACATGCTGGCCCACCGCGAGCGGCACGGCGTCGGTCTGGGTGACGCTGATCAGCTCGCCCTTGACGGTGCGCACCACGTATTCGAACGCGTCGGTGTCACCGGCGGCTCGCTCGACGCCGGAGCCGATCACGCCGCCGATCAAGGTGCCGCCGAGGGCTCCGAGCGCGCTGGTGGCGGAACTGCCCGGCAGCTGGGAGCCGGCGATGGCGCCGGCGGCCCCGCCGGTTGCAGCACCGATGTTGCCGCTCACCTTCACGCCGACCTGCCGCACCCCCGCCACAACGCCCTGTTCCACCTTCGCCGCCTGCTGCACGGAGGTGGAGCTATAGGTGTTGGGGGAGAAATCAGGCGTGCACGCGGCACAGACGAGGATGGCCAGGAGGGGAACAGGAAACCGCAATGTGGATCCTTTAGAGCATCATCTGACCAAACGGGATCACCCGTCGGATAAAGATGCTCGGCAAAACATAGGTCTAGATCCACATCCGCGCGCTGATCGGCGCGGATTTGGCTCTAGCGCCCAACGAACTTCGGCGCGCGCTTCTCCATAAACGCCTGGCGGCCTTCGCGGTAGTCCGCACTGTCAAAGCAGGTCGCAACCAAGCTGTCGGCGAGCGCACGATCGGGTGTGCCCTTGAGGGTCTCTGCCACGATCTGCTTGCCCGCCAGGATCGACAGCGGCGCGTTGTCGGCGATCTGCCGGGCGATCTCCACCACCACGTCCGACAGGTCCTCGTCAGTGGTGACCTGGTTGATGAGCCCGATCCGCGCGGCTTCAGTGGCGTCGATCCGCTTGCCGGTGAACAGCATCATCTTGGCATGCGCGGGGCCCACGAGGTCCACCAGCTTCTGAGTCATGCCAAGGCCGTAGCCGATGCCCAGGCGGGCTGCGGGGATGCCGAACTCGCTGTCCACGGCTGCGATGCGGATATCGGCCTGCATGGCGATGCCGAGCCCGCCGCCGAGGCAGAAGCCGCGGATGCGCGCGATCACGGGCTTGGGGAAGCCTGCCAGCCGGTCGCGCCCCGCACTCGTCAGGCGGTCATATTCCACCTGCGCGTCGGCATTGCTGCGCTGGGATTCGAACTGGCTGATATCGGCGCCCGAGACGAAGGCCTTGGGGCCGGCGCCGGTGAGGATCACCACACGGACGGAGGCATCCGCCTCGAACAGATCGAGGATCTCGCTCATGCCCGTCCACATCGCAACCGACATGGCGTTGCGCTTGGCGGGCTGGTTGAAGGTGATGAGGCCGACGCCGTCATCTACCTCGGCCAGCATCTTGCCCTCGGCAAAGGTCATTTTCGCATAGTCCGTCATCAGCATCCTCCGTGGCCGGCGTCATGGGGCCGCACCTTGGCGCAATGTTCATCCGGATGCGGCTTTCACTCAACCCTTGGCCGCGCCATCTCAGCGTGATGCAAACCTCTGATCTCGCCCTGATCCTGGCCTTCGATGGCTCCGCGAGCGTGACGTTCGAGAGCTTTGGCCTGATTGCAACAGGCACTGCCCGCGCGCTGCGCGATCCGCAGGTGCGGGCGGGGCTGCTCGCGGGGCCGGGCAGGGCGGTCAGCCTGACATTGCTGCTGTGGTCCGCTTCCAACGGGCAGGAGGTCCTGGTGGACTGGACGCGCATCGACAGCCAGGCGGGTCTCGATGCGTTTGCCGAGCAGGTGGAGAACGTGCCGCGCATCGTGCCCGCCGGCACCACGGCGATCGGCTCCGCCCTCGTGGTCTGCGAGCAGCTTTTGAAACTTGCGCCGGCCGACCGCCAGATCATCGACATCGCAGGCGACGGCCGCAGCAACGAAGGGCCGGAGCCTGGCCCGATCCGGGACCGTCTGGCCGATGCGGGCGTGACCATCAACGGGCTGTGCATCCTGCACGAGGAGCCGGACCTGGTGGAGAGCTACACGCGCGACGTGATCGGCGGATTCGGCGCCTTCGCCCTGCAATGCCAGGACTATGCGGGCTTCGAGCAGGCGATGCGTCAGAAGCTGCGCCAGGAGGTGTCGTAGCGACGCTGATGCGCCCCGCGTGAACCAGGTTGGAGCGCTGGTCATGTCCGAAAGGATTGGTTAACCCTTTGCAGGCAGGCATACGACTGCATCTTCAGGGGTGCGGCGCGGCAATGATCGGCTATTGTGCCTTGCGAATCTGAGATTCGAGATTGCCCGGAACCGGAGGGTCGATTTTGCACCACGAAATGAGCAATGTTGCCAAGGTGTGCAAGCTGCCCGGGTTTCGCTATTTCGTGTTCCCCAAGTCGCCGATCGCACCGCGCGCGGCACCTGCGCCTGCCATGTCCATCACCCCATCGCAGGACGTGACGACCACACCCTTGCAGCCCCTGACCGAACAGCTGCCGCAGGCTGAAGCCCCGCCGTCGCCGGCAATGGAACACGCGGTGCCCGCCATCTTCGCCGACCCTGTCGAAGCGGATCCAATTTTGGAGTCGCCCGTCATGGCGGACGTTTCTGCTCCGCCGCTGCCCCGCGCGCCGCGACCGTCCGTTGTGTCTCCGTCGGCGCGGCTCCCGGACGCGGGGTTCGCCCTGTTCGACGACATCTCCCGCATGGCGCTTCGGCATCCCGGCGTGACGGCCCGGGCCGCGCCTCGGCGTCCTGCCCCGGAGCCAAAGCCGCAGGGCCACGCGGACGGCGCCGCGCCGTTTGCCCTGCTGTCGGAGGTCAACGCCGAAATCGCCCGGCGTCGCCCGGGCCAGGCGCCAGGCCGCACGTTGGGCTCCCCGCCGGACAGGCAGAGCTAAACGATGCCCCTGATCGCGTTCACCTCGCCCAAGGGCGGCGTCGGCAAGAGCACCCTTGCGGCCCATGTCGCTGCGATCCTGCATCGCCGCGGCCATGCCGTGCTGGCGCTCGATCTGGATCCGCAGAATGCGCTGCGGCTGCATCTGGGCATGCCGATCGATGCGGAGCAGGGCTTTCTCAGCCGCCTCGCCCTGCCGCAGGCCCATGCGCATGCCCCGCAATCCTGGACGGCGGATGTGGTGGCAACACCCTCCGGTGTCGATCTGCTGCCGTTCGGCGCGACCGATCCGCGCCGCGCCACTGAACTGGCGTCTCGGCTGGCCGCCGATCCAGAGCTTTTGGCGGCCCCGGTGCGTGACATGCTGGGCAGGCGGGGCCTCATTTTGGTCGTGGACACGCCGCCCGGCCCCAATGCCGCGCTCGAGGCGCTGCTGCCGGTGATGGACCTGGCCTGCCTGGTGCTGCTCGCCGATGCCGGGAGTGCCGCGCTGCTGCCGATGGTGGCGAACGGACATGTCTTCGGCCGCGGCACGCTCGCCGCCCGCTTCGCCGACCGGGTCGGCGTCGTGCTCAACCAGGTTCGCCCCGGGCAGCGCCTCAGCGAGGCGGTGATGGACAGCACGCTGCGTTCGCTGGGGGACCGGCTGCTGGGTGCCGTGTGCGCGGACGAGGCGCTGGCGGAGGCGCTGGCGCAGAAGCGCATGTTGCTCGATGGCGGCGCCGGGGCCGGGGAGGATCTGCAGCTGTTGGCCGACCAGATCACAATGCGCCTGCGCCTGCCGCCGCCCGGCAATGTGGTCGATACCGGCTACAAGGCGTTCTCGGAATGGGGGCTGCGCTGATGGCGGCGGGTCTGAAGCTGCTGAGCGAGACGGATGACGGGCTGCCGCTATGGGGCCGGCTGCTGCGCTTCGTCTCGATCAATCTGGGGCTGCTGGGGCTTATCGTGCTGATCACGGTGCCGATGGACGCCGAGCAGCAGGCGGCCCTGACCGTGTTCGGCATCGTGGCCTTCATGGTGATCAACCGGTTCTTCAAATCGCGCGAGGCATCGCTGGTGCTGGTCGTGATGTCGGTCACCATCACGGCGCGGTATCTGTTCTGGCGCATGTCCGACACCATCGTGTTCGAGCAGGTGTTCCAGAGCATCCTCGCGTTCGGGTTGCTGGCAGCCGAGATCTATGCCGGTCTTTTGCTGACCCTGTCCTACATCCAGACCGCCTATCCGCTCGACCGGAAACCCGTGCCGCTGCCGGCCGATATCGATCTGTGGCCGACGGTGGATGTCTATATTCCCACCTACAACGAATCGCTCGATCTGGTGCGCCCCACGGTGTTCGCGGCCATGGCGATGGATTGGCCGGCGGACAAGATGAAGGTCTGGATCCTGGATGACGGACGGCGCCAGGAATTTCGTGACTTCGCCGAGGAGGTTGGCTGCGGCTACATCATCCGGCCGGACAACAAGGGGGCGAAGGCCGGCAACCTCAACCACGCGATGCGCCACACCACCGGCGAGCACATCGCGATCTTCGATTGCGATCACGCGCCGACCCGCGCCTTCCTGCAACTCACCGTGGGCTGGCTCGAGCGCGACAGCCGCATCGCGCTCGTGCAGACGCCGCACCATTTCTACAGCCCCGACCCGTTCGAGCGGAACCTCGCCCGCAAACGGCCGGTGCCCAACGAGGGCCTGCTGTTCTATGGCCTGACGCAGCAGGGCAACGACATGTGGAACGCCGCGTTCTTCTGCGGCTCCTGCGCCGTCATCCGCCGCGCGGCATTGATGGAGATCGGCGGCGTGCCGCACCAGACGGTGACGGAGGACTGCCACTGCGCGTTCCTGCTGCAACAGCGCGGCTGGCACACGGCGTTCCTGCGCGTGCCGCTGGCGGCCGGCCTTGCGACCGAGCGGCTCGCTTTGCATGTCGGACAGCGGATGCGATGGGCGCGCGGCATGCTGCAGATCATGCGCCAGGAGAACACGCTGCTGGCACCCGGCCTGCTGCTACACCAGCGGCTTTGCTACTTTGCCTCCGGCTTCTCGTTCATGTTCGCGCTGCCGCGCATCGTGTTCCTGACCTCGCCGCTCGCCTTCCTGTTCTTTGGCCAGAGCGTGATCGCCGCCTCGCCGCTCGCCATCATCGCCTATGCCGGCTCGCATATGTTCCATTCGGTCGCCACCACCTCGCGCCTCAACGGCCGCAACCGCCATTCGTTCTGGGCGGAGATCTACGAGGCCTCGCTCGCCGTGCCGCTGCTGCCGGTGACGGTGCTCACCCTGTGGGACCCCAAGAAGGGCAAGTTCAACGTCACGGACAAGGGCGGCACCTTGGAGCAGGGCTATCTGGACACCAAGGCCGTGACGCCGAACCTCGTTCTGCTCGGCCTGCTGCTGATCGCGTTTGCGATCGGCATCGTGGGCATCGCCACCACCGACGGGCTGGAGTTCCAGGCCTATCTGCTCAACACGATCTGGTGCGGCATGTGCCTCATCCCCGTGTCGGCCAGCATTGCGGTGGGGCGGGAGCGTGAGCAGTCGCGCGTGACGGCGCGGGTGGACGCCGATGTGGCAGTCGATCTGCATCTGCCGCGCGGCGATGTGATCCAGGCGCGCAGCACCAACATCTCGCTGTCTGGCGCGCGGCTTGCGATCGACCGGCCGCTCGGCCTGGCCGACGGCGATCCGGTGACGGTGGTGTTCCACAGCTGCGGCGACGCGATCGAGCTGCGCGCCAACGTGCTGCATTGGGAGGGGGCGGACGCGTTCCTGAACTTCAACATCGAGACGATGGAGGAGCAGTCCCGCGTGGCGCGCCTGTTCTTCGGCCGGCCGGACGCCTGGCTGCATTGGGATCATTGGCCGGAGGACAAGCCGCTGCGGGCGCTGGGCGATGTCGTGATGTCAACGGCTGCGGCAGTGTTCGTGAAATACCGGTTCGGCAAGGTGCGCCAGATCACACGCAAGGCGCCGGTGCCGGTGGCCGCACGGGTGTCGGACGTGGTGGCGCCGCGTGCTGCCCGCACGGAGCCGGTCGCGATGTCGGTCGCAGGCCGGATAGGGGCCGCCGTCCTGGCGCTGCTGTGGCTGGCGGGTGACGCGCGGGCGCAGAGCGGCCCGCCCACGGTTCAGCTGACTTCGCCCCCACCGTCGCTGAACGCCAATCCGCCGGCCGCTGCACCAGCCCCGGTTCCGGCCGCCGTTCCTCCGTCCGTGCTCTCTGCGACGCCGCCGCCAGCCGTCCCCGCGAGTTCCACGCCAGCACCCGCGCCGGTGACCCCGCCGGTGGTCCAGGCAGTGGCGCCGCTCCCGCCGGCTGGGCCGCCACCTCTCCCACCGGGCGCCCGTGACCAGAAGATGACGCTGCGCCAGCTCGGCGCCGGCGGGCCGCTGCAGATGCGCGGCACCTCAGATCTGCAGGGCGTGCTGTTCGGCCTCGCCGCCGACGAGGTTGTCACCGCGGGCAAGCTCACCGTGCTCGGCGGCAGCTCGCCCGCGCTGATCTCCTCGCTCAGCCAGATCGCGATCACGCTGAACGAGCAGACGATCGGCACGCTGTCGCTCGACCCCACCCGCGAGCGCTTCGGGCCGGTGGATTTCGATCTGGACCCGCTGTTCTTCAGCGAGCTCAACCGCCTCAATTTCCGCTTCGCCGGCCGGTATGCGGTGGAGTGCAACGATCCGCTGTCCGGCCTGTTGTGGGCGACGGTGTCGGACCTCTCGACCGTGACCCTGCGCATCGAGAAGCTGCCGCAGACCCGCGATCTGGCCAAGCTGCCCGAACCGCTGTTTGACCGGCGCGAACTGCGCGCGCCCCTGAATCTGCCTTTCGTGATCCCGGACTCCGCCGGCTCCGCCACCTTGCGCGCCTCGGCCATCGCCGCCTCGTGGTTCGCGGTGCAGGCCGATTATCGCGGCGCGCGCTTTCCGGTCTCGCGCACGCCCCCGGCGAAGGGCCACGCTGTGGTGATGGTCTCTGGGCCGGACGCACTGACCTGGCTGCCCCGGCTGGAGGGGCCCACCGTTGCCATGGTGCCCAATCCCAGCGATCCGTTCGGCACGTTCCTCATCGTCGCCGGGCGCACCGAGGCGGAGCTCGGGGTGGCGGCCACGGGCCTTGCCATCAACCGCGCGGGCTTCACCGGCACCAGCGCCGTGGTGCAGCAGGCAACGCCCGGCGCGCGCGTGCCTTATGATGCGCCGCGCTGGCTGCCGGCCAACGGGCCCGTCCGTATCGGGGCGCTGGTGGATCGGGCGGAGCTGCAATCCAACGGCTACGCGCCCGGCCCGGTGCGCGTCCCGCTGCGTACCGCACCCGATCTGTTCACGTGGCGCAATGTCGGGCTGCCGGCCGTGATCCGCTACCGCGCGCCGCCAGGCCCGATTCTGGACGTGGCGACATCTCGGCTCGACCTGTCCCTGTCCGGCTCCTATCTGCGCTCATTCCCGTTGGGGGAGGGGCCATCCTGGGGACCCATCGAATGGGTGCGCGGCCAGGTTTCGGGCCTGCTGGGCGGGCCATCCGAGATCCGCGAAGGCCGGGCCGGGATTCCGCCGTTCCTGCTGTTCGGGCGCGACGAGCTGCAGCTGCGCTTTGACATGCGCCCGATGTCGCGCGGCGATTGCACAGCGGTTCCCGGCGACATCCACGCCGCGATCGAGCCGGACAGCACCATCGACATCAGCCATGCCTATCGGTTTGCGCGCATGCCCAATGTCGGGCTGTTCGCCAGCGCCGGCTTTCCCTTCACCCGCCTCGCCGATCTGTCCGGCACCGCGGCCATCCTGCCGGAGCGACCGACGCCGATCGAAACCGGCGTGTTCCTCGACGAGATCGGCTATCTGGCCAGCATCGTGGGCCTGCCGGCAACCGGGCTTGCGGTGCTGGCGCCCAACGCATTGAATACCGCGGCCAGCAAGGACTTACTGGTGTTTGGCTCGCTGTCCCGCCAGCCGGCGCTTTCGACCCTGCTGAAACAGGGGGCGATCACGGTGCAGGGCGAGCGCCTCACCGCCGACATGCCCGACCGGCTGCAGGATCTGCGTGCGCTGCTCGCCGCCAACCAACCCGACAAGGCCGAGCGCGACCGCGTGGTGCTGGCGTTGAACGAGGCCGGTGAGGGGATGGGCGCGATCATCGGCGTGCAGAGCCCGCTGCAGGCCGGCCGCTCCGTCGTCGCCATCACCGGGCTCACGCCGCAGGCGATGGCTGAGATGGCGGAGACGCTGCGCGACCCCGACCAATCGTCGAAGATCCAGGGTGATATCAGCCTGCAGACCGGCGGGCGCATCTCGGCGTTCCGCGCTGCGGATGCCTATGAGGTGGGCGACCTGCCGCTGTGGCTGCGCGCACAGCTGCTGTTCGGCGGCCGGCCGGAGCGCACCGGATTGCTGCTGCTGATGACCAGCTTCCTGATCGGCATTCCGTTTTTCTGGATCCTGCGCCGCCGCGCCGCACGGCGTTTGCGCGCCCGGATGGGCAAGGCGTGACGCGCCACCTGCCCTTCCTTGCGGTGCTGATCGCGCTCGCGGGTCCGGCCGCGGCCCAGACCGGTGTGCAGGAGACGGCGGCACCCAACTCCGCCGTGACCACTCTCATCCGCCAGGCCGAGCGCTGGCTTTCGCAGAACCGGGCCGATCTCGCCGCCTCGTCGATCGAACGCGCGCTCGCCGCCGATCCGGCCAACGCCGATGCGCTGCTGGTCGCCGCCCGCGTCGAGCAGGCACGGGGCAGCCGGGACGGGGCGCTGGTCTATTTGCGACGCGCGCAGCAGGCAGCCACCACCGAGCCCCAGCGTGCGGCCGCCAGAGCCGCGCTGCGCGGCAGCACGTTGGACCCGGTGGCCCTCGAACAGGCCCGCCGCCTCGCGCGTGACGGTCGTGCCGACGAGGCCGCCGCCCGCTACCGCACGCTGTTCGGAGCCGAGGGCCCGCCGCCCGATTATGCGCGCGAGTACTATCAGGCCCTGTCCGGCAGCGCCGGCACCCGCGCCGAGGGTCTCTCCGGCATCAACCGGATCGCGGCGAGCCCGAACGCGGACCCCGCGACCCTGGTTGCCAGTGCCGAGGCGCTCACCTATCAGGAAGCGACTCGCGCCGCCGGCATCGCCCGCCTGCGCGCGCTGGCGGACCGGGCGGACACGGCGGCCGGTGCCCAGCGGTCGTGGAAGCAGGCGTTGGGCTTTCTCGGCCAGGACGCCCAGGCAGCCAATCAGATCGCCGCGTATCTGCAAAAGTTCCCAGGCGACCCGGAGCTGACCCAGCGCCTCGCGGCCCTGCGCCAGGCGCCGCCCGCACCCGCCCAGGCTCAGGCAGGCCCTGGCGACGCGTTGCGCCGCGACGGCTTTGCCCAACTCGACAGCGGCAATCTGCGTGCGAGCGGCGAGAAATTCGCGGCAGCCCTGGCCGCCAATCCGCAGGACGCGGATGCGCTGGGTGGCCTCGGCATCCTGCGCCTGCGTGAGAACAGGCCGGACGAGGCCCGCCCCTTGCTGGAGCGCGCGATCACCGCCAATCCGGCCGGTGCCGCCCAATGGCAGAAGGCGCTGGACGGCGCCAATTACGGCGCCGAGCTCGCCCAGGGCCGCGCCTTGCTCGCCCGCAACGACATCGCTGGCGCGGACGCGCTGCTGCGCCAGGCCACCAGGCGGGACGTGGCGGATCATACCGACGCCGAAAGCCTGCTTGGCCAGGTGGCGCTGCGCCAGGGCGACCCTGCCGCCGCCGAGCAGCATTTCCGCACCGCGCTGAGCCGCCGCCCGGGCTTCCCGCCGGCGGTGGCGGGCCTCAGCCAGGCGATGCGCGCGCAGGGCCGACCGGACCCGCGCCCGGCAGCACCTCGCGTGGCCGACGCGACGCCGCCGCGCGAGACGGCGCCGTCACGGCCCGCGCCGCCGCTGCCGGCCTTCTCCCCGCCGCCGCCGCCCACCGGCCGGGTCGGTGAGCTCCGCTCCCAGGCGGCGCAGACCGGCGATCTGGCCGTCGCGACGAGCCTGCTGCGCGCCGCCGTGGCGGAGGCGCCGCAGGACCCGTGGTCCCGTCTTGATCTTGCCCGCGTGCTGAAGCGCCAGGGCCGCGGGGCGGAGGGTCAGGCCCTGCTCGAGGAGGCCGCCGCCCAGACCGGCACGCCGGACGCGCATTTCGCCGCCGCCCTGTTCGCGCAGGAGGATGGAAGGCTGGACGAGGCGGACAACCAGCTTGCCGCCATCCCGCCGCTGCGCCGCTCGCCGGACATGGCCCGCCTGCAAAGCCGCGTCCGCACCGACCGCGATGTCGGCCGCGCCGTGAGCGCGCTGCTCACGGATGGTGGTGCCGGCCGCCAGCAGCTGATGCTGATCGCCACCCGTCCGGACCCTTCGGGCAGCACCGGCGCCGCCGTGATCCGGGCATTCGGCGACGCCAATGACCGAGGCTGG
>CAIQQQ010000255.1 GCA_903873995.1 uncultured Rhodospirillales bacterium
CCAAGGGCGGCAAGATGCTGGACGTGTCGATCACGGTGTCACCGATGCGCGAGGCGGGGGGGCGCGTTGTGGGGGCATCGGTGATGGCGCGCGACATCAGCGAGCGCAAGCAGGCGGAGCAGCGGGCGGCGCTGTTGCTGGGCGAGCTTGATCACCGGGTGAAGAACATTCTGGCGATCGTTCTGGCGGTGGTGTCTCAAACGTTGAAGAGCAGCCCGTCTCCGGAGGCGTTCGCCGCTGAGATCGAGGGGCGGATCAAGGCGATCGCGCGGGCGCATGGGCTTTTGACCGAGGCGGGCGAGGGCGCGATGTCGTTGCAGACGGTGCTGGAGACGGAGCTTGCGCCCTATGGGCGGGATCGGAAGACGGAGCCTGGGGCTGGCGGGAACATCGAGATTGCGGGGCCTGGCGTGGCGCTGACGCCGAAGGCGGGGCTGGCGCTGGCGATGGCGATGCATGAGCTTGCGAGCAATGCTGCGAAGTATGGCGCGCTGTCCAGCTCGCAGGGGCGGCTGTCCGTGGCGTGGGTGGTGACGGAGCCTGAGGGTGCTGGGCCTGTGGCATCGGAGCAGGGCGATCAGGTTCTGACGTTGAGCTGGCTTGAGACCGGGGGGCCCGCGGTGCTGCCGCCGACGCGGCGCGGGTTTGGCACGATGTTGATCGAGCGGACGATGGAATACGAGTTCGATGCGGAGGTGCGTCGGGAGTTTTTGCCGTCTGGCCTTCGTTGCGTGTTCGTGATCCCGTTGACCGCGGAGGTTGGGCATCTTCGCGAGGAAAGCCAGCTGGGGGAGGCGGCATGAGCGGGCGCGGGGCGGATGGCACGCTGGCCGGATTGCGGGTGCTGGTGGTTGAGGACGAGATGCTGATCGCCCTTTTGATCGAGGACGTGTTGGTGGAGATGGGGTGTGTGGTGGTGGGGCCGGTTTCTGGCCTTGAGGAGGCGTTGCGGCTGGCGCGGGATGTTGCGATACCGATCTCGATCGCGTTTCTGGATGTAACGATCAGAGGGGGATTGGTGTTTCCGGTGGCGGACGCGCTGATGGCACGCAACGTGCCGTTCGTTCTTGCCAGCGGTTATGGGGCCTGGGCGTTGCCGGAGCATTTGCGGGCGCTGCCGCGATTGAGCAAGCCGTTCTCCCGGCCGGATCTGGAGGCGCAGGTGCGGGCGCTGGCGGCGCGGGTTGGGACGGACGGCTGATCGTTCGGCGCGTGCCGGGCGGAGGGTTGACTGCCGACAGAACACAGCATTGTCATGAACTTTACACGATGCGATGGCGCGCGAACAATGATGGTGATGCTATACGACCTTTGCGATTGGTGTTACGAATTCCTCACCTTCAAGCGGGATCTGACAATGAGCGATCATCATACGACCGACGCTGTTCACAACAATCACGCCCATGAAGCCCATAACGCGCCTGACGCCAACGGCCACGCGGATGAGGCGAATGCCCCAGGCTCTTCCACCGGCGGCTGGATGGGCACCGATGCGCAGACCGCGATTGCAACGGCCGGCGTGATCGTTATTGGCGCGGCGCTGATCGAGGTGGCGTTGATCCCCGGCATGATTGTGGGCGTGGCTGCGGCACTGGCGCCGAAATACGTGCCGGCGATCAGCGAGAATCTTCGGCCCGCGTTCCGTTCCATCGTGCGTGGCGCCTACAAGTTCGGCCGCAAGGCGCGTGAGGCGGCGGCCGAGGCGCAGGAGCAGGTTCAGGATATCGTGGCCGAGGTTCATGCCGAGGGCAGCCAGGCCGCTTCGACCCCGCCGGCTTCGCCGCACGCTTGAGCGGGCCGAATTTGCGGGGCGCGACGATGAGCGACAAGGCCGGCGCGGCGAAGAAGCCACGCAAGGCGGCGGCGAAGGGCAAGTCCAGATTACGGGCTGAGGCGATGCCGGAGGAGGTGCTGAGCGCCCCGGCGGCCGCTTCGGCGGAGCCTGAGGCTCCGGCGGTGACGGCGGCCGTTGTGGAACCGGTGCTGCATGAGGCGCATCTGGTGCATGCGACGTATGGCCGCGTGCGGCTTCGGGTTCCGGCGGCGCGGGGCAATGCGGGTTTGCTGGGTGAGATTCGGGCGGCGTTCGACGGGCATGTCGGCGTTGACAAGGTTGAGGTGAAGCCGGCGGCCCACAGCGTGGTGATCTATTACGACGCCGAGCATCACGCCGATATCGGGGCGTTGTTCGCGAGCCTTGGCACGACCAAGGCGCCGGCGCGGTTGCCGAAGATGAACGGGTCGCATCCGCATCATGAGATGCATCACGCGCCCAAGACCGAGCTTGATGAGAAATTGTCCAAGTTCGAGGAGGAGGCGGAGTTTCTGGCCGAGCACTCGCATGTTGCGCGGACCATCGTCGACACCGTCAAAGGGCTCGACCGGCAGATCAAGCGCGTGACGAATAATAACCTTGACCTCAAGATCCTGGCGCCGGTGGGTCTGGCGGGCTTTACGTTTCTGGAGATCGGTGCGGCGGCGGCGACGCCGATGTGGGTGACGCTGATGATCTTCTCGCTCAATCACTTCGTGGAGCTGCGGGCGCATACCGCGGGCGAGGACGACGACGACGGACCGGTGGACGTCGACAAGGACGCGACGGTTGCGACCGCCGCCGGCTGATCGGCCCAGGCAGGACGCAGCGACCTCTCACCAGACAGGTTTGATTGCAGCGTGAAATACACGGTCAGACATTGGATCCCGGGGCGGATCCGCCTGCATATTCCCGCACTTGAGCAGCCTGGGTTGGCCACGGGGCCGATTGCCGAGTGGCTTTCGGCGCAGGATGGCATCAAGGCGGCGCGGATCAACCAGGCGGCGGCGACGTTGCTTGTGGAGTACGACGAGGCGCATCGAGGCGAGATCGACGGGTTGTTGGAGACCTTGGGCGAGATTTCGCTGCGGGATCTGCGCAATCTGATGGCGTTGACGGCGAAGCCTGCGGCCGTTGCTGCGGCGCCGGCCAAGCCGAAGCCGAAGCCGGGGGCGCAGATTCTGGCTTTGCCGACTGTTTCGCTGGGGCTCGCGCTGTCGGCCAATCCGGTGGCGTTGGCGGTGAATATTCCGCTGATGCTGTGGTGCGCCTATCCGATCGCGAAGCGCGCGTTTGGGATCATGCGGCGTGAGAAGCGGCTGAATGTGGATTTTCTGGACACGCTGGCGATCTCGGCCTCGATCTTTCAGGGGTTGATGGTGACGGGGGGGATCATCACCTGGCTGATCCGGCTGGGGGATTGGATCCGCGATCTGACGGCGCAGGGATCGAAGAAGGCCATTGCGGAGCTGATGGAGTTCGAGACGCGCTCGGCCTGGAAGCTGGAGGGCGGCAGCGTGCGGGCGATTCCCGCGATGCAGCTGCAGCCGGATGATCTGGTGGTGGTGTATCCGGGCGAGATGATCTCGGTGGATGGGGAGGTGGTTGAGGGCACCTGTATGGTGGACCAGAAGACCATCACGGGGGAGAGCCTGCCGGTCTCGCGGGGCAAGGGCGAGATGGTGTTTGCGGCGACGGCCATTCGCGAGGGGCAGATCACCATTCGGGCGACGCGGGTGGGGACGCAGACGGTGGCGGGGCAGATTGCCATGCTGGTGGACAATGCGCCGATCGGCGATACGCGGATGCAGAACCATGCGGAGCGGTTTGCGGACCGGTTGGTGGCGCCTTCGCTGGCGTTGGCTGTTGGGTCTGCCGCGGTGACGGCGGATTTCAATCGGTTCCTTTCACTGGTGATCATCGATTACGGGACCGGCATTCGCGTGGCGGCGCCGACCAGCGTGTTGTCTTCCATGACGTATGCCGCGCGCTCCGGCATCATCATCAAGAGCGGCGGGCATATGGAGACCTTGGCGAAGGTCGATACCGTTGTGTTCGACAAGACCGGGACGCTGACGCATGGCACGCCGGAGGTGATCGACGTGATCGGCTACAGCAACCGGATCTCGCCGGATTATCTGCTGGGGCTGGCGGTGGCGGCGGAGAGCCGGTTGACGCATCCGGTGGCGGATGCGCTGCGGGCGGCGGCGGTGCGGCGGGGGATCGAGGTGCCGGTGTGCGATGCGCCGGACTATAAAGTGGGGCTTGGGATCGAGGGCCAGGTGAACGGGCATTATGTTCATCTGGGGAGCGAGCGGTTCCTGCGGCAGAGCCAGATCCGGGTGCAGCAGGCGAGCTCCGATCGCGCGTCGCTCGATGAGCACGGGTATTCCTGCCTTTACATGGCGGTGGATGGGAAGCTGGCGGGGATTATTCCCTATGCCGACCAGATTCGGCCGGAGAGCCGGCAGGTTGTGCAGCGGCTGCATGAGATGGGCATTCGCAACACGGTGATGCTGACCGGGGACAACGCGACGGTGGCGCGGGCCGTGGGTGGGCGGATCGGGTTGACGCGGCAGTATGCGGACATGATGCCTTCGGGCAAGGCGGAGGTGATCGCGCAGCTTCAGAAAGAAGGAAATGTTGTTGCCATGGTGGGCGACGGCATCAATGACTCTGTGGCTCTCACGTATTCCGATGTCGGGATTGCGATGCGGCATGGCGCGGAGGTGACGCATGAATCGGCGCATGTGGTTCTGATGGAAGACAGCCTTTGGAAGCTGGTGCAGGCGATCGAGGTGTCTCGGGGTGCTGTGGGGCTGATCAAGCAGAATTATGGGATTGTGGCGGTGTTGAACACGCTGGCGCTGGGGCTGGCGTTGCCGGGTGGGCTGGTGACGCCGACGTTCACGGCGATTCTCAGCAACGGGTCGGCCATTCTGGCCAGTCTTAACGGGTTGCGGCCTGTGCTTCGGGGCCGATGAGCGGGGCGGTTGCCGGTCTGCCCGGGGCCGACCAGCGGGCGCTGCCACCCGCGGACCAGCTTGCGCTTGAGGAGGCTGTTGCTTTGTTGCAGCAGCCGCGGTTTGCGGTTCGGCTGGCGGGGTTGGCGGGGAAGCCGTTCGAGGGGGCGGCGAAGATTCTGCCGCGCGCCAACGGGTTGCTGCAGCGCGCGGTTGAGCGGGCGATGCTGGAGTGTTTGACGATTGCCATTGAGTCTCGGGTGGGGGCGGATTTTGCGCCTTCGGCCTGGCGGGCGAAGGCGTTGACCGGGATTTCCGGCGGGATCAGCGGGTTGTTCGGCGGCATGCTGCTGCCGGTGGAGATGCCGTTGACGATCACGCTGATGCTGCGGGCGATCAGCGATATTGCGAGCCATGAGGGGGAGGATCTGCGGCGCCTGGAGGCTCGGTTTGCCTGTTTGGAGGTGTTCGCGCTCAGCGATGTGCGGGGGGTGGACCGGCGGGCGGGGCCTGCTGGGGTGATCGGGTATTACCATGTGCGGGCGACGCTTGCGAAGCTTTCGGGCGCCGTGCTGGCGGCGATGGTGGAGCGGGGGGCGCTGGATACGGCGGCGCCGGTGGTTGCGCGGTTGGTTTCGGAGGTGGTGAGCCGGTTTGGGATTGTGGCCAGCGAGCGGGCGGCGGCGAGCGGGTTGCCGATCCTGGGGGCGATCGGGGGGGCTGCTTTGAATGTGATTTTCACCGATCATTTCGAGCGGATGGCGCGGGGGCATTTTGCCATTCGCAGGCTTGAGCGGGCTTATGGGGCTGAGCGGGTTCGGGGGTTGTATCGGGTGGCTTTGGGTTAAGGATTCTTTCCCGAGCGATAAACACAAAAAATTCCGGCAATCACTACTGATTCCGGGGCGCCGCATCGGCCAAACAATCAAAGAACAATTTCTAGATTTAATACGCCCGGAGCATCTCTGCTCCGGGAGCACTATTTACAGTGGTTCGAAAACCACCTTGCCGTGGCTTTCCTACCGATTTCCCGTGCTAACAAAATCATTGATTCGCATGTGGCGTCAAGCACGCATTACGATCATGCATTGTTGACGGAGTTTTTTGTTGCATGATCGTTCTTGGTTTGGATGGTGGGATCGCATCTATCGGTTGGGCGCTGATTGATGAGGCCGAGCAGCGGATCATTGCGTGTGGGGCACGATGCTTCGATGCACCGGAGACGGATAAGGACCGGGTGCCGACCAATCAGATAAGGCGGCAGAAGCGGGGCATGCGGCGACTGATCAAGCGGCGGCGGCATCGCATGCGGGATATCAGGCAACTTTTCGCGGCTCATGGGCTGCTTGAGCATGGCGACAAAGATGCGTTGACCCTTGGCATCGATCCGTGGGCAGTGCGCAGCGATGGGCTGGAGCGTGTTCTGACGCCGGCCGAACTTGCCGCGGCGCTTGGGCATATCGCGGCGCATCGGGGGTTTCGGTCCAATGCGAAACGGGACCGGGCGGCGAATGCTGCGGACGATGCATCCAAGATGCTGAAGGCGATTGATGATACCAGGGGCAAGCTGACGCGTTACCGGACGGTTGGTCAGATGTTTGCGAAGGACCCGGACTTTGCCTTACGAAAGCGCAACCGGGGCGGCGATTATTCGCGGACTGTGAAGCGGGACGATCTTGGGCACGAGGTCGCGGTTCTGTTCGAGACCCAACGCAGACTTGGCAATCTTGTTGCGTCCGAGGCATTGCAGGAAGACTTCGCTCGGATCGCGTTTTTTCAGAACCCGCTGAAAAACAGTGATGATCTGGTGGGAAACTGCCTGTTCGAGCGCACTGAGCGGCGCACGGCGCGACGCTCGCCGAGTTTTGAGTTGTTTCGCCTGCTGTCGCGGCTGAACGCGCTGGAGTTGGTCACGCCGCATGGCAAACACCGCTTCAAGCCGGATGAACTCCAAACGATCGTTGCAGATTTCGGTACGACGAAGGGCGTGACGTTCACGGCGGTGCGCAGGTTGCTTAAGCTCGACGCGGCCACGCGCTTTGCCGGTGTTGGGCCGGACGACGAAAAGAATGATGTGGCCGCACGGTCTGGCAAGGCGTTCGAAGGCAGTGCGAACCTGCGTGATGCGCTGGGGGAGGCCCTGTGGGCCGCCTGTCTCGCCGCGCCAGAGATTTTGGACCGGATCGCGGAAATCCTGACGTTTCGCGATGACGAGGACGAGATCAGGGCGGGTCTTGCCGAGATCGCCTGTGAGGCCGCTGTGATCGATGCGGTTATGAAGGGGCTGGCCGCTGGCGCGTTCACCTCGTTCAAAGGAACCGCGCGGATCTCGGCCAAGGCAGCACGCGCCATTGTGCCTGGTTTGCTGCGAGGGCTGGTCTATTCGGAAGCATGCGCAGACGCCGGTTATGACCATGCGGCCGCGCGAGTCGTTGGCATCGGTGATGTTCGTAATCCGGTGGCACGGAAGGCGCTGGCAGAGATGATGCGGCAGGTGCGGACCATCGTCGCGAAGT
The DNA here is from genome assembly GCA_903873995.1 of uncultured Rhodospirillales bacterium. Lineage (GTDB taxonomy): Bacteria > Pseudomonadota > Alphaproteobacteria > Acetobacterales > Acetobacteraceae > CAIQQQ01. The sequence continues at coordinate 7,293 of CAIQQQ010000255.1, forward strand.
ATGGGCGGCTCCCGGATCGCATTCATGTCGAGCTGGCACGTGACGTGGGCAAGAGTGCTGAGGAACGGGACGAGATTTCACGCGGCATCGAGAAGCGCAACAAGCAGCGTGACAAGGCGCGCGAGCGGTTTCGAGAGAAGCTGCGGCAGGAGCCGTCGGCGGAGGAGTTGCTGCGGTTTGAGCTGTGGGAGGAGCAGAACGGGCGGTGTCTCTACACTGATGACTGCATTCCAGTGACCGAGTTGGTCTCGTCCAGCAATGTTGTGCAGGTTGACCATATTCTGCCGTGGAGCCGTTTCGGTGATGACTCCTATTTGAACAAGACGTTGTGCTTCGCGAGCGCGAATCAACGGAAGCTCGATCGAACGCCCTTTGAGTGGTTTTCGGCAGAAAAGACAGCGAATGATTGGGTGCGCTTCGAGCGTGCTGTCGAAGGGTGCAAGGCCATACGAGGGGCGAAGAAGCGCGGCTTTTATCTGCGCCAGAACGGTGCGGAGGTGGCCGAGCGGTTCCGCAATCGTAACCTTGGCGATACGCGATACGCCACGCGGGTGCTGATGGGACTTTTGGCACGGCTCTATCCGAAAGAAGGGGAGCGGCATGTGCTGGCCCGGCCCGGGGCGTTGACCTCCAAGCTGCGGCGGGGCTGGGGGCTGCAAGGACTGAAGAAGGATGAAGACGGCAAACGTCTGCCCGATGACCGGCATCATGCTTTGGACGCTATCGTTCTGGCGGTGACGACCGAAAGCATGGTGCAGGGGTTGACCCGTGCGTTTCAGGAGGCGGAACGGCGCGGGCTGGCGCGGGACTTTGCTGGTGAGGCGATGGTCGATCCTTGGCCCGGATTTCGTGTCCAGGCCGAGGAGGCGGTTGCTCGCGTTGCAGTCTCCCGGCCCGAGCGGCGGCAGGTGCCTGGCGAGGCGCATGCGGCGACGATTAAGCAGGTTCGTGTGGTGGACGGCGCACAGGTGGTTTTTATCCGCAAGGCGGTAGAGGCGCTGACGGAGAAGGACCTTGAGCGTGTTCCGGTGCCCGCGCCTTACGGCCGGATCGCCGATCCGGCGAAGCTGCGGGCCGCGATGATTGAGGCGATCCGGGCGTGATGGGCGAACGGCAAGCCGAAGGATGCGATGCCGCAGATGCCGAACGGGGATGTGATCCGCAAGGTGAGGGTGCAAAGCACTGACAAGGTGGCGGTTTCGGTTCGCGGTGGTACGGCAGATCGAGGGGACATGGCGCGGGTCGATGTGTTTCGGGAGATTGATCGGAAGGGGAAGGTTCGTTTTCATTTGGTGCCGATTTATCCGCATCAGCTTGCCACTCTTAAGGAACCGCCGAATCTGGCGATAGTTCAAAGTAAAAATGAGGATGAATGGACGAACGTAAGGGGTCCGGAATTTGATTTCCTCTTTAGCCTCTACCAGAACAGCCTGATTGAAATTCAGAAATCAAAAGGGCCGATGGTTCGCGGCTATTTCAAGGGGGCTCACCGAGGAACGGCTGCGTTATCGTTGGCTACAATGGTATCGCCTACCGACTTGACGGACGGCATTGGTTCCAAGACCCTTTTAGATCTTCGGAAGCTTAAGATCGACCGTTTGGGCATCATCAGTGTTGCACCAGAGGAGCCTCGAACGTGGCGTGGCGCGGTCTGCACATAACCCAGGCGGCGCGGCTGTCTCTGGCGGACGGGCAGATCGTAATCGATCAGGCCGACGGCGCCGTGCGTCTGCCGCTCGAAGATATCGGATGGGTTGTGATCGACACGCCGCAAGCGATCCTGACGACGGCGTTGATTGCGGCCCTTATGCACCACGGCATTGCCGTTGTGACCACAGACGCGCGGCATACTCCTTCCGGCATCATGGTGCCGTTTCATGGGCATTACCGGCAGGGCGCGGTCGCGGCAATTCAGGCCGGGGTGTCCGTGCCGCTGCGCAAGCGGCTGTGGCAAAGCGTGGTTCAGGCAAAGATCGCGAATCAATCAGCGGCTCTCGGTCGATGCGGGGGCGATGGGCGGGCGCTGTCGGCCATGGCGGCACTTGTGGGGTCTGGCGATCCGGCGAATGTCGAGGCGCGGGCTGCCCGCGCCTATTGGGCGGGGCTTTTTCCCGATTTTCGGCGTGAGGACGGCACGGACCGGCGGAACATGTTGTTGAACTACGGCTATGCCGTGGTTCGGGCCTGCGTTGCGCGGGCACTGGTTGGCACCGGCCTGCTGCCGGCTTTTGGGATCGGGCACGCCGGTGCGAGCAACGCCTTCAACCTGGCGGACGACATGGTTGAACCGTTCCGTCCTGTGGTGGACGTTGCTGTTCATGCGATGTCGGATGGCGGTTGCCGCCGGGATGGTGAACCGGAGCGGGGAGACCGGCAGCGACTCGCGGCCTTGCCACTGGAACCCATTCGGATGGGGCATGAGACCATGTCGGTTCTGGCCGCGACGGAAGCGGTCGCCGAAAGTCTGGTGCGCGCGATGGAGGCGAGGAAGAAAGAGAAGTTGATGCTTCCGGCGCTGTGCCCCCCTCCATGAAGCCGGAGGACGCTCGGTTCATGTGGCTGTTCGTTTTCTTCGATCTCCCGGTGGGCACAAAATCCGAGCGTCGGGACGCTGGCAAGTTCAGGATGTTTTTGAAGGATGACGGGTTTCTGATGCTGCAATACTCTGTCTATGCACGACTCTGCCGGGGGGAAGACGGTGCGGACGTGCATATCAGGCGCGTGACGAGCGGGCTTCCGGCGAAGGGGAGTGTTCGGGCGTTGCTTGTCACGGATCGCCAATACGGTCGGATGCGGTTGCTTCTTGGATCGAAGGGGAAAAATGAAGCCGCCGCGCCGCTTCAGATGGTTCTGCTGTGACTTCGGGCACGGCAAGGAGCCCGAAGTCACAGCAGAATCAGCATGTTATCAAAGAGCAAGCCTACCACGGGGAAATCGGTAGGGAAGCCACGGCCAGTAGGCATGGCGATGACGCCAGTTGAGGAGCCTACCACGGGGAAATCGGTAGGGAAGCCACGGCCGGCGTGAGCACACACCTTGCGCAGCCTTGAGCCTACCACGGGGAAATCGGTAGGGAAGCCACGGCCTTTTTGGCATCGCCCCGACCGCAAACAGCAGCCTACCACGGGGAAATCGGTAGGGAAGCCACGGCGAAGA
>CAIQQQ010000256.1 GCA_903873995.1 uncultured Rhodospirillales bacterium
CGCGAGACCGCTCGCCTCGGCCGCGATCCACAGCCGCCCGGTATCGTCAAACGCCAGCCCATCCGGGCGCGACACGAAGGTCGAGGAACCATCAGGGTTTACCCCATCCCCCTCGCGTGGATCGCCGCCCAGCAGGATGATCTCGCCGCCGAACACGCTCGCCGCCGCATCGGCGCCATCCGGCCGGAACGCCAGCACATGCCCATCCGGATTGACTGCCCGAGGGTTCAGCGAATCCGTCTGCACGCGCAGCGCCACCCCCCGGCACGCCAGATGCAAAACCGCATTGGCGCCCACCGTCAGCCCGCCCGGCCGGTCAAACAGCGCGCAGCCCAAAGCCCGTGCCGCCGCACTCAGCGCACCGCCCGCAATCGCCGAGGCCGGCAGCGGCACGAACCGCAACGTCCAGCCCTCCACCACCGCCACCGACAACGTCCCGGCATCCAGCAACCCATCCGTGCTACCCACGGGCGGTGCTGCCGACACAAATCGAAACAGCGCGCCCTGCTCGGCATCCTCGGTCATGAACACCACCGCCCGCCCATCGGCTGACATCGACGTTGCCACCCCGGCATGCGCGAACCGCCCCAAAGCCGTGCGCTTCACCGGCACCGCCTGCGGATCGAACGGGTCCAGCTCCACCATCCAGCCATAGGCCTGCGCATGCGCGCTGTGTGGAAACCGGTCATCGGCATCGCGCAGACGTGCGAACCAGGGCTGCGGATCGCCCTCGGCCAGCAGCACGGTGCCCCAAGGTGTCACCGCCCCGCCGGACACCGCCAGAACCCCCTGGATTGCATCCCCTACCCGGGACACTGCCGGCCCCGACAGCCGGCACAGCGTGGTGCCCGTCACGCGTCGCGACTGAAACCCGCCATCGACCACCACCAGCCGCCCGTCCCGCCGCTCGAGATTGACGATCGAGGCGCCCTGCATGCACGCGGCCAGAGACGGCCGATCCGCACCACCCGGAAACGCCATCCGCGCCGCCACTGTCGGGTGCGCCACCGCCAGAAGCGCACGCTCCACCCCGTCCGCCGCCGGCTGCGCCGTCACCAGCCCGATCACCTTGCCGTCCCAGCCGAACTGCGTCGCCGCGGACTCAATGGTCTGCGCCGTCGGATCGAACGGCGGGCTGTCGAACTCCACCCGGTCCCCCCAACGGATCAGCACATCGCGCCGCCAGCCAGCCGCAACCAGGTCGTCCTGTGCCGGTGGTTCCGCACGGGCAAGAGACGGCAGCATCGGCATCACAGCGGCACCCAGCAGCATTCGGCGAGACAGCATGATCAGGTCCTCCAGGCCCCTGATGTGGGCGCCCCCCCACCGGTCACGCAAGCGTCTCGCTTCCCCACCGCACAGGTCCGTGCCTATGCTTCGAGCTTGTCACCTCCAGCCCATGAGGCCGCCATGACCCCGCCGCCCACCGCCACCCTGATCCGCCCCAACTCTCCCGAGGCGCGCGACGTCGCCCACGTGCTGCACCCCTACACCGACCTCAAAGCCCATCTCACGGTCGGGCCCATGGTGATCAGCCGCGGCGAGGGCGTCCGCGTGTGGGACGAACAGGGCAAGTCCTACATCGAAAGCGTGGCCGGCCTGTGGTGCGCGGCCCTCGGCTTCTCAAACGAGCGCCTGGTGCAGGCCGCCGCCAACCAGATGCGCAAGCTGCCGTTCTACCACAGCTTCACCGCCAAATCGCACAACCCCGCGATCGACCTCGCCGAGATGCTGATCGAGCGCGCGCCCGTGCCGATGAGCAAGGTGTTCTTCGCCAATTCCGGCTCCGAAGCCAACGACACCGCCATCAAGATGGCCTGGTATTTCAACAACGCCCTCGGCCGCCCCGCCAAGAAGAAGCTGATCGGCCGCGTCAAGGGCTATCACGGCATCACCATCGGCTCCGCCTCGCTCACCGGCCTGCCCTACAACCATCGCAGCTTCGATGTGCCGCTGCCCGGCTTCCTCCACACCATGACGCCGCATTTCTACCACGCAGGCCTTGAGGGCGAGAGCGAGGACGCGTTTGCCACCCGTTGCGCCGACGAGCTCGAAAAGCTCATCCTCGCCGAAGACCCCGACACGATCGCCGCCATGTGGGCCGAACCCATCATGGGCGCCGGCGGCGTCATCCTCCCGCCCCGCGGCTACTTCCCCAAGATCCAGGCGGTCCTGAAGAAATACGACATTCTGCTGGTGGCCGACGAGGTGATCTGCGGCTTTTGGCGCACCGGCAACTACTGGGGCAGCCAGACGCTCGACATCCAGCCTGATATCCTGACCTGCGCCAAAGCGCTGTCCTCCTCCTACCTTCCCATCTCCGCCGTGATGGTCAACGAGCGCGTTTTCCAGGGCCTGTCCGAGGAAAGCCACACCATCGGCACCTTCGGCCACGGCTACACCTATTCCGGCCACCCGGTCCCCGCCGCCGTCGCCATCGAAACCCTCAAGATCTATGACGAGGAACGCATCGGCGATCACGTGGCCGATGTCGGCCCCTACCTCCAATCCGAACTCCGCCGCCGCTTCACCGATCACCGGCTCATAGGCGAGGTCCGCGGCACCGGCCTGATCGCCGCCATCGAACTCGTCGAAGACAAGGCCACCCGCAAAAACTTCGACCCAGCCAAGAAAATCGGCGCGAAGCTCGTCAAACTCTGTGAAGCCCACGGCGTCATCGCCCGAACCCTCCCCAACGACAGCCTTGCCTTCAGCCCCCCGCTGATCATCACCCGCGCTGAAATCAAGGAGATGCTGGACAGCGTTGAGGCCGCCCTGGTCGAACTGGATGCGATGATAGGATGAAAAATGACCAGGGCTCTGCTCTCGACCCTTAAAGGGCCCAGAGCAGAGCCCTGGCCTTCCGTCCTCAGCCCAACTCAGCTCAACTCAGCCTAAGGCCGCGACAGACACTGCTGTGACGTTGTCGTTGACATGGCGCGCAAGGGCTTCGGTGATCATGGTGTCGGTGACTTTTTCGCTGGCGCCGGGAGCCAGCATGTCGGCGATTTCGGTGTCTGGCAGTGTTTTGCACAGGCCGTCGCTGCACAGCAGGAAAATGTCGCCGGGGAGGATGGGGCCGGAGACCTTGTCCAGTTCGAAGCCGTCGGCTTCGGCGCCGACAGCGCGGGTGATGATATTGGCGTGGGGATGCCCTTCGGCCTCTTCGGGGCGGATGGCGCCTTGTTCGACGAGTTCCTGCACCAGGCTATGATCGCGGGTGATCTGGGTCATCACGCCGTCGCGCAGCAGATAGACGCGGCTATCGCCGGCCCAGAGGCAGGCGAAATAGCTGTCACGCGCAATCAGCACGACGATGGTGGAGGCGATCACGGTGTGCGGACCGCGGCGGGCGGCCTCTTCGCACAGTGCCGTGTGGGTGGCCCCGATGCGGTTGCGCACCTCCATCAGCAGGTCGGCGGGCGGCAGGCCTTCGGGGATGGCATCGAGTGTTTCGGCGATCATGCCGGAGGCGACCTCGCCGGCCTGATGCCCGCCAGCGCCGTCGGCCACGGCCCAGAGCCCAAGGGCCGGGCGATCGACAAAGCGATCCTCGTTGTGGGTGCGCACGGCGCCGTTATGGGTGGTGGCCCATGATCGGAATCGCATGTCGTTCAACTCCCAGGTGCTGCGATGTCAGGGTGATCGGTGCTGTCGATCATGCGCGCGAACACGGTGCTGCCAGGCAGAGCCGGCGTTGCGAAGGACCAGGCGGGCACGCGCGGCGCGCCTTCGGTCCACCAGCTGCAGGTGGTTTCGGCGGGGTGGAGAACCATAGGCGGAAAGACGTCGGGCGGCGGCGCGTCCGTCAGCATTCGCGTCATGCCGTCCGGGTCTAAATCGAGTTCAAGGGCTGCGAGGCCCGCCGCCTGTGCGGTGGCCAGCCACCCGTCCGGCAGTGCTGTGTCAGAGACGCAGGCGATGGTGAGCGGAAAGTAACGACCGGCGCGATCCACGCTGGGCATGAACACGCCCATGACATGGTCAGGGCCGCACACATTGCGCGGCAGGCGGAAAGACCAGATCGGCGCTTCCATCCACGCATCGACCCAGGGTGCGCCGACGATCTGCCGGCTGCCATCCATCATCTGGCGCAACCAGTCATCCCATGAGTCGATAAAGCCCCGCGGCAGGCCGGATCGAACGAAATCACCACGTGCCGGGATCTTGCCGTAAAATCCGAACCGTGGGGACACGTCTGCGCGGCTCGCGCCTGGCGACCGATCCTGCATCACGCGCCGCCCTCCCGATGTTCACGCCGATTGGGCAACGTGCCAAGGCCAGGCCGCGCCGTCACCTGGGTTCTGATGGTTGCACAAACAACATTTCGATAGAAGGCCTGGGTCACGGCCCGCGCACGTCTTGCGAGCCGGACGCGGACACGTCCTGAAGCGCCTGTTCGTAGGCGTCGGCGAAACTGCGGCCGAACACCGCATCGAAATCATCGGCAAGGCCGAGGCTTATCTCGGCGTGAAGACGTTCGTACAGCTCAAAGGCGCGCGCGCGGCGCTGGGCTTGTATCATGCCACCGGATTTCTCGCCCTCCTCGCGCAGCGGCGCCGGGTCGAGCCGCTTCAGCAACGCGCGAATCGCGGTCTGCATCGCAGCCATCGTGGCCAGTTCGTGCAGGCGCATGTCACGCAGCGCATCCTCCATCGCGGCAGGGGCTGCAAGATCGGAGGCACGGTTGGCCAGCACCATCGATGCCATGGCGGCGTCATCGCTTGCGGAGAACTTCAGCGGGTTGTTGCCGCGGGCCCGGATCAGCGTCTGCTCGATGCGAAACTCGCCCTTCACGGCGGCGCGCGCCATCAGCGTCTGCCGGATGCCAACGACGGCAGCGCGGTAAGCAGCACCTGCGCGTTCCATGCACGCGATCTGTTCGGTTTCGCCAGCAGGGGGCGCGGGTTCGATTCGCGCGCCGCGGAGGAAGGCCGCCATCAGGTTGGCATCGGATGCCATGCCGGCAGCAGGGGCCGGCGCTTCTGGGGAGAGGTGAGGGGCCGCAGCCGGCGGTGGCGCGGTCATCGTCGCATCGGCCGGCATCTGAGGCTCAGCGCTCGCGGCAGGACGGGCCGCCTCGATTCGGACCTCGAGCACATACGAACCGAGACGAAGCAGGTCGCCATCGCCCAGCGCCACCACGTGCCCGGACCCCATCGGCGCATCAGACCCATTGAGGTAGGTGCCGTTGCTCGACAGGTCGGCGACATACCACCGCCCAGACCGCCATCCCATCACGCAATGGCGTTTGGAGAGGACCCGATCCGGATCGGGCAGCACCCAGTCATTGTCCGCACCGCGACCGATCGACAGTTCGCCGCCCTGCGTTGTGCGCGACCGCGGTCCGGCGTGGTCCGGACCGTTACGGATGATGAGTGTGAGTGTCTTCAAGATCCGTCCGAAAAGGTCAGGAGAGAGACGCCAGCGCGAAAGAGAGACGCCAGCGCGAACGATATCCGGGCTGCTCTAAACCGCGAGGGCAATCGTGACACAATCCGCGTCCTGCTGCGCAACGCAAGGACCCATCGGTCCGAATCCACGACGACTGTTTACCATTGTGCCCGGTGCATGATCCCGTGCCAAGCCAATGGCGAAGTCTCGCTTATCAACAATTTGTTTTCTTATTCTCAGGATTGCGTCGATATCCGGCTTGCCGAGACGGGTGTGCGATGGGATAAGTTTTGCACAAGTGCTCGCAACATTCAGGGCGGCGGATCGCCGGGAAACATGGTGTTTTTACAACGTATCCCTGGAATGGCCGCCCCTTCGTGGTTGAACGGTCGCGGCGCTGTTCGCCGTTTCGTTCTGCGTGCCGCCCTTGTTGGCGCCGGTGGAAGTGTCACGATCGGCGCTGTCCTTGCCTCAGGACTTGGATTGGCGCTCGCGCAAACGTCCGCTCCGCTATCGGCTGTGCCGCAGGGCTCGCCGCTGCCCCGCGTTTTGCCGCCAGCCCCCACAACCGTGGCACCCGGCCTGCAATCGCCTGAGCCGCGACGTCTGGACCAGATCCTGCCTGGCGCCACGGTCGACGTGACGCAGGCTGAATTGCGCGGGGTCTCAGCCTATCCGCCGGGCCGGTTTGCCGATCTGCTCGCGCCGCTGTCCGGCGCGGTCGAGCAAACCCGCGTGGAGGAGGTTCGCGCGGCAATCCTTTCCGCCTACCGTGCCGACGGCTATGTGTTCACCGCGGTCTCCGCGTCTTTGGAAAGCGGCGGGCGCCTTGTATTCACCGCAACCGAGGGCCGCATCGTCGAGGTCAAGCTCGACGGCGATATCGGCCCGGCCGGCGTGCAGGTGCTGCGCTTCCTCAACAATCTGACGGACGTGGCACCGCTGGATGTTGCTTCGCTGGAGCGGTGGCTGCTCCTGGCACAGGACGTGCCGGGGATCACGCTGAGAACGGTGCTGCGCCCCTCGGCCGGCGATCCTGGTGCCTTGTCGCTGGTGGCCCAGGTGTCGAGGCGCAGGCTGTCCGGCCTCGCAACGGCCGATAACCGCGGCTACAGCGGCACCGGCCCCGAGCAGTTCCTGGCCTCGGTCTCCGCCAACAGTTTCACCGAATACGGCGAGCACACAGACGCCACCTTCTTCTACACAGCCCGCTCGACTGAACTGTTCGGCCAGGTGTCAACCGAGCTGTTCCTTGGTGCGTCCGGCCTCAAGGTCCGAGTCTATGCGGGCAAGGGCACCAACGATCCAACAGGTTCATTGGGACAGCTCGGCTATCACGGCGAAACATTCATCGCCGGCACGTCGATCAGCTACCCGGTGGTCCGCAGGCGCCAGGAGACGTTGAACCTCGCCGCGTTCTTCGATGCGCTGCAAAGCCATGTCGACACCAGCAACGCCGGCATCGCGACCTTGGCGAGTGTGGACAATCTCCGCGTGGTGCGGCTCGGCGGCGACTACGCTTTGCGCGATGTATTGCTCGGGAGCGACCGGAGTGCGGTCAACAACATCGATCTGAAGCTGTCCAAAGGTCTTCAGGGGCTCGGCGCCTCGTCGCAGGGCAGCAAGCTTGCCGGCCGCGTGGGCGAGCGCATCGGTTTCACCAAGGTCGCGCTCGAGATGAGCCGCAATCAGGTTCTGTTCAGCCCATACGAGGACGCGACGGTCGCACTCCAGGTGCTCGCAGCGGGCCAGTATTCCGGCGACGTGCTGCCCTCGGCCGAAAAATTCTATCTCGGCGGCAACCGCCTCAGTCGCGGCTTCTATTCCGGCGAGGTGACCGGGGACCGGGCTGCAAGCCTGTCCATCGAGCCGCAGCTGAACACCAGCTTCGTCACGCCCGACGCGGCCGGCGCGGTCGAGGTCGGCACACAGGCTTATGTCTTCTACGATTGGGGCGAGACCTGGGAGAGCCAGAAATCGGATCGCAACGTGCGGATTGAATCGGCCGGTCTCGGGGTGCGGCTGTTTTTTCCGCAGAATATCGAGGTTGACGTCGAGGGTGTGAACAGGTTCACGCGCAGGCCGCAGGGCGCGTCGTCTAATGTTGCGGCGTTGCAGCATTCAGCACTTTACTGGCGGCTGATCGGCCGCTTCTGACTTGGTGAAAACGCTTTCGGGTCCCGCCGGCATTTGCCGGTTGCCCGATCTCAGGTTGTGGCGCCAGCCCTGACAGGGGGATGCGCAGGGGAGTTGAGGGATGAGCAAGCCGGCACGCAGGGCGCAATCCGCCACCAAAGCGGCCTTCGGGCCGCAGGCCTCCCGCGGCCCCGGGCGGGCGGCGCTGCTACGCAGCACGGCCTTGCAGGCGGTGTTGGTGGCCGGTGCGACGATCCCCTGGCACGCCGACGCCCAGACCTTGCCGCAGGCCATGGCGGCGCGGGCCGCGACACTCGCCCCAAACGCCCTGCCCACCGGCGGGCAGGTGGTCGTAGGCCAGGCCGGCATCGCGCGAAGCGGTTCCACCCTCAACGTCACCCAGAGCACCACGACTGCGGGCATCAACTGGCGCAGCTTTGACGTTGGCACTGCCGGCACGGTGAACTTTACAGCGCCCTCTCCGCAATCCGTCACCATCAACCGCGTTGTCGGCCCCGACCCCTCGGTGATCGCCGGCCGGATCAACGCCAACGACAAGATCGCCATCATCAACCAGTCCGGCGTCGTGTTCACCGGCGGTGCACAGGTCAACGCGCAGTCACTGGTCGCCTCCACCGTGGGCATCACCGACGCCAATCTCAAGGCCGGCAAGCTGATTCTCGATCAGCCTGGCAAGCCCGGTGCCGCGATCATCAACCAGGGCACCATCACGGTGGCGCAGACGGGCCTGGCGGCACTCGTGTCCCCACAGGTGGCCAATTCCGGCGTGATCCAGGCAAAGCTGGGCCATGTCGTTCTGGCTGGCGTCGAAACGGCAACCGTCGATCTGTATGGCGACGGCCTGATGTCAATCGACGTCAGCAGCCAGGTCAAGACCGCGCCAACCGGGCCGGACGGCAAGCCCGTCACATCGCTGGTCACCAACACCGGCACGATCACGGCGCAGGGCGGCACGATCCAGCTCACCGCGGCCGCGGCCGAGGGCATCGTCACCAATCTCGTGACCGCCGGCGGCACGATCAAGGCCAACACGGCGGTCACGGCCGCGGGCCCGCATGCCGGCAACGTCTCGATCAACGCGACAGGCGGCGGCGTCACGGTCACCGGCAAGATTTCGGCCCAGGGCCGCAAGGCCGGCACCACCGGCGGCAAGATCGAGATCACGTCCTCTGATAAAGTAACGGTCGCCAAGGGCGCCGTGGTCAACGCCTCGGGCAAGGCCGGCGGTGGCACCATCGCGCTCGGTACCACCTTGGCGCGCGCCGTGGGCGGAAGCGCCGTCGCGGCGCCGTCGGCGAAGATCACCCAGATCGTCAGCGGCGCGACCCTGAAGGCGGATGCCACAGCCACCGGCAACGGCGGCACGATCACGCTGCTCAGCAGCCAGTCTACGGCAATGTCCGGCACGATCTCGGCCAAAGGCGGCCCGGCCAGCGGCAATGGCGGCTTTGTCGAGGTTTCCGGCGACAAGGGCTTCAGCCTCACCGGCGCCGTCGATGTTTCGGCGCTGGCCGGTCAGGCGGGATCGATCCTGATCGACCCGACCGACCTCATCATCACCCATGCGACCGCAGCCGGCAGCAACGACGGCGCAATCACCCTCAATGCCAGCGGCAACGCCGGCACCCTCAGCGCCGGCGACCCACCTGCTGGCACGGCCACGATCACTGACTTCACACTCAATACGCTCGGCGCCACCGGCAGTGTCGTCCTGGCGGCTTCAAACAACATCAGCGTCGACAACACGAACGTCGCGGTCAGCTTCGGCGTCGTGGGCCATGCCTACACGCTCCACCTCATCGCAGGCGGCAGCATCACCACGGACAGTTCCAGCACCCTCACGATGGTGGGCGGCGGCCTGGATTTGCAGGCGGGCGCCGCGGGCGGGCTGACCCTGGCTGGTGCGATATCGGCCTCGTCGGGCGTTCTGAACCTGCAGGCCGGCACCGGCGGTATTTCGGCGACCGGCCTGATCAACGCCGCTGTCGTGAAAGGCACCGCATCCGGTGACGTTTCGCTGAGCAACACGAGCAACACGATCACCAGGTTGGACGCGTTCTCGACCACAGGTGCGCTGACCGTGGTGAACAACAAGAACCTGATCACCAGCGGGTCTGTCTCGGCAGGTGGTGCCCTGACGCTGACCGACGCGAATGCCGGGACGCATATTCTGACCATCGGCACAAGCGCCGCCGCCGCCACGCTCTCGGCCGGCGGCGGGCTCTCGCTGGGGACGTGGGGCACGATCAAGGGCGGCGCCAGCAGCGCGGTCAGCCTGCAGGCCGGGGCGGACTTCACGTTGCCGATGGCGGTCACCACAACGGGCGCCACTACGATCGACGTCACCGGGAACACGTTTTCCGCCGGTGGCTTTGCCCTGAACACCACCGGCAACAACCTTACGATTCTGGCCAAAAACATCGATCTGTCCGCGTCCAACAGCGCGCTGACGGCGACTGGCAAGACGCTGTCCGTGACCGCCACGGGCACGGTCAACGATGGCGGCAACGGCGTCATCACTGCCGGCACGCTGACCGGCACGGCATCGGGTGACGTGACGCTCACCGGCGCCAACAAGATCGGCACCCTGTCCGCCTTCACCGGCACCACCCTGGTGTCGTTGACCAACGCGGCCGACCTCACAACCAGCGGCCTGGTGAAGGCCAGCGGCGGCGCCCTGACGCTGAACGTCGGCGCCAACAAGCTGACCATCGGGGACGGCGCAACCGCTGCGACGCTCAGCGCCAGCAAGGCGCTATCGCTGACCGCCGCCACGATCGCCGGCGCCTCCGGCAGTGCCGTGACCCTGGCGTCGGGCGCCGGCTTCACCCTGCCGCAATCGATCACCACCGGCGGTGACACGACCATCGATGTAACGGGCCAGACCTTCACGGCTAACGGCAACACGCTGAACGCTGGCTCCCACAACATCACGATCCTGGCCAAAGACATCGATCTGTCCGCAGACAGCAGCGCGCTGACGGCGACCGGCAAGACGGTGACATTGACCGGCACCGGCACGATCAACGAAGGCAGCAAGGCGGTGATCACCGCCGGCACACTGACGGGTGGCTCGACGGGCGGCAATGTGACGCTCGCCGGCACTGCAAACGCAATCGGCACGCTGTCGGCATTCAGCGGCAGCGGACTGGTTTCGCTCACGAACTCCATTGATCTCACGACCACCGGTCTGGTGAAGGCCGGCAACGGCGCGCTGACTCTGGACGTGGGCGCCAACAAGCTGACCATCGGTGATGGCGCCACAGCGGCGACGCTCAGCGCCAGCAAGGCCCTGTCGCTGACCGCCGGCACCATCGTCGGCGCCACGGGCAGCGCCGTGACCCTGGCGTCGGGCGCCGGCTTCACCCTGCCGCAATCGATCACCACCGGCGGTGCCACGACGATTGACGTCACCGGTCAGACCTTCTCGGCCGGAGGCTTCGCGCTCGACACCAGCGGCAATACGCTTACGATCCTGGCCAAGAACATCGACCTGTCGACGCCCAACAGCGCGCTGACGGCAACCGGCACGACGGTGACGTTAACCGCCACGGGGGCGATCAACGAGGGTGGCAAGGGCGTCATCACCGCGGGCACGCTGACGGGCAGTGCGGCGGGTGCTGCGACACTGGACGGTTCGAACGCGATCACCTCGCTCAGCGACTTCAGCGCGGCTGGCTTCACTCTCAAGAACGCTACGCTGTCCGTCATCGGCAATGTGAACGGGACGACGGACACAACGATCGATACCGGTACCCAGGCTCTGACACTCACCTCGACCTCGGTCGTCCAGGGCACCTCGACCGTTAAGCTGTCCGGCGGCGGGGTGAGCCTCGCCGGCCTAGTCGATGACGGCAGCTCAACGGCGCCAGGCACCGGCACTATTTCCATCACGGCCGTCGGAGCCGGCAATACGATCAATCAGACCGGCGGCACCCTGGTGGCAGGAACGCTCGCCCTGGCATCGACGGGCTCGATCAGTGTGGCGCAGTCAACCAACGCCATCAGCAACGTGACGGCCGCGGCCACCGAGAACGGGGCCGGCATCTCGATCCGGACCTCCGCGGCGCTGACCATCACCACCGGCGGAATCGTGGGCGGCACGGCCTCGACCGTCAGCGTCCGGGCGAAAAGCATTTCGATACAGGATGATGTGGGCTTCCAGGGTGCCGATCCCGCCAACCTGATGAAGCTTATCTCGGACAATGGCGACATCACCGAAGGGTCCGGCATCGCGGTCAAACCCTACACCCTTCAGGCCAAGGCGGTCGGCGGGTCGGTGCTGCTGTCCACATCCACCAACAACCACATCGATGTGCTGGACGTGAGTTCGTCCGACACCGGCGCTGTCCGCGTTGCGTCGCAGCAGGCGACGATGACCGTGATCGGCGCGATCACCGCCGGCACCGATGTTCAGGTCGGCGCCGCGACCGTCGTGCTCGACACGGCTTCCGGCGGCTTGCTGACGGCGGGCGCTGGCCACGACGTCGGTGTGGTGGCCGA
>CAIQQQ010000257.1 GCA_903873995.1 uncultured Rhodospirillales bacterium
ATGTCGGCCCCCGAGGTCACGGTAGAGGTGCACCTGGCCAACGGTCTGCCCGGGTTTACCCTGGTGGGGCTGCCGGAAGCAGAAGTCAAGGAAGCCCGCGAGCGCGTCCGCGCTGCGCTCCAGAATTGCAAGTTCGATTTCCCGGCACGCCGCATAACGGTGAACATGGCACCGGCCGACCTGCCCAAGGAGTCGGCGCGTTTCGACCTGCCCATTGCCATCGGAATTTTGGCCGCGAGCGGTCAGATTCCCGCCCAACTTCTTGAAAAATTCGAGTTCGCCGGTGAACTTTCATTATCCGGCGAGTTGCGGCCCATCCTGGGTGCGCTGGCCATGACGCTGGCAGTTTCCAAAACCACCCATGAACGCGAACCGCGCGGCTTCATCGTCCCGGCCGACAACGCCGACGAAGCGGCCCTGGTGGGGGGGGTGGGCATTTTCCCGGCCCGCGATCTGCGTCAGGTTGTTTCGCACCTGGAGTTTCTGGCGGGCAATGCACAGGCCAAGCCAATACCCGAGCATTTTGCTCAAGTACGGCTGTCGGCGCCGGCCTACCCGGATCTTTTCGATGTCAAGGGCCAGAGCGCCGCCAAGCGCGCCCTGGAGATTGCCGCCATCGGCGGGCACAGCCTGCTCATGGTGGGTCCGCCGGGCACCGGCAAGACCATGCTGGCACAACGATTTCCCGGCATGCTGCCGCCCATGGGGGTGGACGAAGCACTGGAATCTGCCGCCGTCCTGAGCCTGGTGGGCAAGTTCGCGCCACAGCGCTGGGCCACGCGGGTTTTTCGCGCGCCGCATCACAGTGCGAGCGCGCCGGCGCTGGTGGGCGGCGGCGCCAACGCCGCGCCCGGCGAGATCTCGCTGGCCCATTACGGGGTGTTGTTCCTGGACGAACTGCCCGAATTCGACCGCCGCGTGCTCGAGGTGCTGCGCGAACCCCTGGAGACGGGCCGCATCACGGTCGCCCGCGCGGCACGGCACGTTGACTATCCCGCACGCTTCCAGCTGATTGCGGCGATGAACCCCTGCCCCTGCGGCCACCACGGCCACCCCACTATTTCCTGCCGCTGCACCCCCGAAATGGTGTCGCGCTACCAGGACCGCATCAGCGGCCCGCTGCTCGACCGCATCGACATGCGCGTTGAACTGTCCAGCCTGAGCCCCGATGAGCTCACCGCACTGCCCGACGGCGAGCTCACGCGCTACGCCGCCTTGCGCGTGAGCCTGGCACGCGGCCTGGCCATCGAACGGCAGGGCAAACCCAATGACGAACTCGCCGCCTCCGAGATAGAACGCGTCTGCCGCCCCGAGGGCGCGGTCAAGCAGTTGCTGCATGCCGCCAGCGCGCGTCTGGGGTGGTCAGCCCGTGCCTACCACCGCGTGCTCAAGGTGGCACGCACGATTGCCGATCTTGACGTCTCGCCGGCGATCGAGAGCAAGCATGTGGCCGAGGCGATCCAGTACCGGCGGTCGCTGCGGGAAACCTAGGCAGCGGCGGGGGCAGCAGTTAAGCGAGCTTGCGCCGCAGCACTTCATTGAGCTGTTGCGGATTGGCCTTGCCCTTGGTGGCTTTCATGGCCTGGCCGACGAGCGACTGGAAGGCCTTTTCCTTGCCGCCGCGAAATTCCGCCACGATGGCCGGATTGGCTGCCAGCACCGCGTCGACGATACGCTCTATGGCTGCTGTGTCGGAGATCTGCCGCAGGCCGCGCGCATCGATCACCGCGTCAACCGAGCCGGCCTCGCCCGACCACAGCAGGGAGAACAGCTCTTTGGCGGTCTTGAGATTGATCGTGCCGTCACCGACCCGTGAGATCAGCACGGCAAGCTCGGCGGCCGGCACAGGGCATTGCGCGGCATCGAGTCCGTCGGTGTTGAGCGCCGCGCTGACCTCGCCCAGCACCCAGTTGGCGGCCGCCTTCTTGTCGCCCACAGCGGCGGCGGCCTGTTCAAAGTAGGTGGCGAGCGCCCGGCTGCCGGTGAGCGCGGCGGCGTCCTGGGCGGGCAGGCCGAAGTCGCGGCTGAAGCGCTCGCGCATCGCGCCCGGCAGCTCGGGCAGCGCGGCTGCCACGCGCGCTATGGTTGCCGGCGTTATCTGCAGCGGCAGCAGGTCGGGATCGGGAAAATAGCGGTAGTCGGCGGCGTCTTCCTTTGACCGCATCGAACGCGTTTCGTCGCGATCGGGGTCGTAGAGGCGCGTCTCCTGCACGATGCGGCCGCCATCCTCGATCCGTTCGATCTGCCGGCGCACTTCGTGCTCGATGGCCTGCTGGAGGAAGCGGAAGCTGTTGAGGTTCTTTATCTCA
>CAIQQQ010000258.1 GCA_903873995.1 uncultured Rhodospirillales bacterium
ACGGCATCAAGGCCGGCCTCGTCAAGGTGTCGCTCCCGCAGCAGATCGAGCGCCGATTCGCCCGAATCGGCGACCAGCACATGCCATCCCGCCCGCGACAGCGCGCGGGCCGCGAGCTTGCGAACCGGCTCCTCGTCATCGACCAACAGCACCGTGCCGCCGGATGCGATCTCACCCGATGGCGATGCGGGCAGAGCAGGTGTGATCGGGGCAGGGACCTCGCCCGGTTCCGACGCGGGCGGCGTCAGACCCGTCAATGGCCGCGGGACGCGCGGAATGTCCACCGCCTCCACGCCGTCCCAGCGCGGCAGATAGATCCGCACGCTGGTGCCCACGCCCAGCGTGCTCTCAACCGCCAGGAACCCCTCGGATTGGCGAACGATGCCGTGCACCGTGGACAGTCCGAGCCCGCTGCCGCCGGCTTCTCGCCGCGTCGTGAAGAACGGATCGAAGATGCGGGGCAGAACGTCCGGCGGGATGCCGACGCCGGTGTCCTGCACCTCGATCATCACGTAGCGGCCGGGCGGGATGATCTCGGCGCCATGGGCGAGCGGACGGAACAGGCTGATATGGCCGCTGCGCAGCCGCAGCATCCCGCCTTGCGGCATGGCGTTGCGGGCATTCACCGCGAGATTAACCAGCACCTGGTCAAGCTGGGTGGGGTCGGCGCGCACCATGCGGCCGGGCTTCTCGAGCGCCAACTCGAGCCGCACGGCGCTGCCCAGCAGCCGCCGCAGGAGCGTGGAGACGCTTTCGATCACGTCGTTCACCGCCAGCACGTGCGGCTGCAGCGTCTGCTGGCGGCCAAACGCCAGCAGTTGGCGAACCAGGGCCGCGCCCCGATCGGCGCTGTCGCGGATCTGGCGGGCGTCCTCGATCGTTTCGCACCGCGCGGCAGTCTGCGCCAGATCGGCCTGCTCACGCTCCAGGATGCCATCCGAAGCGCCGATGATCGCGGTCAGCAGGTTGTTGAAATCATGGGCGATCCCACCCGCGAGCTGGCCGGTCGCCTGCAGCTTCTGGCTGTGGGCCAGCTGTGCCTCAAGCCTGCGCTGGGCGGAGATGTCGGTAAAGCGGATCAGCGCGCCGGTCACCCCCAGATCGCCGTCGCGCAGCGGCAAGGCGGTGGCGCGAACCTCCTGCCCGCCATCGGCAGACGCCAGGATCGTGGCGAAGCTGCGCGCCCCAGGCACGCGGCCCTGCAGCAGCGGGCGGATCTGGCTCAGGGCCGCCTCGCGCGCCGCCGCCGCGAACACGATGTCCGCCGGAGCGCCGGCCGGGATCGCCGCATTGTCCGCCAGCATCTGGGTGAGGGCGGAGTTGACGCGCGTGATCTGGCCGCGCCGGTCGATCACCAGGGCGGGCCCAACGGCATCATCCAGCAGCAGCTGCGCCAGCGGGTCGAGCGGGCTCGCCAGCGTCTCCAGCAGCGGGCGCCGGCCCGCGCGGCGAAAGCGGCGCCACGGCCAGGTCGCGGAAAGCCATCGTGGGATCATGCGGCCGGCCTCGCGCGCGGCGTCTTGAGCCGCCACACATAGGCGATCAGCTCCGCCACCGCCTTGAAATGCTCCGGCGGGATCTCGCTGCCGAGCTTCATGGGGTACAGCGCCCGTGCCAGCGGCGGATTCGCCACGAGCGGCACGCCCGCCTCCTCGGCCACGGCCCGGATCCTGGCTGCCACATCGTCCATGCCCTTCGCCACGATGCGTGGCGCCCCACCATTCGCCCGATCGTAAGACAACGCCACCGCGTAATGTGTGGGGTTGGTCACAACCACGGTCGCTTTCGGCACCGCCGCCATCATGCGCCGCCGGGCACGCTGCATGCGGATCTGTTTTTGCTTGCCCTTGATGTGCGGATCACCGTCCGCATCCTTCATTTCATCGCGCTGCTCCTGCTTGGTCATTTTCAGACCGGAGAAGAAGCTGTGGCGTGTCTTGAGAACATCGGCCGCCGTGAACAGGCCATACGCTCCGAGCATCGCCACAAGGACTGCGGCCAGTTGCGCCCAGATCTGCTCCACCAGCCGCCCTGGCGTCCAGTCAAGTGCCTGCATTACAAGCGGCAACGCGCCGGACAGCGCCGACCAGCCGGCGAACCCCACCACGGCGACCTTGAGGATGGATTTCGCCGCCTGCATCAGGTTGTGCGCGCCAAACACCCGCTTGAGGCCAGACAGCGGGCTGACCCGCCCGAAATCCGGCGTCACTGCTGACAGATGGATCAAAAACCCGGTCTGCAGCAACACCCCCGCCGCGGCCGCCATGGCCGCCGCAATGGCGATCGGCAGCGCCAGCAGCATCAACGCGCGGCTGGCCATGTGCAGGGCCGCGCCCGCCTCCAGATGATAGGACTGCGCGAGAATGCCCTGGAACAGCCCCGCTGCCTCCCGCACCGCAGCAGGCGTCTGCAGGCTCAGCATCATCGATCCGGCCACCAGCACCGCAAGGCCGGCAACCTCGCGGGACAGCGGCGCGCGGCCATCCTCCCGTGCCTGGCGCAGCCGTTGGGCCGAGGCGTCCTGTGTCTTGTCGTCGTTGTCCTTGTCGTCATCGGCCATGATTTGAAGGCCTCACAGGTCAGAGGCCGGGCATAGCGGCAAGGCTGTGCTGTGCCGCGTCGAGCCACGCGTTGGAGATCGCCAGGATCGCGATGCCGAGCAGCGCCAGCCCGCCGGCGATCTGGCCTGGAACGGCCGCGAAATAGGTCTGCAACTGCGGCACCAGACGCGCCACCAGCCCCAGACTCGCATGAAACAGCACAGCCGCCATCAGGAACGGGGCGGAAAGCCGTAGCGCCAGGGCGAACGCCTCGCCCACGGCGCCCACGACCGCATCCGTCGTCTCGGCCATCGGCAGGAACTGTCCGGGCGGAACCAGCTGATAGCTGCCGGCGAGCGCCGAGAGCGGCAGCGCATGCAGCCCCGCGGCCATGACCAGGACCGGTGCCGCAAGGCCCAGCATCCGCGAGAGTGCGGACGCGCCGCCGCCCAGCATCGCATCGGGCTGAAGCACGTTGGTCGTGCCGATCGCGATCGCCACGATCTGCCCGGCCATCGGCAACGCCATCATGATCAGCCGCGCGAGCCACCCCAGCCACAGCCCGGTGAACACCTCAGCCGCCACCATCATCACGGTGCGCGGCACATCAGAAGGCACCGGCGGCATCAGCGGCGCCACCGACGGAAACACAAGTGCTGCGAAGGCGCATGCAAACAGCGTCCGAACCGTGGCCGGCAGCTCCGCCTCGCCGATTCCCGGGAGCAGCATGCAGGCGCAGCCGATCCGCGCGATCAGCAAAATGGCCGCGAACGCCCACGCCGGCAGATCGGCAAGCACGGTGGCTGGATCGAGCATGGCGAACGCCCCCCTTATTGCCGGATTTCTGCTCAGCTGCCGCCGACGGCAATGACCCGATCAAACAGCGCGCGCATGTAGTCGGTGAGGGTGGCCAGCATGAACGGCCCCGCGACCAGGAACGCACCGCAGATCGCCGCCACCTTCGGCACGAACGCCAAGGTCGGTTCGTTGATCTGGGTCACCGCCTGGATCAGTGACATCGCCACGCCTACGATCAGGGCCGCAATCAGCACCGGGCCACCAAGCTTCAGCAAGACGATGATCGTCTCGCGCATCACGTTGGCCACATCGCCTTCGTTCATCGTGCAGTCCCTTTCTGGGTCTGCCCCCGCAGCATCGGGGGTGGATTTCAGGCGAGATCAGATCGGCATGCGCATGATGTCCTGATAGGCCGCAACCACCCGGTCCCGCACGGCGATCGTGGTCTGCAGCGACATCTCGGCCTTGGAAACCGCAGACACCACATCAAGAATGTTGCCCTGGCCGGACACCGCCTGAACCGACTTGGTCTCCGCGTCGTGCCCCTGCTGGACAACGCCAGAGAGAGCAGTCTGCAGCACGCTGCCGAAGCTGGCGCCGCCGGCATTCATGCCGCCGGTGGTGTCCGGGCCGCCGATCTCCGAGGTCGTGCGATAGGCCTGCAGCGCGTTCGCGGCCGTGGCCGCCAAGGGAGCGATCGTCATGGGTCAGATCCTCATTTCAACATACTGATGGCGCGGGTGAGGATGCCGCGGGTCACCTGCATCACCTGCAGATTGGCGCTGTAAGAACGCTGCGCCTCGCGCATGTCCATCACCTCAACGAAGCTGTTCACGTTGGGCGTCTTGACGTAGCCCTTCGCATCCGCCGCCGGATGGGACGGATCGTAGCGCTGCGGAAAGTCGGATTTGTCCACGCCCACCTTCTTGACCGTCACCACCGGCGTGCCCGTCGCGCGGTCCAGCTGATTCTCGAACGTCACGGTCTTGCGGCGATACGGGTCGGCGTTGGGCGTGCCGCCGGTGGTGTCCTGGTTGGCGAGGTTTTCGGCGATCACACGCAGGCGCGTGGTCTGCGCCTCCATGCCGCGGGCGGAAATCTGCAGCGCCTTGTCGAGATCCATGAAAGTGCCTTTCCCCTATGCCGTCAGTGCCCGCGCATCAGCGCCCCGGCCTTAACGCCCGAGCGCCATGCGCAGCATGCCGAGATACTTGGTGTAGATCGCCGTCACGGTCTGATGATCCGTCTCGGTCTGCGCGACCTTGATCATCTGCTCGTCAATCGCCACCGCGTTGCCGTCCGGCGCACTCTCGCCGCGCACAATCTTCGACCCCGCAAGGGTGGGCTGAGTGCCCCGCAGGTGCATCGGATTCGTGCGCACCGGTTCCGGTGCCGCAATCCCCTGGCCGGACAGCATGGTGGCGAAGGAGGGAATGTCCCGCTCCTTCCAGCCCGGCGTGTTCGCATTGGCGATGTTCTGCGCCAGCACACTCTGCCGGGAATTGATCCAGGCCAGGCGCTGATCGGCCAGCGCAAACAGATTGATGCCGGTGTTGCTCATCACACTCTCCTGGAGCATGGCCCTCGGCTTTTTCAGCCTGGGGCGATCATGGTCTGGAGCGAGGATGCGTCGGAATGGTTAAGGGCCGGTGAAGGCCAGGGCGCCGCCCCAGCCCTCCCGGCCCTCTTAACCGGCCCCTGAGGTCAGCTCTGAGCGGCAAGCTTGTCTTCGGTCTTGGTGTCGAAGTCAGACGCGTCATGCCGCTCGCGCAGCTGCGACGAAGGCTCGCCCTGCATGCGATTGACCATCCGCCCGCGCTTCACCGCCGGTCGTTCGCCAATGTCGGCCGCCCAGCGCTGCACATTCTTGTAGGACTGCACATCCAGGAACGCAGCGGCGCCATAAAGCCAACCGAGCGCGAGCCCGCCATACCAGGGAAACACCGCTATATCGGCGATCGTGTAGGCATCGCCCGCCAGATACGCGCTCTCCGCCAGGCGCCGGTCGAGCACATCGAGCTGGCGCTTCACCTCCATGGCGAAGCGGTTGATCGGATATTCCATCTTGGTCGGTGCATAGGCATAGAAATGCCCAAAGCCGCCACCAAGATACGGCGCGCTGCCCATCTGCCAGAACAGCCAGGACAGG
>CAIQQQ010000259.1 GCA_903873995.1 uncultured Rhodospirillales bacterium
ACCACCAGCACGGCGGGCGGCAGCAGCAGTTGCAGCAGGAACATCGCGAAAACGACGCCGCGGCCGCGGAAGCGCAGGCGGGCGAAGGCGTAGCCGGCGAGGCTCACGGTGATGGTCTGCACCGCGAGGATGAAGGCGCAGAGCAGCACGGTGTTGAGATACCAGACCGGGAAGCGTCCGCTGGTCCAGGCGTTCGCGTAGTTGGCAAAGCCGAACGGTCCGTGCGGGATGAGGGCTGCGAGATCGAGCGTGCCCGAGACGTCCGGCCGCATGGAGGCGACGGCCATCCACAGGAACGGCACCAGCCACAGCAAGGCCGCGGCACCGGCCAGGGCGAGGCCGATTCTGCTAGCTTTCATAGTGGATGCCCCGTTCCAGGGTCCGCAGGCCGATCACCGCAAGCGCGAGCAGGGCTCCCACGCACACGACCGTCGCGGCCGAGGCGAGGCCGGCATCCATGTTCTGCTCGGCCTGCTGGTAGATGTAATAGAGGATCATGTTGGTGCTGTCGGACGGGCCGCCGCCGGTCATGACGATGACGTGGTCGATCTGCACCAGCACGTTGACCAGCGCGATCACCGAAACAAAGCCGATGGTGGGGCCGAGCAGCGGGAGGGTGATGCGGCGGAAGCGGGTTGCGGCACCCGCGCCGTCGATCTTGGCGGCCTCGTGATATTCCTCGGGGATGCCGGCTAGGCCTGCGAGGAAGAACAGCATGTAGTAGCCGGTGTTCTTCCAGATGGTGATGGCGATGACGGCGCCGAGGGCGAGATCGGGGTCTCCCAGCCAGTTGGTGGCGGCGATGCCGAACTTCGCGAGGTGCCAGTCGAGCAGTCCGCCGCCGGGCAGGAAGATGAACACGAACAGGGCTGCGGCAGCGACCAGCGGGATCAGCAGCGGCATGACGAGGATGGTGCGCAGCAGGGCGGTGAGGCGGCCGGTCTCGCGCAGGGCGAGGGCGAAGGCGAGCGCGAGGGCGAGGCTTGGGCCGATGGTGCCGATCGCGTAGACGACCGTGTTCTGTGCGGCCGTGATGAAATGCGGGTCGGCGAACAGGCGGGCGTAGTTGTCCGTGCCCCATTGCGGCTGCTGGCCGAAGCGCTGCTGGGTGAGGCTGCGCAGGGTGACGCCGATGATGGGCCAGTAGGTGAAGGCGGTCAGCAGGATCAGAGAGGGCGCGAGCAGGGCCAGCGCCAGAGGCCAGGTCCGGGCCCGGTGCCGGGAACGGTGTGTTGCTGCCAGCGGCGAAAAGGCTGCGGTCTGATCCAAAATGCGGTCCCGGCCGAAGATCCCTGCTCCTACCGCCCGACGACGATCTCCGCATGACGGTTGTGCGACGCTTCCGTGACATCGTGCGGCCCGTCAGCGTGTGGATTCGGGCGCCTGCCACGAGACGTGTGTTGGTCCCGTAAATAATGTATGGCCTTTTCACATGCGATTCACCTCTGACGATCCACCCGCCTCTGGCCCGAACGCCGGCGGGCGCAACTCCTATCACCACGGCAATCTGCGCGAGGCGCTGATCGCCGCGGCCCTGGGGCTGATCGCGGAGCGGGGGCCGCAGGGCTTCACGTTTGCCGAGGCGGCGCGCGCGGCCGGGGTGTCGCCGGCGGCCCCGTATCGCCATTTCCGCGACCGCAACGCTCTGGTGGCCGAGGTGACGCGGCTGGG
>CAIQQQ010000260.1 GCA_903873995.1 uncultured Rhodospirillales bacterium
ATGGAGGCCGAAGCCGCCAATTTCTACCGCCAGGCCGCCGGCCGCACGTCAGACACCCATATCCGAAAACTCCTGGGCGATCTCGCCGAAGCCGAGGAAGGCCACGAACACACCGCCGACCTTCTGATGGAACACAACGTCCCCACCAGCGTGCAGGAAAGCGAGGAAGAGGCCGAACGCCGCATGTTCGTCCTGCGCGTCATCCAGCCAGGTCTCGCAGGCCTGATGGACGGCTCCGTCTCCACCCTCGCCCCCGTCTTCGCCGCCGTCTTCGCCACACAGAACAGCTGGGACGCGTTTCTGATCGGCCTCGCAGCCTCGCTCGGCGCCGGCATCTCCATGGGCTTTGCCGAAGCGCTGTCCGACAACGGCTCCCTCACCGGCCGCGGCGCCCCCTGGATCCGCGGCGCCATCTGCGGCCTCATGACCACCGCCGGCGGCATCGGCCACACATTGCCCTTCCTCATTCCCGATTTCCGCACCGCCGTCGGCACAGCCATCGCGGTCGTGATCGCCGAACTCGGCATCATCAGCTGGATCCGCTGGAAATATATGGACACGCCCCCACTCTCAGCAGCGCTGCAGGTTGGCTTCGGCGGCCTCCTGGTGTTCGCAACCGGCATTCTCATTGGCAACGGATAAACCCACTCATGACCGACACGCTTCGCTATGACCGCCGCACGGTGCTGTTCCACTGGATCACCCTGGGCATGATCGCCGCCAACTGGGGCCTCGCCCAGATCGTCGATGTCTTTGGCCGCGAAAACGCGGTCTGGCCCCGCTCGGCCCATATCCTGATCGGCTTCGCCCTCATCCTGCTCATCATCGCCCGTCTGCTCTGGCGCAACGTCGCCGGATCGAAGCTGCCCCCAGCCGACACCGGCGCCCTCGGTCTCGCCGCCAAGGCCGCCCATTGGGGACTTTACGCCCTGGTGATCGCCGTGCTCGGTTTCGGCCTCGCCTACGAGGCGATGCGCGGAGACGACATCCTCGCCCTCGGCCATCTGCCGGTCCTCATCACCGGCGAACGTGCCCTTCGCTCAGCCCTGCGCGGCTATCACGAGCTCGCCACCAACCTGCTCCTGATCCTCGCCGGCGTTCACGCCACCGCCGCACTCGCCCACCGCTATCTCTGGAAAGACTCCGTCCTGCAGCGCATGACGATCGGCTGAACCGGCTCAGGCGGCAGCTTCCTCCACCACGCGCAAAATCCGCAGGAAGTTGCCGCCCCACAGCTTGGCAATCGCCCCCTCGTCATACCCGCGCTCCACCAGCGCACGGGTCATGTTGGCGGAATGCCCCGCATCCTCCCACCCCTTGAAATGCCCGCCCCCATCGAAATCCGACGATATCCCCACATGATCGATCCCGATCCGCGCCACCGCATAATCGATGTGATCGACATAAACAGACGGCGTCACCTGCTCCGGCTTCGCCCCCGCCTTCAAAAACCCGCTCACCGCGGTGATGTTGATCATCCCGCCCACATCCCGCAGCGCATCCAGCTGCTCATCATCCAGATTGCGCGGATTGTCGCACAGCGCCTTCACACACGAATGCGTGGACATCACCGGCGTGCGAGACGAAGCCGCCGCCTGCAACATGCTGTCCTTGGACACATGCGCGATATCCACGATCATCCCGTTGCGGTTCATCTCCAAAATCACCTCGCGCCCAAGTGCCGACAGCCCGCCATGCATCGCAGGCCCATCGCCCAGATCCGTCCGCGGGTTGGAGCTGTCCGCCAGCGCGTTGTGCCCGTTATGCGTCAAGGTCATGTAAACCGCGCCCAGCGCGCGGAACTGCGCCACCCGCGCGGCCTCCCCGCCCAGCGCATGCCCGTTCTCAACACACGGAACGATCGCAATCCGCCCCGCCGCATGCGCCCGCGCGATTGCGGCCGAACTGCTGCACACATCCGCCTGCCCACCGCCCATCGAGGCAATGAACCGCAGCATCGACACCGCCCGCACATGCGCAGCCCCATGCCCCTCCGGCGTCCGCGGCCCCTGCGGCACATAGGCCGCAAAACACCCCGCCCCCAGATGCCCCGCCTGCATCTTCGCCAGATCGACCTTCCGGCCGGTCCGATCCAGAAAACCAGGCCCTTCCGGCCAGGGAATGTCGATATGCGTGTCGATGGTCAAAAGGCTGCGATGCAGCAGAGCAGGATCGGTCATCCAACAACCCTCAGCGCAGCCGCCCCGCCGGTCAAGACCGCTTGCGTTGCAACCACGCGACAGCGCTAAGATAAACCCGGATCAGGAGGCCCAAAGTGAGTCCGACAACTCAGGTTCTGCTCAGCGGCGCATTGACGTTCGGCGTACCCCTCGCCCTCGCCTTCCGCGAACTCCGCGTTCTGCGCAGACCCAACCGCGGCGCCGGCTGGGGCGGAGACCCGATCGTCCCAACCCCACCCCCCCCACCGCCCACCGACCCCGAAACCCCCAGCCGCCCCCTGCCCGAATGCCTCATCATCGCCGCCCGCGGCCTGCCCGAACGCAGCGTCCGGGAGCCGGAGCTGGTCTGAGGCAAGACCGAAGGCCCATCGGCATCCGATTGCCGTCTCCGGTGCCTCAGTGCGTCAGCGAACCGGTTCATCGCCCAACACCGCCGCATCCGCCTCGGCCGCGGCAAGAAGGCGTTGGTCGAAGGGGTTTGCCGCTCGGGCCGCGATATCCTGTCGGATCAGGCTGAGCAGCGTCGTCGGCGCAATTCCTGGCGGGTCAATCAGGCGGCCGAACGCCAGGCCAGGTGCACCCAGCATTCGCACGCCGGTCATCAGGCAAGTACGGGCGAAATTGCGGTGGCCGTCGTAATAGGGCGGAAACCCATGCAGTTGGCGCGCATGGGCCGCAACGGTGAACGCGTTGGTGCGCGAATAGGCCGCCATGACCGACGGGATCCCGCAGGCGAACTGGTCGCCCACGATCAGGTCGCCCCACGGGTGCATCTCAGGCGCAAGATCAGTGAAAATGGCCTGCTCGGCATGCGAGCGTGCTGCCATGGCGCGCCAATCGAAGACGTCCGAGGGACCAAAACTCTTGTCCGGGCGGATGCGCGCGACGATGTCAAACGCGATGCCGCTGGATTGCACGAGCTCGAAGCAGCGCTCCACCTTGGCATACATTTTCTGCGGGTTGCTGAGCGTATTGTCCGGCGGCCTGGTATCGTCCTCCAGCACAGCCGCGTCGGCGCCATAAACGTCGCGCACGTCCTCCTCGCCCACCTCCTCGCCCCGGTCGAACCACGCGATGACGCGGGGATACGCCTGGAACAGGAACGCGTCGTTTCCGGCAGCACTGCTGAGGGCCACCGCACGCTGGAGCTCGGCGAGCACACGGCCGGAGAAGCTCCGATAGAGATGCGACGGACTGGCGGATTTCCGGCCAATCTGGCGCCAGGAATGCACGAAGATGCGCACCTCGTGGGTGGTCTCGAGCAACGCCTGCCACGTGGTCAGGGCCGCACGCCAGCCGCGCAGCTGGCCAGACACGCACAGGGCCACACGCACCCGGCCTGGCCGGATGGCAGGCAGGGAAAGGCCGCGCACGCGGGCGGTGCGGGCGTTGATCAACTCGTGCACGGCTTGAGCGGCCGGCGTGTCGGGCGCGGGCAACCTCAACCGGGAGAGCCGTGAAGCCGGACTTTCGCCGGCTGCGGTCAGGGCGACGGCGGCCAGGAACAGCGCCTGTGCGTTGCCGGACGATGCCTGCAATGCAAGCCAGTCAGGGTCGATGGCGGCGCGGATCATGGCGGCGCCGTGGACAGGATGGCTGCCGGTGACATGTCGCAGCAGTTCCAGATCGTCGCGCGCGACGATGGCCTGGATGATGCCGCGGTGATCCCCGGGGGCGTCGTCGGGGCCAAGCATGGCGTCGAGCAGGGCGCCAGCCTGTGGCCGCGCCCGAGCCTCGGTGCGGCCGGCGGACTGTGCCTGCCACATCGCACGAAGTTGCGCCCAGTGGGCCGGAACCTCGTATGAAATCAACCCGATGCGCGTGACCAGGATGCGAAGTCCGGCATCATCAAGGCTGGAGGCCGCCACCGCGCCCCATATCCGGCCAAACAGCGCCTCGGCCGCCGGCCCGTCCGCCGCATCCAGCGCCTGCACGAGCGTGAGCCAGAGTGATCCGACGTCGTCTTGCGCCACAGCTCCGTCCGCCGGCACCATCATGCCTCAAGCAGACCCGCAGCGCTTCGACCGGTCGCGAAGGCGCCGCACGCGATCAAGACGTTGGCGTCGGCGACCCCTGACAGCGTCAGCACCGCCTCGATGCCGAATGGGCCGGACGTGGACAACATCTCGGACAGCCCCTGCCCATTCGTCCCCCGCTCAGAACCCGACCCGGTCGCCGCCTTTGAGCTTCAGGATTTCGCGCGCCTCGGCGGGGGTGGCGATCTCAAGGCTAAGGTCTTCCAGGATGCGCCGGATCTTGGCCACCTGCTGCGCGTTGGACGTCGCCATCCGGCCCTTGCCGATATAGAGGCTGTCCTCCAGCCCCACACGCACATTGCCGCCCATGATGCCGGCCATGGTGCAGAAGCTCATCTGGTGGCGGCCGGCAGCGAGCACGGACCATACGTAATCCGCACCGAACAGCTTGTTGGCGGTCTCGCGCATGAAGTTCAGGTTGTTGATGTCGGGCCCGATGCCGCCGGTGATGCCGAAGATGCTTTGCACGAAGAATGGCGGCTCGATCCAGCCTTTGTCCGCGCAATAGGCCAGGTTGTAGAGATGGCCGATATCGTAGCACTCGAACTCGAAGCGCGTGCCGTGATCCTTGCCGAGCATCTGCGTGATCTTGGCGATGTCGTCAAAGGTGTTGCGAAAAATATGGTTGGTGGTGCGTTCCAGATAGGGCTTCTCCCACGCGAACTTCCAGTCGCGCGGCTTTTCGGCAGCACCCGAGATATTGAAGTTCATGCTCCCCATGTTGAGGCTCGCCATTTCCGGCTTCGCCTGCAAAGGCGCTGCAAGCCGGTCCTCCACGGTCATGTTCATCCCGCCGCCGGTGGTGATGTTGATCACCGCGTCACAGGCCTGCTTGATCACCGGGAGAAACCGCATGAACAGAGCCGGATCGGGCGAGGGCTCCCCGGTCTGCGGATCGCGCGCATGCAGATGGATGATCGCCGCCCCGGCCTCGGCCGCCTCTATGGAGGCCTGCGCAATCTCATCGGGCGTGATCGGCAGCGCGTCAGACATGGACGGCGTATGGATCGCGCCAGTGATGGCGCAACTGATGATGACCTTGGACATGTCTTGCTCCCGTTACCTTGGGGGCGAGTCTGCAACGGGTCTCGCCGGTTGGCTAGGGCGTGATCGCCGGCGGCAAGAATCACACGGCGCAACAAGTTTCGATCTGTTAAAACAAACCTCACTGGCCCAACAGCCTCCTGAAGCCGGACGCACCGCCGATGACCGACACGACCCCGTCAAACCAGCAAGCCGCCGCCATCGATGTCCAGCACGGTCCCCGTTGCGTAGGGGCTGGCCATCAACGACAGCGCCGGCCCCGCAACACTGTCGGCATCGCCAACCAGCCGCGCCGGCAGCCGCTTCGCCGTGCCATCGACCATCGCCTGGCGGACGTCCTGGGGCATCTTGGCATAGGCGTCGGTGCCCTGGATCAGACCCGGTGAGACCACATTGACACGCACCGGCGCCAGTTCGACGGCAAGTGCCCGCCCGAGCGCTTCAACCGCGCCATTGATCGCCGCAATGATCGATACGCCAGGCTGCGGGCGTCGACTGTAGGCGCCCGAGAACAGCAGGATGGATCGGCTCACCTCGGCGTATCGCGCGCAAAGATATTGCGACCAGAACTTCCCCTCGAACGAGGTGCGGGCGTCATCCATGCTGCCGTTCCTGAATGGTCCCGGCCGCACGAAGGCCGCGGTGACCACAAGATGGTCCACCGGCCCAAGCTCAGCGAAGAACGCACGGATCGATGCCTCAGAGGCAATGTCGATCGCCCGCGCCTCGACGCCTTGGACTGCGCCAAACATATGCTCGCTCGCACGCCGCCCGGCCGCAATGACGGTCGCACCTCGACCGGCAGCACCACGGACGATGGCCGCCCCGATCCCGGCCGTGCCACCCACGACCACGATGCGCTGGCCGGCGAAGCTCTCCTGCAGCGGGCCTGCCACGGTCGCGCTCATGCGAGCACCATCGGCGCGATGACAGGCGCCATGATCATCTCGAACGCGAGGTTCACGGCACCGACGTAGTTCTCCACGATCTGACCGTCCCTGAGGCGGATCAGGTGTGTCTCGTGCATCGGCACCGCCCGCCCGGTCGCGGCCACTCCATAATAGTCCTTCGTGTGGATCGCGTGTGCCGTGAAGCGCAGGAGCACGCGATCCTGACCGGCGTCCAAGATCTCATGAATGTCCATGCGCTCAACTGGAAAGGCGTCGGCGAAGCCGGCCAGGATCTGCTTGTACGCCTCTCGGCCGCGGATCGGATCGGCCGGGCTCAATCCGGTGTGGACGACCACGGCCGCATCGACGGTTTCGTCGGCGACGGCAAGGTTCGCATGCCCCAGGAACTCCGTTGCAAAACGCTGAACGACATCTGTGTTCTTGCTCATCGACCGCGCTCCTCTTTGGTCGCGAGGCATATGTGAACGCCTCTGGAATGTTGCAAATCGATAATCGGCATTCCTAAAATCTCTGCCAGCAATGGAACTTTCGTCAATCGATCTCAATCTCCTGGTCGCCTTTGAGGCTTTGTTCGAAGAGCGAAGCGTCACGGCGGCGGCGCGCCGGATCGGTCTCGGCCAGCCGGGCATGAGCTCCGCCCTGCGCCGATTGCGTGTCCTGATGCAGGACGAGCTGTTCGTGCGGGTCGCCGGCGAGATGCGCCCGACCGCCAAGACACTCGAAATCGCGCCCGGCATCGTGGCGGCACTGGCACAGCTCCGCAGCACATTTGAAGCCGGCATCGGCTTTGATCCGCACACCGCCACGCGCAGCTTTGCGATCGGCAGCACGGATTACACCGCGCTCGTGCTGTTGCCTGACCTCGTCGCCCGCCTCAGGCCAGACGCCCCGGGCGTTGACCTGCGGGTGATCGGTTATGAGAAGGGCACGGTTTCGGAGATGCTGGACCGCGGCGAGGTGGACCTCGCACTCGGCGTGTTCCCCAGCCCGCCTGAGCGCGCCGTCGTGACATCGTTGTTCCGGGAGCGTTTTGTCGGCGTGGCCCGCATCGATCATCCGGCGATTTCGAACGGTCGCATCGACGTGCGAAGCTTTGCCGACCATCCGCATGCCCTGGTCACCACAAGACGCGACACGTACGGCAATCTGGACGAGGCGCTCGCGGCTAAGGGGTTGCGACGTCGGATCGCGCTCACGCTGCCGTTTTTCATGGTGCTGCCCGCTGTCCTGGAAGCCAGCGACCTGATTGCTGCGGTTCCGTCTCGGATCGCAAGCCGCGTTCTCGCCGGCAGCCGCCTGCAGCGCTTCGAGCTGCCGGTCGAAACACGTCCCTGGACGGTGTCGATGCTGTGGCCTGCAAGCTCCCGGAACGACAAGGCGACGGCCTGGCTGCGTGCGAATATCGTCGGCTGCTTTGCCGCAACGCACAGAGAGTGGCGAACCAGCAGATGATTGCCACGAGGCATCCGACATCGATCGCGCAGTCCGGCCGCACCCCGTCAAAGTGTCAGATCTGGTCCACTACAGCAGCCCCAAAGCCCGCAGCTCCGCCCGCATCGCCTCCGGCAATTCACCCCCCGCACGCCCGGCCACCACATCACCCGGCGGGTCCTCAAGATACCGCCACCCCTGAAACGCCTTCATCGGCCGGGCTTCGACCGGCACAAGAACGGGATCCAGCACCAGCCCCGCGCACACCGTCGCGTCGTCCCACCGATCGGCCACGACAGCCAAAATCCGCTGCCGCACCACCACAGCCCCCGCGATCACCCAATAGATCGACCCGCCCTCCACCAGCTCGTCCGCCCGTTTCGGCCGGTTCCGCGTCTGATGGCGCAACGGCGGATCGCGCTCCTCCCGCATCGCCTGCACGGCACGCAGCTGCGCCACATCCCTTATCCCAACAGCAAGCTTGACCAGATTGACCATCGCGCCGATGTGCCTTGCGCAGACCCAAGCCACAAGAGGTGCACCATGCCAGACGGCAGCCATACTCCGCGCCGCGGCGGCCCGGAGCGCGAACGCGCCCGCAACGTTCTGGGTGACGTGCTGGAGGCCTGCTCGCTTGCCCCCCTCACCGGCTTCTATCGCAACGGCTGCTGCGACACCGGGCCCGAGGATCGCGGCAGCCACACCGTCTGCGCCCGCGTCACCGAAACATTCCTGGCCTTCAGCAAAGCGGCCGGCAACGACCTGTCCACCCCCCGCCCGGAATACGGCTTCCCCGGCCTCAAGCCCGGCGATCGCTGGTGCCTGTGCGCGCCACGCTGGCAGGAGGCGTTCGAGGCCGGCCACGCCCCGCCGGTTGTCCTCGGCGCCACCCATACCGGCGCCCTGCGGGACTGCCGTCTGGAAGACCTTATGGCCCACGCCGTGGACCGCCCCGACACCCCGCCGGAACGCCTGCTCTGATCTCACCTGATCGTTCCGGTTCAGACGCCAGCGCTTGATCTTGCATCCAACGCGGGGCAGTGTCGCGCAGATTGCGGGGCCATACCCGCAGCGCAGCAAAAGGATGATCCTCATGTTCCGTCTGACCGTAGGCGCGGGGCTCTTGGCCTCCGCTCTTCTGGCGGCCCTCCCGGCCATGGCGCAGCCCAGCGGCTCTGCCACCCTTGATGCCGTCAAGGCGCGCGGAACCCTCATCTGCGGCGTCGCCGGCGCCGTCCCGGGCTTCTCGCTGCCCGACAGCCAGGGCATCATGCGCGGCATCGACGCCGACAGCTGCCGCAACGTCGCCGCCGCCGTCCTCGGCGACGCGAACAAGGTGAAGTTCGCCGTCACCACCACGCAGAACCGCTTCACAGCCCTGCAGTCCGGCGAGATCGACCTGCTGGTCCGCTCCACCACCTGGACCCTGGGCCGCG
This sequence comes from uncultured Rhodospirillales bacterium, assembly GCA_903873995.1. GTDB lineage: Bacteria > Pseudomonadota > Alphaproteobacteria > Acetobacterales > Acetobacteraceae > CAIQQQ01. The sequence goes on from CAIQQQ010000260.1 coordinate 9,039, forward strand.
AAGCCAGCCTCGGCCTCGAATTCGCCGGTGTGAACTACTATGACGGCACCGGCTTCCTGGTGAAGAAGGCGCTCGGCGTGAAGTCCGCCAAGGAGATGGACGGCGCCACGATCTGCGTCCAGCCCGGCACCTCCACCGAGCTCGCCATCAGCGACTATTACCGCGTGAACAAGATGAAGTTCACCCCGATCCTCATCCAGGACCTCGCCGAGATCCAGGCCGCCTTCCTCGCCGGCCGTTGCGATGCCTACTCCACCGACAGCTCGGCGCTCGCCACCTTCCGCGCCACCCAGACCAACAAGGACGATTTCCTGCTGCTGCCAGAGATCATCAGCAAGGAGCCGCTCGGCTACGTCGTGCGCAAAGGCGACGACAAGTGGTTCGACATCGTGCGCTGGTCCTACTTCGCAACCGTCGCCGCCGAGGAGATGGATGTCAGCAGCAAGAACGTCGATGAGATGCTGGCCAGCACCAACCCCGACATCCGCCGCCTGCTCGGCGTTGAGGGCGAGATGGGCAAGTCGCTCGGCCTCGATGCGAAATGGGCCTACAACATCATCAAGCAGGTCGGCAATTTCGGCGAGACCTGGGACCGCAACATCACCGTGCTCGGCGTGCCGCGCGGCATCAACGCCGTCTGGACCAAGGGCGGCCTGCACTACGCCCCCCCGATCCGCTGATCGCCTAATCGACTGATCGCGTAAAAGGCCGCCCCGGCTGATCGGGGCGGCCTTTTTTGTGTCTCGGTTTGGCAGCGCCGCGGGATTGATCTATGGCCAAAAAGTGAAGCACAATACAGGAATGCAGTCGGCGCGCGCCTTGCGGCACAAACCTTGCTGGACTCTTTCCGTAACACATGGCGTGCCCGCGAGTCGCCCACCAAACCCGGTCAGGAACCGAGAACACCATGTCCAGCGCCGCAATCGATCCCAGACTGGCCAACGCCAGGGCCGCCCCCAAAAGGGGATTGCGCCTGTCGTGGTCAGATCCGATGTTTCGCAACATTGTCTGGCAGGTGCTCATCGTGGGCCTGGTTGTGGCGGTGGTCTGGTACCTCGTCGCCAACACCCAGCACAATCTGGAAGTGCGGCGCATCGCAACCGGCCTGGGCTTCCTCTCCAACACCGCCGGCATCCCGATCGCCGAAACCCTGATCCCCTACGACCCCGCCGTGAACACCTGGGGCCGCGCGGTCATCGAGGGCATCTTGAACACGTTCAAGGTCGCCGTCGTCGGCATCATCCTCTCAACCATCCTCGGCACCCTGATCGGCATCGGCCGGCTGTCCAAGAACTGGCTCGTGGCCAAGGTCACGTCCGTCTATGTCGAAACCCTGCGCGACATTCCGGTGCTGCTGCAGCTGCTGTTCTGGTACGGCCTGCTGCAGGCCCTGCCCGGCCCGCGCGAGTTCCGCGGCAGCACGTCCTGGATCTTCATATCCAATCGCGGCCTGAAGCTGCCCATCCTGGTGTGGGAGCCCGCCCATTGGTGGGCGCTCGGTGCCTGCGTGCTCGGCCTCATCCTGACCATGGCATGGAACGCCACAGCAAATCGCAGGCGGGACGCAACCGGCGTGAAGCCCCCGGTGTGGCCGGCCGCCCTGCTCCTGATGGCAGGCTTCCCCGCCCTCGTCTGGGCCAGCCTCGGCGCGCCCCACGAAATCGACTTTCCCGCCCTGAAAGGCTTCAACTTCGCCGGCGGCGGCACCATCACGCCGGAATATTTCGCCCTGCTGCTCGGCCTCACGCTCTACACCGCAGCCTACATCGCCGAGATCGTCCGCTCCGGCATCCAGGCCGTGCCGAAAGGCCAATGGGAGGCCGCCGCCGCCATCGGCCTGCACCCCGGCGCCGTCCTGAAGCTGATCGTGCTGCCACAGGCCCTGCGCGTCATCATCCCGCCCATGACGAGCCAGTTCCTCAACCTCACCAAGAACAGCTCGCTCGCCGTCGCCATCGGCTTTCAGGACGTCGTGTCGATTTCCGGCACCATGCTCAATCAGACCGGCCAGGCGATCGAGGGCGTGGGCATCATCATGGCGGTGTTCCTTGCCTTCAGCCTGTCCATCAGCCTGTTCATGAACTGGTACAACGCGCGCATCGCGCTTGTGGAGCGTTGAGACCATGACCCCTCCCGCCAGCATCGCAATCGCCGAGGCCGGCCCGGCGCCAACCCGTGAGCGCCCGCCGGCCAGCGTTTACGGCCCGTTCGCGTGGGTGCGCGCCAACCTGTTCAACGGCATCTTCTCCACGATCGTCACCCTCGTGCTCGGCGTCGCGATCGCCTGGGCGCTGTATGGGTTCCTCAAATGGGGCGTGGCGAACGCCATCTGGTCGGTCCCCACCACCGCCACCGGCGCCTTGGATCCGACCGCCTGCCGCGCCGCCCACGGCACCGGCGCCTGCTGGGCCGCGATCAACGACAAATGGCGCTTCATGCTGTTCGGCCGCTTCCCCTACGACCAGCAATGGCGCGCCGGCATCTGCATCGCGCTGTTCATCGGGCTGTTCTATGTCTCGTCAGACCGCCGGTTCTGGCGCAAGGAACTGGCCTATATCTGGGCCGCCACCCTCGCTGTCATCTTCACCTTGATGTGGGGCGGCGTGTTCGGCCTGAGCTACGTGCCGCAGGATGAATGGGGCGGCCTGCCGATCACGCTCATCCTGGCAACCTTCGGTCTCGCGCTGGCCTTCCCGCTTTCCGTGCTCGTCGCACTCGGCCGGCGCAGCACGGCGCTGCCCGCGGTCAAGACCCTGTGCATCGTCTATGTCGAGCTGATCCGCGGCGTGCCGCTGATCGCACTCCTGTTCATGGCCAACGTGATGTTCCCGCTGTTCATGCCGGTGGGCCTCAACCCGGACAAGCTGCTGCGCGCCCAGGTCGCCATCATCCTGTTCGCCGCCGCCTATCTGGCCGAGGTCGTACGTGGCGGGCTGCAGGCGCTGCCCAAGGGCCAGGCCGAGGCGGCGGACGCGCTGGGCCTCACCTATTGGCAGAAAACCCTCAAGATCACGCTCCCCCAGGCCCTCCGCCTCGTCATCCCGCCGCTGGTCAACACCTTCATCGGCTTCTTCAAGGACACCTCGCTGGTCCTCACCATCGGTATCCTGGACCTGCTGACGGCAAGCAAGACCGCCATGGCAGACCCGGTCTGGCAGGGCGTGTCCACCGAGATCTATATCGTCGTCGCAATGGTCTACGTCGCCTTCTGCTACACGATGAGCTCCTACAGCCGCAGCATCGAGCGCAAGCTCGATCGCGCCCGCAACCGCTAACCCGCCCTTTTTCCGGAAAGACCATCATGGCCGAAGCAGCTCCCGCGATCGTTCTGGACAAGGTCAACAAGTGGTACGGCGCCATGCACGTGCTGCGCGACATCACCATGAACGTCGACCAGAAGGAGCGCGTCGTGGTCTGCGGCCCCTCCGGCTCCGGCAAATCCACCATGATCCGCTGCATCAACCGCCTCGAACAGCACCAGCAGGGCCGCATCGTGGTGGACGGCACCGAGCTCACCGACGATGTCCGCGCACTCGACACCATCCGCCGCGAAGTCGGCATGGTGTTCCAGTCCTTCAACCTCTTCCCCCACCTCACCATCCTGCAGAACTGCACCCTCGCCCCGATCTCGGTGCGCAAGATGCCCAAGGCCGAGGCTGAGGAGCTGGCCATGGACTTCCTGCGCAAGGTCAAGATCCCCGAGCAGGCCAACAAATACCCGGGCCAGCTCTCCGGCGGCCAGCAGCAACGCGTCGCCATCGCCCGCGCCCTGTGCATGAAGCCCAAGATCATGCTGTTTGACGAACCCACCTCCGCCCTCGATCCCGAAATGATCAAGGAGGTGCTGGACACCATGGTGAGCCTCGCCGAAAGCGGCATGACCATGGTCTGCGTCACCCACGAGATGGGTTTCGCCCGCATGGTGGCCGATCGCGTGGTGTTCATGGATCGCGGCGAGATCGTCGAATCCGGCACCCCCACGCGCATGTTCGAAGACCCGCAGACCGATCGCCTCAAGCTGTTCCTGAGCCAGATCCTCCGCGGCCACTGACCGGCGTACCAAAACACACCAAAATCCGCCAGCTCTTCAAGATCACGTCAGCCCGTGCAACAGACATTGCGCCACGGGCATGAACAATGCTGTCTTCCCTTACCAAGGATTTAGCAACAGGGCTCACAGCGATGCCAAACATGATTAAGAAAGACCTGGCGCACTCCGATCGTATAATCAACGATTCACCCACGACATTGAACGCGATACTGGAAAAGATCATGGCGCGCGATCTTTTTGGGATGCCAGTTGCTTTCATCGCCTGCGTGCTGGCTGCGGTTGTGTTTGGCGGACTGCTCGCGATGATGGCCGGCATACACTGACCGGCACCTGGGTAAATTTCCGGCCATTTGCAAATTTTATGGTGAATTTCCAGGTCTGACGTGACATATGCCGCGAACCATCGTCGAGGTTCGCCATGTCCACCTTCGCCCCCGATCTCGCGCTCGATCTATCCCGAGTCGCAACGCCCTGTCGCGAAGCCGTTCGCGCCAGCATCCGCGCGCCCGAGACCATGGTGCTGGACCTCGCCGCCGAGGCGCGCCTGTCACCAGACGCCCTCGCCCGCGCCCAGGCCCGCGCCCGAACCCTCGCCGCCGCCGTCCGTCACGCCAGGCGCGGCGCCTCGGGCGTGGACGCGCTGATGCATGAATTCGCCCTGTCCAGCGCGGAGGGCGTGGCGCTGATGTGCCTCGCCGAGGCCCTGCTGCGCGTGCCGGACGCCGCCACCCGAGACCGCCTGATCGCCGACAAAATCGGCACCGGCGACTGGGCTTCCCATATCGGCCACTCGCCCTCCATGTTCGTCAACGCCACCGCCTGGGCCCTCCTCCTCACCGGCCGCCTGATGCCGCCAGACGACGCCCCCCGCCTCGGCAACGCGCTCTCCGGCCTGCTCCGCCGCGGCGGCGCCCCCATGGTGCGACGCGCCGCCGATCTCGCCG
>CAIQQQ010000261.1 GCA_903873995.1 uncultured Rhodospirillales bacterium
CAGGCGGACCTTGCGGTCGGTCTGGAAGTACAACTCGGTTCCGGCCGCCGTGACCGCGACGCCACTGAAGTCGCGGCCGCGATATTCGGCCTGGCGAATGACCGCGCGGATGGGGCCGTCGGCACGCGGGGTCAGATCCTCCGGCCGTATCGCAAGCCGCGCCGGCCCGGAGGCTTTGACATCCACCGGGGTGGCCGCGAGCCAGGCATCGTCGATCGACACGCGTAGTTCATCCGTTATCTCAGCTTTGGTTCGCAACATATTGCGAAACCCCATGAATTCAGCAACGTCAGCATGGGCGGGGCGGCTGTAGAGCTCCTCCGGCCGGCCGACCTGGCGCATCTGGCCGTCGCGCAGAACGACGATGCGATCGGCCAGCGACAGCGCCTCGTCTTGGTCATGGGTGACGTAAATCGTCGCACAGCCCAACGTGTTGTGGATGCGGCGGATCTCGGCGCGCATCTCCAGTCGTAGCTTGGCGTCCAGATTGGACAGCGGCTCGTCCATCAGCACCAAAGGCGGCTCCACCACGATGGCCCGCGCGATCGCCACGCGCTGCTGCTGTCCGCCGGAAATCTGGCCTGGGAGCTTTTCCGCCTGCGCATCGAGGCGCACCAGGCGGATGGCATCGGCCACCCGTCGCTCGATTTCGGCCTTGGCAACCCGGCGCATGCGCAGGCCGAAGCCGATGTTCTTGCGCACGCTCATGTGCGGGAACAGCGCGTAGTTCTGAAACACCATGCCGAAGCCGCGGTTTTCCGGCCCCAAGGTATCGATGCGTTTGTCATCCAGCCATATGCTGCCCGAAGACAGCGGCAAAAGTCCCGCCAGGCAGTTCAGCGCGGTGGACTTGCCGCAGCCGGAGGGGCCGAGCAGGGCGATGAACTCGCCCCGCCCGACCTCCAGATCGATGCCCTTGAGCGCGTTCAGCAGGCCGAAGTCGCGGCTCATCCCATCCAGCCGCAAGGCCTTGAAATCGCTCAGGGACATGGGACTACTTGCCCACCTTCGCGCCGACCTGCTCGTCCCAGCGGCGGAACGCGTAGACCAGCGGGCCGGCGTCGAGCGGCAGCTCGACCGGGTTGTTGGCGATGAGATCGGCATATTCGGCGCGGCCGAACTCGGCGATCGCCTCCTGGCTCTCCTTCGGCGCCATCGCCAAGGTCACGCAGTCTACCGCCGGGCCCGGGTAGAAATAGCCGCGATCGTAGGTCAGCGCTTGCTGTGCCGGCAGCATCATGAAGCTGATCATCTCGAGCACGAGCGCCATCCGCTCGGCGGACAGACCTTTGGGCACCAGCATGAAATGGCTGTCACCGATCCAGTGGAAGCCCTTCAAGGTGGCGATCTTCGCTTCCTTCGGCACCGTGCCGAGCACACGCGGATTGATGTCCCAGCCGACATGGCTCGCCACCATGTCGCGCGAGCCCTCGCCGAGTTCCTTGTAAACCGAGGCGGTGCCGGTGGGGTAATATTCGATGTATTTGCTGAGCTCTTCGAGATAGGCCCAGGTCTTGGCCCAGCCCTTCTCCGGATCGCGCGGTGCCGTGTCCCCCAGCAGATAGGGCAGGCCCATCATGAAAGCGCGGCCCGGGCCGGAATTGGCGGGGCGGGCATACATGAAGCGCTTCGGGTGGGCCTTGCACCATGCCATCAGCTCCTCGGCCGTGCCCGGCGCCCTTGTGACCTTGTCGGGCATGTATTCCAGGATCGGGCCGCCCGGGCAGGTTGCCACCACAAGCCCCTGCCCGCCTGCTGCCGTCTGCAGCTTCTTGGCCATCGGCGTCAGGATCGCGTCAATCTTCGGCAGCTTGGAGGCATGGTCCGGGTACAGCGGCGCCCACAGCTTCTGGTCAATACCGGCGGCCAGCGCGTCATTGCCGCCCAGCACCAGGTCGATGTCCACCCGTCCGGCATCCTGCTGCGCGCGCAGCTTGCCCGGGATCTCCGGCGCCGGCGCCGAGGTGTAGGTGATGCGGCTCACCCGGCCCGGATTGGCCTTGCGGAAATTCTCGAAGCCTTCGCGCGTCAGTTGCAGGTTGCCAGCCACGTCCACAATGCTGAGGCTCACAGCGCCTTGTGCCCGCGCCAGGCTCGGCAGCCCGGCCGCCAGTGCTGCTCCGGCCATCACGCCGCGTCGTGTAGTCGTGCTCATGTCGTTTTCCCCCGTTGAAGATTTCGCGGTCTTACGCCGCATCCAGGCTCAGGCTACGCTTGTGGTTCTTGCCATGGAGCACCCAACCTTGCCCAGCCGATCCCGCGGCCCATTCGCGTCGGTGAAGATCACCGATGTCGCGGCCCTCGCGGGGGTGGCGCCCATGACCGTCTCGCGCGTGCTCAACACGCCCGACCGGGTGTCCCAGCTCACCGCGGCGAAGGTGCGCGCCGCGATCGAGCAGTTGGGCTATGTGCCCAACCTCATCGCCGGCGGGCTGTCCTCGCGCCGCAGCCGTATGATCGCGGCCGTGGTGCCGACCATCGCAAGCCCTATGTTTCACGAGCCGGTGCAGGTGTTCACCGATGCCATGGGTGCGGCCGGCTATCACGTCATGCTCGCCTTGTCCGGCTATGAGCCCGAGGCGGAGGACGCGCAGATCCGCGCCGTGCTGGCGCGACGGCCGGACGGGCTGCTGCTCACCGGGGCGCACCGGACGCCCGCCATGCGGCTGCTGCTGTCTGACGCACAGATCCCGGTTGTGGAGATCTGGGACGTGTCGGACAGCCCGACCGACATCCTGGTGGGGTTCGATCACGGCGAGGTGGGTGCCGCCGTCGCCGATTTCTTCGCCGCTGCGGGCCACACGCATTACGCAGCCCTGCTCGCCTCCGATCCGCGCGCAATGGCGAGAAGCCAGGGCTTCGCTCAGCGGGTGGCGCAGTTGGGTCACGTGATGGTCGCCGAGCACCGCCTGCCCGCCCCGGCCGCAATCCGCGACGGACGCCTGGGCCTGCGCGCGATCGCACAGCGCCTCGCCGGGCGCACCGCCCTGTTCGGCAGCTCGGACAACGTGGCCTACGGCGCGATCCTGGAAGCCGGTGTGCTCGGCATCGCGGTGCCCAACCAGCTTTCCGTCTGCGGCTTCGGCGATTTCGACATCAGCCGAGACGCCGAGCCTGGCTTTACCACCGTGCGCGTGGACGGCGCCGAGATCGGCCGGTCCGCCGCCGAACAGCTGCTGCTGCGCATGAACGGCGCCACCAAGCCCAACCGCGTGCTCGTGCCGCATCGCATCCTGCCCCGCGCCTCCACCTGACCACATTCCATCGTCCATCCGGTTGCATCCGAACATGTTACCGGTAACATCGCAGCATCTCACGCCCTTGCCAAGCACCCAACAGGAGCGAAACCGATGACGGACTTCTCCCCCGCCTGCCTCGCCGCCATGCGCCTGTGCAGCACCGCGACGCTCACCACGCAGATGTTCAAGCGTGGCTTTCGCAACGTGTTCCTGCAGAATGTCCGTCCACTGGCGCATTACGACGCCAATCTTGTCGGCCCCGCCTTCACGCTGCGCAATGTCCCCGCCCGCGAGGACCTCGACCGGCTCGACGGCTTTGCCAATCCCGAGCACCCACAGCGCAAGGCCATCGAGACGACACCGTCCGGCCACGTGCTCGTCGTCGATTGCCGCGGGGATGGCCGCGTCGCCTCCGGCGGGCAGATCCTCACCACCCGCCTGATGCAGCGCGGCGCCGCCGGCCTCGTCTCCGACGGCGGCCTGCGCGACTCAGGTCCGATCAGCCGCCTTCCGATGCCGGTCTTCGTGCAGAACCCCTCTGCCCCGCTCAACCTTGTCCACCACCATGCCATCGACCTCAACGTGCCGATCGCCTGCGGCGGTGTGGCCATCTACCCTGGTGACCTCATGGTCGGTGACTCGGACGGCGTGGTCTGCATCCCAGCCCATCTCGCCGAAGACGTCGCCCAAGACGCCGCAGAACAGGAACTGCAAGAAACTTTCATTCTCAGCCTGATCGAAAAAGGCGCGGCCCTCCCGGGAACCTACCCCCCGAATGAGGCGACAAAAGCCGCGTTCGCAAACTGGCGCGCTGAGCGGAAGTAGAACAAAAGCCAGGGCAGAGCCCTGGCCTTGCTTATTTAATGCCTTCTCAGAACAACACCCAGGCGAACAGATACAGGGTGTTGTTGTCGCTCGCCTTGTGGCCGGCGCCGTCGTAGTTGGCGGAGCCTCCGTTGAACTGGGTGTAGATGGTGTATTGCGCACCGAGCTTGAGATTGGCCCAGGGGCCGGCCCAGGATTCGGCTTTGCCGAAGGGAACGTAGTCGGCTTCGAGGATGAAGGCGTTGCTGTCTGGCTTGCCGTTGGCGCTGCCACTGCGGGAGGCCTGGGGGTAGAGGAGTGTGTTGCGGGAGCCCCAGCTTTTGGTCCAGCCGATCGTGGCGCCGTAAGTCTGCTGGTAGTAGTAACTGGCATTGAGGCGGAACTGGTTGAGGGTGGTGGCCACACCGTCTGAGCCGCCGTTGTTGTAGGCGGCGTTGAGACGTTGTTCCTCGTGGTTGATGAGGCCCAGGACGGAGAAGACATGGGTGCCGTCGCCGAGGAACTGGTAGCCACCGTCGATCACGTAGTCACGGTAGCCGTTGCGGCCGTTGGCGCCGGTGGTGACGCGGGGCGCAGTCGTGGGGTTGATCG
>CAIQQQ010000262.1 GCA_903873995.1 uncultured Rhodospirillales bacterium
CCTCGCGGGCTTTGACCCATAGATCTTCGAGGCAATCGCAAGCGGTATGGATGGCGAAAGCCAGCATGTTCATGGCGGCGAACAGCATGGCGAGGTTCTGTTTGCCGTGGCCGAAATTATGCTCGAGATGATAGCCGTTATTTTTGAGGATGTTGAAGCTCTCGTTCTCGATCTTCCATCTCGCCCTGGCGCAAGCAGCGATCTCGGCGACATTCTCGCGCGAGACTTTGAGCGAGGTGACGAAGGCGCCGTCGTAGGTCACTTTCCCCTTGGCGTCGCTGATGGTGACGCCAATCCAATCGACGGTGAGGGCGTCCTTGCCGTCGCGCAACGGCGCGCCCGAAAACCAGCGGTAGCGGTAGGTGAGCTTCTTGGCGCCCTCTTTCCGGGCGATTGAGACGTGATCGAGCCTTGCTCCATTCATGAAGTCATACAAAGCCTTGTGTGACTCCGGCTTGGCCGTGAACAGGAAATCGGCGCCGCTCGCCAGCACCGCCTCGCAGATCGGCTGGCAGGCGAACAGATCGTCGCCAAGATAGACGGGGCGCAACGCCCTCACCCGTTCACAATGCGTTGTCAGCCAGCGCTTGGCGGCATTGCGCTCGCAGTCCTGTTTCTCGGCGCCGTCCTGCTTGGCGATGAACTCCGGCATCAGCGGCACGGCCATGTTGTGGCCCGGCGCGACGATGGTCGCCGCCAACATGGAATGGTAAAATTCGGTCTTTCCATTCGAGCGCTTGCGCGTCAGGCAATGCGGACAGCCGAGTTTGTACGAACAGAAATATTCGGTTCCGTCCAGGGCGATCATCGCGCGGCCGCCAAGGCGCTGGAACTCATTCATGCCGCCATTCTCCCGCAGCGCTGCAACCACTTGATCAAACGAGGATTGCAGATGCGAAGGATGAACCGGGTCGAGCATCGACCGGATGTGATTGTCCGTCGGAATTTTCGCCATGCCGAACAGAGTATGGCAATTGGAGGTCTTGCGCCCTTCTTCGAGCGAGCGCTGGTAGGACAGGAACGACTCCGACTGCATGAAAAACAACGAAAATGCCGACAAGCCGATGTCGGTCATCGTATACGTGGCGTCGTCGCCCTTCCGCTTGTCGGGAAAGGCGCCGCAGGCCGCTCTCAATCCATCCAAAAGCTCGTGCAGAATCAGCATACAAGCTTGAATCATGTTTCAAGCCTGGTGGGAATCCCCGATTCAACGCAATTTAGAATTGCTGCCGATAGTCGCTGCCCGCATTCTTGTAGTCGCCGATCAGCTCTTTCTCCTTGGTATCGACCGAGATGACCAGCCGGCCGGAGGCCTGGAAGGCCATGGCTTGCTGATTGATGTGCTCGAATTGAGCGTCACGGTCGGGATGATGGCCGCCTTCCTTGGTCTTGCGATTCACTTGGCGGCGGTAGTGAAGCTGTTCAAGAAGCTTCGGGATGCTACTTTCCGCAACCTGATGCCCCATGGCGCACAGCGCCGCCGTGAGCTTGGCGTGACTCTTCGAAACCCAAAGCAGCGGTCGCATCGGGTCGCCCAGCGTCGAGGGTTCGATGATCCGTCGCAAATCGTCCAGAAGCGTTGCATCCGTCCGCGTGAGCGAGCGCCGTCCTCCCCCGGCACGACGAACCTTTCCTTGGGCAAACCCGGACGCCTCCAGATCCTTTAAACCGCGGCCGATCGTGCTTCGCGCTATCCCCGTCGCTCGAGCCACGCCCGCAATGCCGCCACGGCCCGCGGTTCGGGCCTCAGCCGCGGCAAACAGCCGGCGGCCACGCTCATCAAGGCGGAAACGCAGGGCTTCATAGCGCAAACGAATCGAATTCTCGTCGACCATTCCCCTGCAATACCCTCCGCGATGCCGCAGGGGAATCCCTCGCCGCCCCCATCGGCCTATAGCGTCGAAAAATCGATTCGGTTATTGTCCGGCGTCTCCTTAGGTCGGAAGTGGACAGGTATTTGGACTCTGATCTTGACGCGGTGACGGCGCGAATCCGGGCCTGCCGGCTTTGCCTTGAAGCGCCGCGCGGTCTGAGGTTGCCGCACGAGCCGCGTCCGGTTTTGAGGGTTTCGCGCTCCGCGCGCCTCCTGATCGCGAGCCAGGCGCCTGGCGTTCGCGTGCATCTGAGCGGGCTGCCGTTCAATGACGCCTCCGGGGACCGGAG
>CAIQQQ010000263.1 GCA_903873995.1 uncultured Rhodospirillales bacterium
CCGGGGAATGTACGGCAGCTGCGCAACCTGGTGGACTGGCTGCTGATCATGGCGCCGGGGACGACGGCGGATCCGATCCGGGCGGAGATGCTGCCGCCGGAGATCGGGTCGGCGGCGCCGGCGCTGTTCAACGCCGATCCGTCGGCGGACATGATGGCGCTGCCGTTGCGCGAGGCGCGCGATCTGTTCGAGACGCAGTATCTGCAGGCGCAGCTTTTGCGGTTTGGCGGGAATATCAGCCGGACGGCAGGGTTTGTGGGGATGGAGCGGAGCGCGCTGCATCGGAAGCTGAAGCAGCTTGGGATCAGTTCGGAGGACCGTGCGGCGGTGTGACATCGGCGGGCTGGGATAGCCTGCCTCATGGATATTGTGCTTTGTTCGACATTTTACCGGCTGGTCAACCGCTTTTCGGCATTCTTGCGTCATTGCCAATGTCCGCCCCAGTGGATGGGTGCGTCAGGGCGTCTGCACGGGTGGCATCATGAAGATCGGCCGGCTGTTCTTGGTCTGTATGTCTGCAATCTGCCTGATGGCGGGCGGACTCGCGGCGATTTCCCTGTTGCGTGCGCTGTCGGATTACCGACAGGCTTCGCGGGTGAGTGCCGCGTTGCAGGCTGATACCTTGCTTTACAACCTGCTCGAAAAGATCACCTCCGAACGGCCGCCATCGGCGGACGCCCTGATGGCGCCACAGCCGATCGCTGATGCGGGGCGGGTGCGCATCATGGCCGCGCGGCGCGCCACGGATGAAGCCTTTACCGCTGCCGAGGCTGAGATCGGCCGGCAAAGCTATGCGAGGGTTGGGGAGCAACTGACGATCCTGACCCGCGCGAAGTCTGGTCTGGCAGCCCAGCGCGCCCGCGTGGACGAGATGGCGCCACGTCCGCTGGCCGCGCGGGATCCTGCGGTGTTCAAGTTGTATCTCTCGACCATCAGCGCGCTTGCCCAGCAGATCGATTTGGCGCTGGAAATGTCCGATTCCCCGGCGGTTCACAGCAACGGGGTGGCAATGGACCTGCTGGAGCTCGCGCGCCTCAGCTGGCTGTCGCGCAGCCTGGTGAGCGGACGGACGACCGTGCTGCTGCCGTCGATCAGTGCGAATGCACCGCTTGGCCCGCAGCAGCTGGAGGCGTTCGCGCGGGTTGAGGGACAGGCGATGATCCCATGGGCGTCGATCGACGTTGTTGCCGGCCGACTGCCGGAGAGGCCGGGACTTCAGGCGATCCGGCAGTCGATCATAGCGTCGCGGACCGCGCATGACGGCGTTGTGGCGCTGTTTGCCAGGATGGTTGCTGCAGGGCGCGCCGGCGTGGCCTATGGCATGACGTCGATCGAGTTCGGCAACGAGACGCTGAAGGGCGGGCTTGCTGTTCTTGCCATTCGTGACGCGGCTTTGGAGACCGCACGCTCGCTGGCGCAGGAGACGAAAGAGGCGGCTTTCAACCGGCTTGCGATGACCGCCGGCGGGGTCGCGTTGATTGTGTGCGCAACGATCGCGGCCGTGCTGATGATGACAAGGCGGATCGTCGCCCCGATCCTGCGCCTGACCGGGCAGATCGAACGCCTGGCGCAGCGTGATTACACATTGGCGGTGCCGGGCCAGGACCGCAAGGACGAGCTCGGCAGCATGGCGCGGGCCCTGGATGCTTTGCGACTTGACGCGATCACGGCGCAACGTCAGGCCGCGGAGCAGGAGGCCGAGCGAGATCTGAAGGAGCGCCGCACGACGCGGCTTGCCGAACTGATGAAGGGGTTCGAGGCGACCTTTGCCGGGATGGTGGGCCAGATCACCCGCGCGTCGGCGGCACTGGAGGGCACCGCCGGCACCATGTCCGGCACGGCCGCACGGACGGGGGGGCAGGCTTCTCAGGTTGCGCAGGCGGCGGGACAGGCCAATGACAGCGTGCAGACCGTGGCTGCGGCGGCGGAGGAGTTGGCGGTGTCTGTCGGCGCGATTCGCGATCAGGTCGAGCGTTCGTCGCGCATGTCCGAACGGGCGGCGCTGGATGCCCTGCACACGGATGAGATCGCGCAGGTTCTGGCGGAAGGGGCGCAGCGGATCGGCAACGTGGTGGGCATTATTTCGGGCATCGCAAGCCAGACGAATCTGCTTGCGCTGAACGCGACGATCGAAGCGGCGCGGGCTGGTGATGCGGGCAAGGGGTTCGCCGTCGTTGCGTCCGAGGTCAAGAGCCTGTCGCGACAGACCGGGCAGGCCACCGAGGAGATCGGCCGGCAGATCGCGCAGATGCAGCAGGCGACCGCCTCCGTGGTGACGGCGATCCGCTCGATCACCGCGACGGTCAAGGACCTCAGCGACGTGGCCGCCACGATCGCGGTAGCCGTGGATGAGCAGGGGGCTGCGACATCGGAGATCGCGCGCGTCATCTTGCTGACGTCGCGCTCTGTGGAGCAGGTGGCCGGCACCATCTCGGGGGTCAGCGCGGCGGCGTTGGAGACCGACGCGGCTGCGGATCAGGTGTTGAGCGAAGCAGCCGAATTGACGCGACAGGCAACTCAGCTGTCCGGCGAGGTGACCCGGTTCGTGACCGATGTGAACGCGGCGTGACCTGCGGTGGGCGGTCGCCAATTCCTGCGGTGCGTCAGGCCTCCGTGTCGCTGCTGATCAGCCAGTTCACGCCGTATCTGTCCGTCAGCATGCCGAAGGACGGGTTCCAGAAGGTTTGCTGGATGGGCATCTTCACCGTGCCGCCTTCGGCGAGGCGGGCGAAGGCCTGGTGGGCGGCTTTTGGGGTGGCCACGCTGATCGCGACCGAGGCGCCGGTCATGGGGCGGTGGGCGCCTTGGGTGGCGGCGTCCGATCCCATCAGCGAGCCGTTGGCGAGGAGGAGTTCGACATGCATCACCTTCTCGGCGAAGTCCTGTGGCATGTGCTCCATCATAGGGCTACCGCCATAGGTGAAGCGGTCTGTGAGGGTGCCGCCGAAGATGTCGGCGTAAAGGGTCATGGCTTCATCGCAGTCGCCGGTGAATGTCAGATAGGTTGATATCTTCGGCATTCTGGCCTCCGTCAGATGGCGCCGCCGGCGCGCAGTGTTTCGATCCCTGCCGGATTATAGCCGAGCTCGGCCAGGATGCGATCGGTATCGGCGCCGAGAGCGGGTATCGGGTCCATGCGCGTGCCGCCGGCGGCGGGCAGCAGGGCGGGGAGCGGGCCTTGCGGGGAGGCCACGTTGCGCCAGCGGTTGCGGGCGGCGAGCTGGGGGTGGGACCAGAGTTC
The DNA here is from genome assembly GCA_903873995.1 of uncultured Rhodospirillales bacterium. GTDB lineage: Bacteria > Pseudomonadota > Alphaproteobacteria > Acetobacterales > Acetobacteraceae > CAIQQQ01. The sequence continues at coordinate 3,242 of CAIQQQ010000263.1, forward strand.
GGCCATGCCGCGGACGCGGGCGTTGCCGATGCCGGCGGTGTCGAGGCGGGTGACCACGGCGTCTGCATCCAGGGTTGCGAAGCAGGTGGCGATGATTTGGGTCAGGTCTGTGCGGTGGGCGGCGCGTTTGGCGTTGGCGTTGAAGCGTGGGTCTGTGGCGAGGGCGGGCTGGTGGAGGATCTCGGTGCAGAAGGCCGTCCATTCGCGTTCGTTCTGCAGGCCGAACATGACGGCACGGCCGTCTCCGGCGAGGAACGGGCCGTAGGGGAAGATGGTGGCGTGGGCGGCGCCGGCGCGTGGGGGTGGGGGGGCACCGTCCATCGCGTAATACATCGGGAAGCCCATCCATTCGGCCATCGCTTCGAGCATCGAGATGTCCAGGTGCTGGCCGCGCCCGGTGATGCCGCGTTGGATGAGGGCGGCGAGGATGCCGGTGAGGGCTGACTGCCCGGCGGCGATGTCGGCAATCGAGATGCCGGCTTTGACCTGGTCTTCCGGTGTGCCGGTGACGGAGAGGAAACCTGCCTCGCTTTGGATCAGGAGGTCGTAGGCCTTGCGGTCTCGGTAGGGGCCGGAGGCGCCGTAGCCGGAGATGTCACACAGGATCAGCCTGGGATGGGTGGGGCGCAGGGCCTCCTCCGACAGGCCGAGCCTTGCTGCGGCGCCGGGGGCGAGGTTTTGGACCAGCACGTCGGCTTTCGCGACCAGCGCCTGCAGGATCGGGGCTGCTTCTTGGTGTTTGAGATCGAGGGTGAGGCTTTCCTTGGATCGGTTGGTCCAGACGAAATGCGATGAGAGGCCGCGGGCGCGGCTGTCATAGGCGCGGGCGAAATCGCCTGTGCCGGGGCGTTCGATCTTGATCACGCGCGCGCCGAGATCGGCGAGCTGGCGGGTGGCGTAGGGGGCGGCGATGGCGTGTTCGAGGGTAACGATGGTGAGGCCCTTGAGGGGTGTCATGAGGCGATCTCCAGGGGCGCCGTCTCCAGGGTTGCATCCATGCGCAGATCGCCGTTGGGGCCCATGGCCCAGAGTTTCGCGCCGGTGTCGGTGGGGGTGCCGCAGATGGTGAAGGGGGCGATGTCGAAGGTGGGGCTTATGGCGCGGAAGGCGAATTTTGTGACCTGGCCTGGGCTGTGGTTGCGGTGGAGTTCCATCAGGAGGGTGGCGATCAGCGGGCCGTGGACGATGAGGCCGGGGTAGCCTTCTTCGCCGGTGACGTAGCGGCGATCGTAATGGATGCGGTGGCCGTTGAAGGTGAGGGCTGAGTAGCGGAACAGCAGCACGTCGTCCGGCACGATCTGGCGATGCCAGGTGGGGTTGGCGGGCGCGCTGCGGGGTGGGGGCGGGGCCTCGCCTCCTGGGTTTTCGCCCCCTGGGTTTTCGCGTGCGGGCATGTCTCGGTAGACGATGTCGTGCTCCTCCTCGATCCGGCCGCCTTGCTCGCCGTGGATCTGATGGCCGACGCGGACGAAGATCATCTCGCCGGTGCGGCCGGATTTGGCGGTGACGTCGAGGATGGTGGAGGTTCGGGTGATGCGCTCGCCGATATGCAGGTTGCCCTGGAAGACGTAGCGGCCGCCGGCCCACATGCGGCGGGGCAGCGGCACCGGGGGGAGGAAGCCGCCGCGTTTTGGGTGGCCGTCTGGGCCGAGATTGGAGGCGCGGGCGATGGGGAGGAAATACAGCCAGTGCCAAAGTTTCGGCAGGACGTCGCCGGTGTTGGGGGGCGGGTCGTTGCGGTCGAGGGTGGCGGCGAGGGCCTGGACGGGGGTTTTGGTGATGTCGTCGTGCAGGGTTTCCGTGCGGCCGATCCAGGTGCGGAGGTGGTCGATATCCATGGTCATTCTCCTTCCACGCCGAGGACGCGGTCTACCATTGTGCCGGCGAGACCGGTGTAGGCAGCGGGGTCCAGCAGGGTTTCGAGTTCGGTGCGGGTGGCGTGGGGGGCGATTTCTGGATTTGTGGCCAGGAGATCGAGGAAAGTGCCGTGGCCGGCTGCGACCTCGCGGCAGATGTCCTGGACGAGATCGTGGGCGCGGTTGCGGCCGATCTTGGGGCCGAGGCCCATCATGACGGCTTCCGCGAGGATCAGGCCGCCGGTGAGGTTGAGATTGGCGCGCATGCGGGTGGGGTCGATGGTGAGGCCTTCCGCCAGGGTTCGGGTGTGGGCGAGGACACCGGCTGCGTGGGCGAAGAGTTCGGGGATGAGGGCCCATTCCATCTGGAAGGTGCCGGTGCCGCGTTCGTGGTCTTGCAGCATGGCTTCGGTGAGGCTTGAGGACATCTGGCGGACCAGGGCTGCGCCGGCGTGGATGAAGTTGCCGAGCACGGGGTTGCGCTTCTGCGGCATGGTGGAGCTGGCGCCGCGGCCGGGCTGAGCGGGTTCGGCTGCTTCGGCGATCTCGGTTTGCATCAGCAGGCGGATGTCGAGCGCGAATTTGGCGCAGCTGGCGGTGAGGAGGGCGAGGAATTGCCCTGCCTCGGCGAGGCTGTCTCGTGCGGTGTGCCAGGCGATGACGGGTTGGGCGAGGCCGAGCTCGGCTGCGAGGGCTTGCTGGACTTCGAGGCCGTTGGGGCCGAGGGAGGCCAGCGTGCCTGTGGCGCCGCCGAACTGGGCGACCAGCAGGCGGGGGCGAAGCTGGGCCAGGCGTTCGCGGTGGCGTTGGAAGCCGGCGAGGATGACCGCCATTTTGTAGCCGAAGGTGACGGGGATGGCGTGCTGCAGGTTGGAGCGGCCGGCCATCGGCACGTCCCGGTGGCGTTGGGCGAGGGCGGCGAGGGCTGTGCAGATGGCGACCAGGTCGGATTGGATCGGGACCAGCGCGTCTCGGAGCTGGAGGACCATGGCGGTGTCCATGATGTCCTGGGTGGTGGCGCCCCAATGGGCCCATTCGCCTTGTTTGTTGGCGCAGGCGGCGACGAGGGCGTTGACGATGGGGATGATGGGGGAGCCGGCGCGGGTGGTGCCTTGGGCGAGGGCTTCGAGGTTGTAGGTTTGGGCGTTGCCGTGGCGTTGGATCTCTTCGGCGGCGTCTTTTGGGATGAGGTTGAGATGGGCCTGGACCCGGGCGAGGGCGAGTTCGACGTCCAGGCAACGCTGGAGGCGGGTGCGGTCCGACCAGATGTCGGTCATGGCTTCGGTGGTGAACAGGGCGGCGAAGATGGGGGAGACGGGCATGGCGGAGTTTCCGGGTTTGGCGGAGGCAACGCTTGGGGGGCTTCTGCGTCAAGGGGGCTGACTTCGGATGAAGGGCGGGGGCTGCACAGTTCGGACTTCTGTGATGTCGGCTCTTCCTACTGAGGGGGCGGCTCAAGGCTGCCGAAGGGGTTGAGGTTTGATCGCGTGAGACGCTCGGCCAAGAGCCGGGCCTGCCATCGGCAGCACAACTTGGCAGCGCTGCGGACCCTTGGGGGCCAGGCTCAATCAGACTTTGTCGCCGATTTCAATGGACGCCGGCCGCTGATCGCCTCGCCGGTCGCCGGCGACGCATGGCGATTTGCAATTGTTCCTTCGGCCCTTGTGGGCGGCTGGATTCTGTCGATCGCTCAAGCATCGAACGTGTTGAGCGGCATCTCGAAATCCGTGTCTGGCGGTTCAGAGGGCATTGCGTACCCATATGGGCCTTGCGTATTGTTTCACGTCTTGGCCGGAACCGGTCAGCGAGGATAATAAACGCTGGCCCCGGTCGATCTTTGGAATGAGCAAGCCGGATATTATTGTTCGAATTCAAAATTAAGTAAGGGGTGTAACGAATGAGCGACATACCCCGGGATTGTATAGACATATCGCTTTTTCCGCTTCTTTTAGGAAGCATTGGAGACCATCCTGAGCAAAAATCTCTTATATTTTCATATCGTGACTATGTGCGCTTCATCGCTACACTCGAGTACTTTGAGCCTCCTGATGTCGAATTGGTCTTAAGCCAATCAGCCGGCCACCTGTTTGTGATCGTTCGCCAGACAAAGTTTGTCTCGCTGCTCGCCGCCGTCGATGTGGTTGGCGAGATCGATGGTGCGCATTATCTCGCGACCCACCTGGATGTGGCAGCGGCGGTTGAAAACGGGATGTTGATGTCGGCCCGCGATCACTACGTCTTTCAGGGGTATCTGGAGCGACGAGCGATGCGCCTCGCGACACAGGGACCGCAGCATGACGCGTGAGAGTCTCATGGTTGCGGGAGATACGCTCTCAGCACGGCAGGACATATTAAGTGTTTTGTGGGCGATCACAAAATCCTGCAATCATTCTTGTGAATACTGCGTCTACTATAAGCCTGTGGACAAAGAAGGTTTCGTAAGTGCAAGTTCTTTGATCCGTGCGGCCGAAAAAATTCTCGCCTTGGGCCGGCCCGGCTACCAAATCACTCTGTATGGGGGGGAGCCAACGCTTCACCCTGGTATTATCGAACTGATTGGCGCCATCCTGGCACATCCAGTCCGGCCGCAGTTGCGCATCTTTAGCAACGGCAGCCGAAATGCTCGTTTTTTCGAGCAACTGAGCGAGGTGGCGGCGGTGCCGCAGTTCGGGATCATCTTCTCGGCTCATCTGGCATTTTTGGATGCGCCGCGCTTCGTCAAAGCAGTGCGCGCCAGCGTGGCAAACGGCATTCGTGTTGCGGTGAACGTGATGTATGACCATCGCCATGACGGGTTGGCACGCCTGCTGGTGGGTGACCTTGTGGTGCTTCGCAGCCATTTGCCGTTCTTTATCGAAATCAATTTTCCCTATGATGTCGATGGGGCGATGGCAGAGGGTGCATCGGAAACGCAACTTGCCTGGGTTGACGAGCAACGCGGCGTGTTCGAGGCGCTCAATTCTGACGTGGGTTATGCATCGCCCAACTTCGTGCGCATCACCTTCAATATGATTAAGCAGACTGGGGTAGGGCGACACATTCTGTCAGTCGAGCAGTCTCTCGGTCTGCTGGCAGAGTTCAACACTCCGATCTATACGGGGTGGCATTGTTGCAGCGGCACAAATGTTTGGTTCATCGAGGAGGATGGCGCTGTCAGAGGAGGCGTCTGCGAAGCCTCCCAGCCGCTTGGGAACATCTTCACGGACGCTGAGCTCCAACTGACGCAGGCAATGGCGGCAATTCCATGCAAGGCCACAGCGTGCAAATCAATCGAAAACATTCCGTTGCCAAAATTTCGAAACGAAGATGAAGCAGTGCAACATATGAAAGTTTATCGTGCCAAGGCCAAGCGATTTCTTTATCGATATCAGGCTCAGATTTAATCGTTACGACATAGAACACGAAGTCAATGATCTGGCAGTCCTCATTGGCCCAACGAACAATAGCTCGGATGAGCGACAAGAGACCGGTCGCGCCACGTGGCAACGCTGTGGGCGTGACTTTGCTGATCTGTACCAGTCCGATTGAAGCCAGAAGCCCAAAGCGTCGTCGTTGCGCAGAACCGCATCTGCCTCAAGTGTGGAGCGTTGTCCCGAGGCCCTTGGGATGGCCGGTATACTTTCAGCCCGCCCGGCTGTCGGTCATCATCCAAGGCATGAGTTTGTCGATGCGGGAGTTGTTCCATCCGTTCA
>CAIQQQ010000264.1 GCA_903873995.1 uncultured Rhodospirillales bacterium
GACTGACCTTGCTGAAACAGGGGGCCGCCGAGCGGCTGCTGATCTCGGGTGTCGGGGCGCAGGCGAGCTTGCGCGATCTGGCGCGCGAGGCCGGGTTGAACGGGGCGCCGGCGCCCGGGGTCACGCAGCAGGTGACCTTGGGGCGCGCGGCAGCGTCCACCCACGCCAACGCCGCCGAGACCGCGGAATGGGCGCACGCGCATGACATCCGGTCCTTGATTGTGGTCACCGCCGCCTATCACATGCCCCGCGCGCTCGAGGAGATGCGCTCAAGCCTGCCGGGGGTGGCGCTGATCGCAGCACCGGTGCAGCCGCCCGGCATGCGCTCGGCTCGCGATGGGCATGTCTGGCGGCTGCTGCTCGGCGAATACACGAAGTTTCTGGCGGCTGGGGTGGGAGTGTCGGAATGGGGATGGCGATGATCTGGCTGCGCTCGGCGCTGTATGCGGTCTGGTTCTGGGGTACGTTGCTCATCATGGCATCGATCGGCCAGCTCCTGCCGGGCGGCTGGATTCCAGCCTATGCCGGGATGTGGGCGCGGGTGGTGGAGGCCGGGCTGTGGATCGTCGGCGTGCGGGTGGAGATCACGGGGCTGGACCGCCTGCCGCAATACGGGCCCGTGCTGATCGCCTCGCAGCACCAGTCCGAGTTCGACACCATCGTGTGGCACCGCTTGCTGCGAGATTGCCGCTATGTGGTGAAGACAGAGCTGCTGCGCTTGCCGCTGTTCGGCCGGCTGATCCGGCGCAGCGTCCAGATCGCGGTCGATCGCGCGGGCGGGGCCGCCACGATGCGCAAGCTGCTGCGCGACGGGGCAGCGACGCTTGCGGCCGGCCGGCAGCTGGTGATTTTCCCCGAGGGCACCCGCGTTCCGCTCGGCCAGACAGCGCCGTTACAGCCGGGTGTGGCGGCGATGGCGGCACAGGCCGGCATCGGCGTCGTTCCGGTGGCGACCGATTCGGGGCACTGCTGGCCCGGCAAATCCTTCCTCAAGCGGCCCGGCGTGATCCGCATCGAGATCTGCCACCCTTTGCCCCCCGGGCTCACGCGCACAGCATTGCTGGCCGGACTTGCAGAGGCCTATCGCGCGGCGCTGATCCACAACACGCCACAGCATGTGGATAACTCTGTGGGCAGTGGCATTGACGGGCTGCCATCGTGACGCAGAGTCGATTTTCAACGCTTTGATATTTCGACCGATTCTCGGCTCATCATTGCGTTTGCGGCAGCCCTTGGATGGCTGGGGATGCTTGCATGGTCCTGACGTCCTATAACGCTGTGCCGGGTTCGGCGGGAGAGACGAATGCGCTGGATCGGAATTGCGGCAGGGATCGTCCTGGTCGCCTTGGCGGGTGGCCACACCGCGCTATGGTTCGTGGCTGAGGCCCGGCTGCAGCGCGAGGCGGAAGCCTGGATCAACGCCCGCCGCGCCGAGGGCTGGACGATCACGACCGGCGATGTCGGGCGGGAGGGCTGGCCGCTTTCGGTGCGGCTGCGCATCCCGGCCTTGCATGTCGGCACGGAGACGGCTGGCGGTGTCCGCTTTGACTCCGAGTTGGCCGAGCTCGGCATCGACATACGCCGGCCGCGCGCGCTCACGGTGCAGCTCAGCGGCCCACAGCGGGTCGGCCTTGGCGTGTTTCCCGCCGTTCATGTCACGGCCGCACGGATGGAGATCCTGCTGCCGATCGCAAACGGTCTTGTCATCCGATCGGGCGATCTGGAGGCCGAGGGCATCGATGCCGAGATGCCGGGCCAGGGCGCCTTCAGGGCGTCTCATCTGGCGCTCCATCTTGCCATGCCGGGCGCACCGGGCGCCGGGTCCGCCGAGGTGACAGGGCCGGAGGCGCGGATCGCGGCGCGCGACATCGCGGTGCCGCCCAACCCCGCCGATGCTCTCGGCCACACGATCGCGAATCTGACTGTTGATGCGAACCTGCCTGGCCCGATGCCGCCTCTGCCGGTGACGTCCACCGCAATGACCGCCTGGCGCGCGGCCGGCGGTTCGGTGGCGCTTCGCGAACTGGCGCTGGACTGGGGACCGCTCGGCATTCGCGGCTCGGGCACACTGACCCTGGATGAGAAACTGCAGCTCACCGGCCTCGCCCAGGCCCGGATCACCGGGGAGAGCGAGGCGCTGGACGTGCTGACCTCAGCCCATGTGGTCACGCCGCGGGCGGCGATGGCGGCCAAGGCGATCCTCGCTTTGCTCGGCAAGCCGCAGCCGGGCGGCCCGCCGGTGGTGGACGTGCCGCTGACCCTGCAGGACCGGGTGCTGCAGGTTGGGCGGATTCCGCTGATCCGCCTCCCGGAATTGATGTGGCCGGAGCCGCCGTGATCGGGTAATCCTTCGCTATGAACTTCAACGGCATCATCGCGCGAATTACCGCCCCGGCTGTCTGACAGCCGGGTTGCAACGCGCCTTCCTGATGCCGTTTCGGAGTTCCGTTTGATGCCTGTTTCAGTGCCGTCTCCCACACCCGCCCTTGTGTCACCCTGGTCCCTGCATGGCCAGTTCGCCTCGGTGCGCTTCACCGTCCAGGCCGAGGCCGATCCCGGGCTGCTGCCCCGACTGCTGATGCCATTCGCCAAACGTGACCTGACGCCGGACAGCATCACCAGCGCCCGTGTTTCGGGCGGATTGCGTATTGAGATCGCGATGGCGAGCCTGCCGGCCGAGATGGTCCACCTGATCGAGGGCAATCTGCGGCAGACCGTCGGCGTGACCCTCGTTGCATGCCGCCAGGAGATCACCGGAAGCGTCCGCCGCCGCGCCGCTTGACGCCGGTGGACCGTTTTGCTGCGCTGCAATATGTCTTTTGCGCAGGGCACCGGCCTGTTGTTGACGGATTTGTCACAGCTTGAGTGTGGTATCGGGGTTTTAGCTGAATCACCATGAGGGGTCGCCATGCCTGGGATTGACGCCGTTGTTCTGGCACGCGTCCAGTTCGCGTTCACCATCGGCTTTCACATCGTCTTCCCGGCGTTCTCGATCGGGCTCGCCAGCTTCCTGATGGTGCTGGAAGGCATGTGGCTGCGCACCCGCGACCGGGTTTATCTCGACCTGTTCCATTACTGGGTGAAGGCGTTTGCGCTGGTGTTCGGCATGGGCGTCGTCTCTGGCCTCGTGATGTCCTACCAGTTCGGCACCAACTGGGGCGGCTTTGCCGACAAGGCCGGCCCTGTGGTGGGCCCGCTGATGGGCTATGAGGTTCTGACGGCGTTCTTCCTGGAGGCCGGCTTCCTCGGCATCATGCTCTTCGGCGAGAAAAAGGTGGGTCCGGCGCTGCATTTCGCCGCCACCTGCGTGGTGGCCTTCGGCACGCTGCTGAGCGGGTTCTGGATCCTGTCGGTCAATTCCTGGATGCAGACGCCGCAAGGCTACGGCGTGACGGCGGACGGGCATTTCGTGCCGGTGAACTGGATCGACATCATCTTCAACCCGAGCTTCTTCGTCCGCTTCCCGCATATGATCATGGGCAGCTACCTTGCGGTGGCGTTCTTCGTGGGCGGCGTTGGCGCCTATCACCTGCTGAAGGGCCGTCAGACGGCAGCCGTGCGCACCATGTTCTCCATGGCGCTGTGGATGGCTGCAATCGTCGCACCGCTGCAGATTATGATGGGTGACGCGCACGGGCTCAACACGATGGAGCACCAGCCCGCGAAGCTCGCCGCGATGGAGGGCGACTGGGAGACCAAGAGTGGCCAGTCTTTGGTGCTGTTCGGTATTCCAGACTCTGCCACAGAAACCAACCATTACGAGATCGCCATCCCGCTGCTCGGCAGCCTGGTGCTGACCCATCACTTTGACGGCGAGGTCAAGGGGCTGAAGGACTTCGCCCCCGCCGACCGGCCGCCGGTGGCGATCGTGTTCTTCGCCTTCCGCATCATGGTGGGCCTGGGTGTCGCCATGGCCCTGCTGGGTTTCGCCAGCCTGTGGCTGCGCCGCCGCGGCGCGTTCTACAGCCATCGCTGGCTGCAGCGCGCCAGCGTGGTGATGGCGCCGTCTGGGTTCGTGGCGATCCTGGCCGGCTGGACAGTGACCGAGGTCGGCCGCCAGCCTTACACCGTCTATGGCCTTCTGAGCACGGTGGACAGCGTCTCGCCCATCGGGCTGGCCGGCGTGGCAAGCTCGCTGGCCGCGTTCGCGGTGGTTTACCTGCTGGTATTCGGCGCCGGCGTGTCCTTCCTGCTGGCCATGGTCGCGCGGCCGCCGGTGGCCGATGAACATGTGACCGCAAGCGGGCCAGGTACGGCAATTACCCGTGCGGCCGGCCCCGCAGTCCTCGCCACCAAGCTCGCACAACCGATGCATCCGGCGGAGTAGGCCCATGTTCACCCTTCCCTGGATCGATCTGCCCATGGTCTGGGCCGGCCTCATCGCGATCGCCGTGCTGGCCTATGTGCTGCTGGACGGGTTCGATCTCGGGATCGGCATCCTGTTCGCCGTGGAGCGCGATCCTGCCCATCGCGACGTGATGGTCAATTCCATCGCCCCAGTATGGGACGGCAACGAGACCTGGCTGATCCTGGGCGGCGGCGGGCTGTTCGCGGTGTTTCCGCTGGCCTATGCGGTGATCATGTCGGCCCTGTATCCGACCATCATCGGCATGCTGCTGGCGCTGGTGTTTCGCGGCGTGGCGTTCGAATACCGCTTCCGCGCCAAGACGCGCGCCGGCAAGAGCTGGTGGGATATCGCCTTCCAGCTCGGCTCCACCCTCGCCGCGTTCTGCCAGGGCCTGACGCTGGGCGGGCTATTGCAGGGCATCAAGGTTTCCGGCCGGGCCTATGCCGGCGGCTGGTTTGACTGGCTGACCGGGTTTTCCATCCTCTGCGGCATCGCTGTGGTGGTGGGCTACGCGCTGCTGGGGGCCGCCTGGCTGGTGTGGCGCACCGAGGGCGAGCTGCAGCGCCATGCGCGGCGCCATACGCGGGCGC
>CAIQQQ010000265.1 GCA_903873995.1 uncultured Rhodospirillales bacterium
GAGAGGGACGAAACTCCCGGAAAACTTCATCCGACCCCGCATCGACGGAAATACGCACCCATTTTGTTTTTTCTGCCAGTGCATCCATATAGCGTTCGATCAGAGTCCCGTTGGCCGTAACCCCAACGTGGATCCCGTTTTCATAGAAGTAATCGACGATGGTGCCGAATTCCGGCACGGTAATCTGGAAGTCACCGAGCAATTCCAGCAGGAACGCCTCGAACGGCTCATCGGCGCGATCCAGCTCGTCGATCAGCAGCACGGCCGGCGGCAGATCCGGATCGATCGCGCTGAGCAAGGGGCGCGACTGCAGGAAGCCGCGGGCGTAGATATCCGTCACCGCCGCCTCACCGGTGCTCTCTGCGATGCGGATCGCCATCAACTGGCGGGCATGGTCCCATTCATAGGCGGCGGCCGCGAGATCGAGCCCGTCATAGCATTGCAGCCGCACCAGGCGCCGGCCGAGCTGCTCGGCCAGCACCTTGGCGATCTCGGTCTTGCCGGTGCCGGGCTCGCCCTCCAGGAACAGCGGGCGCTGCATGGCAAGGGCCAGGAACACCGTGGTGGCCAGGGCCGGATCAGCGACATAGCCGCCGGTCTCGAGCAGGGATGCGGTCTCTGCGACCGAGGTCGGGAGATTCACAGATAGGCGCTGAGCAGCAGCAGCAGGATCGGCACATAGATCGCAATGCCGATCCACACGATGATCGGCTGGCCCGCGATCTCAGACGGGATGAGATCGAAGATGCTGACGCTGGGTGCCGCCACAATCTTGACCGTGACCGGCGCATGCGCAGGGCCGTCGGCCTCAACGACAGGCTCTGCGACAGGCCCGGCCACGGCGGCCGAAAAATTGTTGAAGAACGCGTCCGCCATCTGCTTGGCCGTCGCGTCGATCAGCCGCGCGCCGAGCTGGGCGATCTTGCCGCCGACCTGCGCCTTCACGTCATAGGTCAGAAGCGTGCCCTCGCCATCGTCGGCGAGCTTTACCGCGGCACCGCCCTTGGCGAACCCCGCAACGCCGCCCTGGCCCTCGCCCTCGATGCGGTAGGAATTCGGCGGATCGAGGTCGAGCAACTGAACCTTGCCGTTGAACCGCGCCGAAATCGGCCCGATCTTGATGGCCACGCTGGCCTTGAGGCTGTCTGGCCCGTCCATCTCAAGCTTATCGCAGCCCGGGATCGCCGCCTTGAGCACCTCAGGATTGTTGAGCGCCTCCCACACCTTTTGGCGGGATGCAGCGATGCGGCGCTCGCCGGTCATGTCCATCTGGGGCTCTCCTTGCGTCTTGGGGACGATAAATGCACGGTGCCGCCCGATCAAATCGAAGCGGGCGGCGAAAGCATTTGGCGGTTCATATGGGTGATTTTCGCTGTCCTGGCCAGCCTTTGCGACCCGGCTCTTTGCGGTGGTGCCCATGCCGCCGTGATCGAGGGGCCGGCGCCCGGGCTGGCCTGGGGCGTGCCGTTCGCTGGCCTGCTGCTGTCCATCGCTCTCGCGCCGCTGATCGCACCGCGGTTCTGGCATCGCCGCATGGGTCTGGTCGCCGCCGGCTGGTCGCTCGCCCTGATCGTGCCGCTGGCTGTTCTGAACGGATGGGCAAGTGCGGGTCATGATGTTTGGCACGCCGTCCTCATCGAATACCTGCCCTTCGTGGCGCTGCTCCTGGCGCTGTTCACCGCGGGCGGCGGCATCCTGTTGGAAGGCGGGCCATGGGGCACGCCGGCCGGCAACACCCTGCTGTTGGCGATCGGCACCGCGCTTGCCGGCCTGATGGGCACCACCGGCGTCTCGATGGTGCTCATCCATCCGCTGCTCCGCGCCAACGCCCATCGCCGCAAGCGCGTGCATCTGGTGGTGTTCTTCATCCTGCTCTGCGCCAATGCCGGCGGTGCGACCTCGCCGCTCGGCGACCCGCCTTTGTATATCGGCTTTCTGCGCGGGGTGCCGTTCTTCTGGCCGCTGCAGGCGCTGATCCTGCCGCTGCTCGTCCTCTCGGCGATCCTGCTGGCTGTGTTCTTCCTGTTCGACCGGCATCTGGCGCAGGGCGACGCCCCGGCGCCGGCGGCATCGCGGCTGCGGCTGAGCGGCTGGCCCAACGTGGCGCTGGTGTGCGTCGTTGTCGCCTGCGTGCTGATGCAGGGGCTGTGGCACCCTGGCGAGGTCGTGCTGGCAGGCCAGCCCATCGAAATCGAGCGTGTCGTCGGCATGGCGATGTTCGCCCTCGTCACCCTCATCTCGCTCAAGATCACGCCCCAGCGGGTGCGTGAGCGCAACCTGTTTTCATGGGAGCCGATGGCAGAGGTGGGCAAGCTGTTCGCCGCCATCTTCGTCACCATCGGCCCCGTGCTGGCCATGCTGGCGGCAGGCCTCAACGGCCCGCTCGCCGTCCTGATCGACATCACCAACGACGCGCAGGGCCAGCCATCACCGGTCGCGTATTTCTGGGTGGCCGGCCTGCTGTCGGCGTTTCTCGACAACGCACCAACCTACCTGGTGTTCTTCCAGACCGCAGGCGACGATCCGGTGCTGCTGACCGGCAAGCTCGCCAAGGTGCTGGAGGCGCTGTCGGCCGGCGCGGTGTTCTTCGGCGCCCTCACCTATATCGGCAACGCGCCCAACATGATGGTGCGCTCGATCGCAGCCCATCGCGGCATCCGCATGCCGGGCTTCTTCCCCTATATCGGGTGGTCAGCGGCGATCCTTTTGCCGGTGTTCGCGCTACTGACCATCCTCTTCTTCAAATAGGCTATTCGCCTGAAAGCTCCCGCCTGCGCCGCTCCAGCTCCTCGGTGTAACGCCGCAACGCATACTGTTCGGTCAGCAGTCCCACCACGCGCCCGGCCTCGCGCGTGTCCACCACCGCCAGCGCGTCGCTTTCCGCCGCCTCGAACTGCTGCACCGCCTCCTTGATCGTCATCTGCGGCACCAGTGACACGCCGCTGTCATGCAGCAGATCGCCAAGCATGCCCTGCGGATCGGTCGCGGCATGCGCTTCGCTGACCAGCACCAGGCCCTTGTAGCGCCCGGCCTCGTCCACGATCACGACGGTGGAGGTCGAGCCCAGCGGCACGTCCCGACGGAAGCTCGCAAGGCTCGTGTCCGCCCGCACCGTGCGCACCTCGCGCCGCATCATCCGCCCCACCGTAAGATTGCGCATCCAGCCAACATCCACCGCCGAGCGGATGGTCTCGCCGCGCAGATGAAACCGCCAGGTGGCGAACGAATAGCCAAAGCTGCGCCGCACGGTGATGGAGGAGAGCACCGAAGCCGCCACCACCGCCACCGTCAACGGCAGTGACCCGGTGGTCTCAAGGGCGAGAAACGCCATCGTCAGCGGCCCGCCCACCACCGCCACCGCCATGGCGCTCATCCCCACCAGCGCGCACACCACCGGCGGGATCATCGCAGCTGATGTCAGCACCGCCAGCAGCCCCGCAAACAGCTTGCCCACCATCGCACCCAGGAACAGCGACGCGTAGAACAGACCGCCGCGAAACCCCGAGCCCAGCGAAATCGCGGACGCCAGCGATTTCAGCACGATCAGCATGCCGATCTGCGCGAGCGTGTAAGGCGCGTCGAGCCCGATCTGCAAAGCGGCATGGCCCGAAGACAGCACCTGCGGCGTGATCAGCCCCAGCCCGCCCACGATCACGCCCCCGATCGCTGGCCTCATCCAGTTGGGCACGCGCGAGCGGCGAAACGCCGTCTCCGTCAACGTGACACCACGCATCAGCGCGATGCCCATCAGCGCGCAGACCATGCCCAGCGACAGGATCGGCAGATAGTTCACCGCATCGATCGCTGATGGCAGCCGCAGATCGAAGCCCGGCTCGAACGGCAGCAGGGTCCGGGTGACCGAGACCGCCACTAGCGCCGCCACCACCACCGGTGCCAGGCTCGTCAGCGCATAGGTTCCGATAACCAGCTCGAACGCATAAAACGCGCCGGCCAACGGCGCATTGAACGCGGCAGCGATCGCGGCGGACGCGCCGCAGCCCACCAGCAGCCGCAGATCCGCCCGGCGCACCTTGAACATCCGCCCCGCCCGGCTGGCCAGTGCCGAGCCAATCTGGGTGTAGCCGGCCTCCAGCCCCACCGAGGCGCCGCACCCGTTGGACAACACGGTCTGCGCCACCACGATCAGGCTGTCATTGAGCGACATCCGCCCGCCATGCAGCGCGTTGGCCTCGATCGGGTCGATCGCCCGGCGTGGCCAGCGCCGCGCCGCCCACCAGCTGAACACGCCCACGATCAGCCCGCCCACGCCCATCACCAGGATGCCGCGCAGGCCCGTTATCTCGGCCTGGCCCGACAGCCGCTCGCGCGCGGGCAGATCGAACAGAAACCGGTGCGCCAGTTGCGTGCCCTCGCTCATCGCGACCACGCACAGCCCGGCGAGCAATCCCACCAGGGCGGCGAGCACCACGAGCCACAGCTCGTCCGCCCGCACCAGCGCGCGCAACGTCTGCGGCACGTGGTGGAGCCATGCGCTGACGGAAGGATACCGCCCGGAATGACCGCCGGGAGACCGGTTCGAGTGTCGCGACACAGCGTCGGACTCCGCCATCTGACAGATTGACACGTGAACCCAACGGCCGCGCGCCGCAATGCGCGACGAAGCAGGGACGCACGAAATCCCGTCAGGTCAACAAATTGTCACAACCCGCGCATCGCGCGCGTGTCGGCCAGGTCATGCGCCTTGAACTCGGCGACGAGGTCCGCAAGCGGCGCCTGCTGCGCAAAGCCAAGTCCCGGCGCACGGGTCGCCGCGAACGCGGCCGGCCATTCGCCCACGATCGCTGCCACCGCCGCGTCCGGCGCCACCTCGACAAGGCTGCGTGTGCCCGGGTGCGCCGTCTCCATCGCATCCAGCATCTCGCCCACGCTTGCGCACAGGCCGGGCGGATTGATGCCGCGATCCGGGCCGACCAGCGAACTGTCCATCGCCGCCGCATGCAGCAGCCAGGCGGTGGCAAAGCCCGGGCTTGCGATCCACACCCGGAAATCCTCGTCCACCGGCAGGCTCGTCCGCAGCCCGAGCAGCGGCTCGCGCAGGATCGCCGAGATGAAGCTGCTGGCCGCCTTGTTCGGCAGGCCCGGGCGGATCGAGATCGTCGGCAGGCGGATGTTCACCGCATCCAGAAAGCCGCGCCGGCTCGCATCCGACAGCATCAGCTCGGCCGCGGCCTTCTGGGCGCCATAGGAGTTGCGCGGCATCTGGCGCGCATCATCGTCCAGCATCGCGCTCTGACCGCCCGAAAAGCTCGCCACCGAGCTGGTGAACACCACGCGCGGCGGCTTCGCCAGTCCGCGGCATGCATCGATCACCGCATCTGTGCCACGCAGATTGACCCTGCGCCCAAGATCATAATCGGCCTCGGCCGCAGCACTGACAACGGCGGCCAGATGGAACACGATGTTAGTGTGCCGCGTGATCACACCGTCCGGCAACTGTGCGACGTCACCGCCGATGCAGGTCACCGGAAACGGCGCAGGAAGCCCTGGCGGTGCTGCGAGATCGAACAATGTGAGGGAGGTGATGGGTGTGAGGCCGAGCCGGCCCGTGGCGGCCAGCGCCTGGGCCACCTTGCGGCCCAGAAATCCGCCGCCGCCAAGAATGGTGATGTGCATCGCGCTCCCCGCCTCTTTACCCGAGGCTTAGCGGCGGGCAAGGGTGCCGGCAAGACAAGGAACAGCCATGACCACCGAGGCCGAAACCAGGACCGAGACGCCCAGCTTCGCCACCTTGTTGCGGGGCGGCAATGCCGGGCGCAGCGCCGTGGTCGCCTGCGGCATCTCGCTGCACGCGATGAACGTGTTCCTGGTGGCGACCGTGCTGCCCAGCGTGGTGCGCGACATCGGCGGGCTGCGTTATTTCGCCTGGAGCACCACGCTCTATGTCGTGGCCTCGTTGCTGGGCGCGTCCAACTGCGCGCGCGTCATCGAGCGGTTCGGCGCGCGCGGGGCGTATCGCGCAGCACTCGGCCTGTTCGTCGCGGGGGCGCTGATCTGCTCGCAGGCGCCGGTGATGGGCGTGCTGCTGGCCGGTCGCTTCGTGCAGGGCCTGGGTGCGGGCACCCTGTCGGCGCTGTCCTTCACCATGGTGCGCGTGCTGTTCCCGCCCGCCTTGTGGCCGCGCGCGTTCACGGTGATCTCCATTGCCTGGGGCCTTGCAACCCTGAGTGGTCCCGCGATCGGCGGCATCTTCGCGCAGGCTTTGGGCTGGCGGCTCGGCTTCGTGGCCGTGGCCTGCGCCGCCCCCTTGCTGCTGCTGCTGGTCGAGACCTGCCTGCCGCGCGAACGCCAAACGATCGGCAAGGGCCAGCCCGTCGCCCTGGTGAGCCTTGCCGTGCTGTGCGCCAGCGCGCTTGCGGTGTCCTGGGCCGGCACGGCGCAGAGCCCCTGGCTCAGCTTCCTGGGCTTCGCCGCCGCGGTGGCCGGTCTTGCGGTGTTCGTGCTGCGCGAGCGATCCGGCAAGGCGCGTGTGCTGCCGCGGGGTGCCACGTTGCTCACGACACGTCTGGGTGCTGCCTACGGCGTGATGGCCCTGATGCTGCTGGGCGTGAACACCGAGATCTTCGTGCCGTATTTCCTCCAGCGCCTGCACGGCCTCACGCCGCTGCACGCCGGATACATGTCCGCGCTGATGTCGGGCGGCTGGTCGCTCGGCTCGCTGCTCAGCGCCGGTACGCGCCATGTGCGCCGAGCAACGACGGCGGGCCCGTTGTTCATGGCGGCGGGGCTCGCCCTGCTGTGCTGGCTGATGCCGCTGCAGAACGACGCGCTGGGCCTGTGGGGTGTCGGCGCGGGGCTTGCGATGCTCGGCGGCGGCATCGGCATGTGCTGGCCGCATCTCGGCACCGCGGTGTTCGCCGCAGCCCCTGAGGATGAGCGCAACCTCGCCAGCGCCTCCATCACGTCGGTCACGATGCTGGGCAACGCCTTCGGCTCCGCCGTCGGCGGCATGGTGACCAACCTCGCGGGCATGGCCGAGCTGTCCATGGCTGCTATGTCCGTGTTCGGCGTCGCAACCCTCGCCCCTTTGGCCGCCCTCCTGCTGATGCCCAGGATCCGCCGCGCGTGAGCGGATTCGCGCTGGTCCTCAACCCCTCACCCGGCACACCGGGGGTCGTGATCCTCACCGAAGGCGGGTTTCGCCGGGCGCGCGCCGAGATCGCGTCCTGGCCCGGCCACGCAGCCACGGCGCTGCATGACACGCCATCGATCGCCAAGGCCTGCGGCGTGGCGGCCGTGCGCATCAAGGATGAGGCCGGCCGCTTCGGCCTTGGCAGCTTCAAGGCGCTGGGCGGTGCCTACGCCGTGCTCCAGGCGCTGCGCCACGCGCTGTCGCTGGCCGGTGTCGCCAACAACGCCAGCGCCGGCGATCTCGCGTCCGCCCGCTATCCCGAGGCGGCCAAGATCACGGTCACCTGTGCCACGGACGGCAACCACGGCCGCTCGGTCGCCTGGGGTGCGCAACGCTTCGGCTGCCGCTGCGTGATCTTCGTCCATGAGACCGTCAGCCAGGGCCGGCGGGACGCTATTTCGGCCTATGGCGCCGAGATCCGCGTGGTGCCCGGCACGTATGATGACGCGGTCCGCGCCTGTGCCGAGGTGGCGGAGGCCTGCGGCTGGCACACCGTCTCCGACACGTCCTGGCCCGGCTACACCCATGTGCCTGTCGATGTCATGCAGGGCTACCGCGTGATGACGGCAGAGGCGCTCGAGCAATGGGGTGAAGCACCCTCGCACGTGTTCATCCAGGCCGGCGTCGGCGGCGTGGCGGCCAGCGTCTCGGTGCAGCTGCGTTCACAGCTCCCTGACAGGCCGCGCCTGATCGTGGTGGAGCCCGACCGCGCCGCCTGCCTGCTCGAAAGCGCGCGGGCCGGCGCGATCACCCCGGTCTCCGGCGCGCTGGACACGCTGATGGCGGGTCTCGCGTGCGGCGAGCCGAGCCTGCTCGCCTGGGAGGAGCTCGGCCGCGCCGCCCACGCCTTCATCGCGATCCCGGACGAAGCCGCGGTCCAGGCCATGCGCGACCTCGCGCAGCTCGGCATCGTCTCCGGCGAATCCGGCGCCGCCGGCTTCGCGGCTCTCATATGGGCGGCGAACGATCCCGCTGCGCGCAACGCCCTGGCGCTGGACGCCGCAAGCCGCGTGTTGCTGTTCTCCACCGAGGGCGCCACCGACCCCGAACTCTATCGGTCTTTGGTCGGATGACGGCGCGGGCCTGGGTCCGCCTGCCGAGCGGCCGCAGGCTGGACCTGTTGTCCCCCACCCCCCTTGACTGGACGGACGAAGACCTCGCCACCGGCCTTGCAAGAACCTATCGCTGGGGCGGCCACTCGATCTGGCCCGGGGCGCCGCTGTCGGTGGCCCAGCACAGCCTCGCCGTGCTGGAGCGCCGCCGCCGCAGCGCCGTGCTGTCCCGCCCCGAACAGCTGCGCGAGCTGCTGCATGACGCCGAGGAGGGCCTGATCAACTTCGACTGCATCTCCCCCCTCAAGCCCTTCCTCGGTGCGGGCTTCGCCGAGCTGCAGACGCGCCTGCAGATGGTCGTGACGCTGCGCTACGCCCTGCCGCCCTGGACGATCGAAACCAAGCGCGCCCACAAGGCCGCCGATGTCGCGGCGGCGGCGTCCGAGGCTGTCCACGTCGCCGGCTGGACCCGTGCCGAGGTGCGCACGACCCTTGGGATCAGGGCGCGTGTGGACGACACGGACCTTTTGGCCGGCCGCTACGGCGGCGAGCCCTGGAAGCCCTGGCCGCCGGAGCTGGCGGCGGAGCGCTTCGGCCAGGCGCTCGCGCGGCTGATGGATGGCGGCCCGGAGGAGACGCCGCCCGCGACGCTATGACCCCCCGGGGACATCCGCCGCCAGCACCGCCGTCACGAACTCAACCCAGGCCCGCGCCTTCGCACTTGCCAGCCGGCCGGTCGGATAGATCGCCCACAGATCCACCGGCGGCAGGTTCCACCCGGTCAGGATGCGCCGCACGGCGCCGCTTTCGAGTTCCGGCGCGAACATCCAGTCAGACCCCACGGTGAGCCCGGCATGGGACAGCACCGCGGCGCGAACGCCTTCCGCACTGCTCACCCGCAGCCGCCCACCCACCACGACGGACGCCACGCTGCCGTCCCGCTCGAACTGCCACGGGCCGTGCCGGCCCTGCGACGAGACGATCGCCTCATGGCCCGCGAGGTCGGCCGGAGAATGGGGCTCGCCCGCTTCCGCCAGATACGCGGGCGTTGCCAGCACCGCCCGCGGGCCGGTTGCGATCCGCCGCGCAGTCAGCGACGAATCCGCCAGATCGCCCATCCGCAGCGCCACATCGATCCCCTCATGGACAAGATCGATCACCCGGTCATCCAGGATCAGGTCGATCTCCAGCCCCGGATGCGCCGTCAGAAATCGCATCATATGCGGCACGATATGCAGCCGCGCGAAGGTCGTGGGTGCCGCCGCCCGCAGCACGCCAGCGAGGCCCGCGCCCTCGCCGCGCGCCTCCCGCTCGGCCTCGTCCGCCTCCTCGATCGCCCGGCGCGCCCGCTCATAGAAGCGCTGCCCCGCCTCGGTGATGGCCAGGCCCCGCGTCGAGCGCAGCAGCAACTTGACCCCCAGCCGCTCCTCGAGCTGCGCCACCGTTTTGGAGACCGCCGGCTGCCCCAGATCGAGCTGGCGCGCGGCTGCCGAAAAGCTGCTGGTATCCACCACCCGCACGAACGTCATCATCGCCGCCAGCCTGTCCATTCCATCCTCCACAGGCCGATCCACGCGGTGCACGGCCTAGTGTCCCGCACCAGAAATTCGCAAGGCGAATTCCTGGTAAAGCGGGCCACTAACCTATTGTTTCTAGTGTCGACTGATTCTGAAATTCGCCCTGCGAATTTCAGAATCACGACACGAGGGCTTATTCCGCCTGGGAATACATCCTATGGCGCCGCCCCGTCATCCCAGCGTTCCGAGCAGGGCCTAACCTGATCTCCGCGCCGCACAGAAGCCCGCACAGGAGATCCACAATGTTACTCCAAGACAGACTCAACGCCTTCAAGGCCGAACTGATCGCCCGCCAGCCGCCCAACAACGTCCCGCCCGAGGTGTTCGCCACCATGGCGCGCGCCACGGCCGAGTTGATCGACAGCGGCGCCCCTGGCCTTGCCCTGAAGGCAGGCGACCTCGCCCCGGCCTTCAGCCTCGCGGCACCTGACGGAACGTTGGTCGCCTCACACGACCTGCTTGCCCGCGGTCCGCTGATCGTCAGCTTCTATCGCGGCGTCTGGTGCCCCTATTGCAACATGGAGCTGAAGGCGCTGCAGGAGGCCCTGCCGGCATTTCAGGAGGCCGGCGCCAGTCTCGTCGCGATCTCGCCGCAAACCCAGGTCAACAGCCGCAAATCGGTGCGCGACAACGCCCTGACCTTCCCGATCCTGTCAGACCCGGGCAATGCGGTCGCCGCCCAGTTCGGCCTGCGCTTCACGATGCCCGACTATCTGATCGCGCTTTACAAGGCACGGAAGAACGACCTGCCCACCGCGAACGGCGATGCGAGCTGGACCCTGCCGATGCCCGGCCGCTTCGTGATCGGGCAGGACAGCGTGATCCGCTACGCCGAGGTCAATCCAGACTACACGCAACGGCCCGAGCCGCTCGACCTGCTGCCCGCCATCCGCGCGAGCCAGCACGCAGATTCCTGAACCCAAACGACAGGACAGCCCATCATGATCACCGTTTATGCGTTCTCGACGCCCAACAGCGTCAAGGTACCGATCGCCCTTGAGGAACTCGGGCTCGACTACACGCTCCACGCCACCAACATCCGCGCGGGCGACCAGAACACGTCGGATTTCCTGGCGATCAACCCCAACGGCAAGGTGCCGGTGCTGGTCGATGCCACGGCGGAGGGCGGCAGCCTGACGCTCTCCGAGAGTGCTGCAATTCTCGTCTATCTCGCGGAGAAGGCCGGACGGCTGCTGCCTGCCTCGGGGGCTCCGCGGGCACGCGTGTTCGAACAGCTGTTCTTCAACGCCTCCGGCCTCGGCGTCGCGTTCGGCAATGCCGGCTATTTCCGCAAGCTGGCGGCGGAGCCGGTGCCGGCCGCCATCGAGCGCTTCGGCAACGAGGCCCAGCGCATCCTGACAGTGCTCGACGGCGTGCTGGCCCGGCACCGCTTCGCCGCCGGCGATGAGCTCAGCATCGCCGACATCGCCCATTTCGGCTGGCTGTGGCGACGCGAATTCGCCGGCGTGTCGCTGGACGGGCTCACTCATGTACAGCGTTATATCGCCGAGCTGGAGGCCCGCCCCGGCTTCCAGCAAGGCATCGCCCGCACCACCGCTCTCGCACAGGGATAGCAGCATGAACCGCAGCATCATCGTCACCGGCGCATCCAAGGGGATCGGCTTTGCCGCCGCCACCCTGCTGTCCGCCGGTGGCTGGTCTGTCATCGGCCTCGCGCGCACCGCGCCCGCCGATTTCCCCGGCACCTTCATCGAGGTCGATCTCGCCGATGCCGCCGCCACACAGGCGGTGGCGGACGAACTCGGACGCCGCCCCGACGTACTCGGCATCGTCAACAACGCCGGTGCGGGGCGAGGCGACGTGTTCGGCAAGGTCGATCCGGCAGCGATGTTCGACCTGATCGCGTTCAACCTGCGCCCGGCGCTGCAGCTCACCCAGGCGATCCTGCCCAGCATGCAGGCCGCCCGTTTCGGCCGCGTCGTCAACGTCACCAGCCTCGTCACCCGCGGTCTGCCGTTTCGCACCAGCTACGCGGCGTCCAAGGCGGCGCTGGAAAGCCTTGCGCGCACCATCGCCATCGAACAGGCGGCGTTCGGCATCACGGCCAATTCCGTGGCGCCTGGCCCGACCGAGACCGAGCTGTTCCGCGCCAACAACCCGGAAGGGAGCGCGGGCGAGGCGCGTTACCTGGCGCAGATCCCGATGGGCCGGTTCGGAGCACCTATGGAGATCGCCTCGGCCATCGCCTTCCTCGCCTCGGACGGTGCCGGCTTCATGACCGGGCAGACCCTGTTCGTGGATGGCGGTGCCAGCCTCGGATGATCGCGTCTTGCGGCCTGATCTTTCGCACGTGACCTTGGCACGACGGAAACGATCGTGCCACGATCGGGAAAATTCGGCTGGGGAAACGTCATGAGCTGGGCTGTTCGGATCACCGGGGTCATCCTCCCGGCGCTGCTGCTGTGTGCAACTGCGTCCGCCAAGGTCGATCGCATCGTGATCGACCAGCGCGCGCCCGCGTTCAACGGCCAGGATGTGGGCGAGGCCGGCCCCTATGAGCGCGTGCGCGGCCGCATCATCGGCTCCGTCGACCCCGCCGATCCGCGCAACGCCCTGATCCAGGACATCACGCTCGCCCCGCGCAACGCCGCGGGCCGCGTGGAATACACCGCCACCTTCACCATCCTCACGCCCCGCAACCGCGCAGCCAGCTCCGGCGTGATGCTCTACCAGGTGTCCAACCGCGGCGGCCGCATCGAGCCAGCGCCCTCCAACTGGGTCCCCGGTGCCTCCTATGTCTGGACCGGCTGGCAGGGCGACCGGCTCGCCGCCGGCTGCATCACCGACTACCCCTGCATCTCGCTCGACAAACCGACCGACGGCAGGGAGGAGGTGCTGCAGGTCCCGGTCGCCCGTAACGCGGATGGCAGCCAGATCACCGGGCCGGTCTATGGCAGCGTGCTCAACGCCTCCGGCAGCACCGCCCAGACGGTCATCTACACAACGCCGGTGCCCTACCGACCCGCCAGCCTGGACAGCAAGGCCGCGCATCTGTTTCGCGTCACGCAGCAGACGGTCGATGGCGCCACCCGCGAGCGCGAGGAGATCGCACCCGCCGACTGGGCCTGGGCCGATTGCCGCACGACACCGTTCCCAGGCATGCCTGACCCGACGCGGCTGTGCCTGCGCACCGGCTTTGACAAGGAGTTCGAATACGATTTGAGCTTCACCGCCCGCGACCCGCTGGTGCTCGGCCTGGGTTTCGCCGCCACGCGTGACGCGGTGTCCTTCTTCCGCAACGAACTCGCCGACACGGCCGGCACCGAAAACCCGTTGGCCGGCCGCATCTCCCACACCATCGCTCAGGGACAGTCCCAATCCGGCAACTATCTGCGCAGCTTCACCTATTGGGGCTTCAACCAGGACGAGGCCGGCAAGCGCGTGTTCGACGGTCTGTTCCCCACCATCGCCGGCCGCCAGATCTCGATGAATTTCCGCTTCGCCCTACCAGACGTCATCCAGACGATTTTCATGGCGGCCTCGGAGGCGCCCGCCTGGTGGGCGACGTACGCCGACACCGCCCGCGGCCGCGAACCGGCAGGCCTGCTCGACAGCTGCACGGCGAGCCACACCTGCCCGCGCATCTTCGAAAGCTTCGGCTCCAACGAGTTCTGGGCGCTGAAGATGTCCGCCGATCTGGTCGGCATGAGCGCTGCGGCCGATATCCCCGTGCCTGCCAATGTCCGCCGCTACTACTTCCCCGGCACCACCCATGGCGGCGGCGCCGGCGGCTTCAGCAGCAAGGCCCTGCCGCCCGCCGCCAAGGGCTCCTGCGCGCTTTCGGCCAACCCCAATCCCGAGACCGACCAGAACGCCGCCCTGCTGCGCGCGCTGATCGACTGGGTGGTGGCCGGCCGCATGCCGCCCCGCAGCAACGGCCCCACCCTGTCAGCCGGGCAGCTGGTGCCCGCCACCCAGCAGGCAATGGGCTTTCCGTCGATTCCCGGCGTCGCGTTCACCGAAAACCTGGCAAACCCGCCGATGGAGCTGGATTTCGGCCCGGGTTTTGATGCGGCACGCCAGACCGGCATCCCAAGCCTGGCCCCGCCCGCGATCAAGCGGGTGTTCCCGGCCCTGGTGGTGAAGGTCGATGCCGACGGCAACGAGATCGCCGGCGAGCCCTCGGTCCAGCACATGGCCCCGCTCGGCACCTATGTCGGCTGGAACCGCTGGGCTGTTGGCGGGCGCAAGGGCCAGATCTGCAACCTCAACGGCGCCTTCTTCCCGTTTCCGGCAACCCGGGCGGAGCGGCTCGCCACCCACGATCCGCGCCTCTCCCTGGCCGAGCGCTACGGCACCCATGACGGCTATGTCTGCGCGGTCACCGCGGCCACCAAGGCCGCGCAGGGCCGTCGTTTCCTTCGCGATGTCGATGCCACAAGGCTGATCGCCGAGGCCAAGGCCAGCGACGTGCTGCAAGATGTCGCCGCGAACGCCGAAGATCAGGACGTGGCCCGCGCCATCTGCAAGGTTACGGCCTTCAGCACGCGGTGAGAGGAGTCGACCGGCCAGCCTGCTCGCCACCACCACATCCAGCCATCGAGGTCACACCATGCGCCGCCGCGCCCTCCTGACGCTCCTTATCGCTTCGCCCGCCGTGGCACAGCCACAGCCTGCCCAGAGCGCGGCTGCTTTGCGCGTCATCGCCACCGGCGCGGTCGAGGCGCCGCTGCGCGATCTCGCCGCAGCCTTCACCCGCCAGACCGGCCGCCCGGTCGAGATCACCATCGGCAATGCCGGCCAGGTCGCCTCTCGCGTCCACGCCCACGAGAGCTTCGATCTCGTGTGCAATTCGTTCGAAGCGTTGCGGGCCCTGATCGCCGACGGTCTGCTCGACCCTGCCAGTCTTGCGGAGCTCGGTCGCATGCGCCTCGGCTTTGGCGTCCGCACGGGTACGGCGCTGCCCGACATCGCAACGCCGGACGCCCTGCGCGCGGCGCTGCTGGCAGCGAAGACGATCGCCATGTCGGACCCCAAAGGCGGCGCCACGTCGGGCAAGGCCATCATGGCGGCCTATGACAGCCTGGGCATCACCAGCACGGTCGCCGGCCGGCTGCTCCCCTTCGAACGCGGCTCGATGGGCGCCGAGGCCGTCGCCGCCGGGCGCGCCGACCTGATCGTGACCCAGATCAGCGAGATCATCGTGGTCCCTGGCGTGACGCTGGTCGGGCCGCTGCCGGAGGCGCTGCAGCTGGTGACCTCCTATCGCGCCGCCATCCCGCGCGCCGCGTCTGATCCGGCGGGCGCGCGCGATCTGCTGGGCGCACTGTCGGGCAACGCCGGCCGAATGCGATTCGAGAAGGCTGGCTTCGCGGTTGGGTGAGGCAGGCGGGGGGCATTCATCCCGCGGCGAACAACACCAAACCGGTGACGGCAAACCGGTACCTGCGGCCTCTCAGACCGTGACCATCTCCCG
This sequence comes from uncultured Rhodospirillales bacterium, assembly GCA_903873995.1. Classification (GTDB taxonomy): domain Bacteria; phylum Pseudomonadota; class Alphaproteobacteria; order Acetobacterales; family Acetobacteraceae; genus CAIQQQ01. The sequence continues at coordinate 15,217 of CAIQQQ010000265.1, forward strand.
CATGGCACAGGCCGGCTCCAGATCGTTGATCGCCATATCGGCCCGCTGCCACCAGCGCGGGCCGCGCCCCGCCGGCAGCATCGCCAGCGGATCGCCCTCGAAGGTCACCATATTCGTGGGCGTCTCCTCGATGCGGATCTCGGCGCAGGTCAGCCGCCCGCCATCCTCGGCCAGGAACCTGTTGAGCTTGGCCATCATGCAGCAGGCCAGCATTTCGGTCGTGGGATCTCCGGGCGTCACCATGATCCGTTGCAGCCGCTGCGGCTCATGTGTTGAAAACCAGTCCAGCAGCGGGTCCTTGTCGGACAGCTGCAGCGCGTGATCGACATGGTTGTCGATCCAGCGATGCCATGTCGCCTTGGCCCGCTCGAACGGCTCGACCATGTTCACCATGCCGCACAACGGCCGCGGCTGTGCCGACACCAGCCTGACAGTCACGAATTCGTTGTGACCATGCGGCATGGCGCATTTCTCGGACGCGCCAGAGATCAGGCGATGCGCCATGGCATAGCGCCGGGTAAAGACCAGGCTGAACACGGCCGCTCTCCCAAATTTGCTTCGGCCGGACGCTAGCGGACCTTGCAGGCGTCACCAAGAGAATGACCGGTGACGGATGCCCTGATCGCTAAACCGTGATGCGGATATTTCCGAAGCCATCAAGGTTCGCCACCGCACCGGGTGGCACCAGGCAGGTGGCATCGTATTCCTGCACGATCAACGGCCCGCGCAGCGGTGCATCGGCCAATCCCGCCCGGTCGATCACCGGCGTGGTTGCCCAGCCTGTGTCTTGGAACCAGGCCGGACGCAGGCTGCCCGCGCCAAGGCGCGCCGGCGGGATGCGGCCGGGCAGACGCGGACGCTCGGCCCGGCCACGCGCCAGAAGCTGCAGGCCCATGATCTCCACACGCTCATCGGCCGGCCCGCGGAAGCCATAAAGCCGCGCATGCTCCGCGCCAAACGCCTCCGCAAGCGAGGCGAGGATGTCGGCCGGCGTGCCCGGCGACAGCGGCACCGCGATCTCACTTGATTGGCCGACATAACGCGCCAGCACAAACATCGTGGCCTCGCGCCGGTCTGGCGGAAACCCGTCCTGCGCCAGCAGCGCATCGCCCTCGACCAGCAGCGAGTCGAGGCTTGCCTGCAGCGTCTCAGGAGAGAGCGTGCTGAGCTCGGCGCGGGCCGTGCGGGTCAGATGGTGCTCGGTGTCCGCCAGCAGCAGGCCGAACGCGCTGAACAGGCCGGGCAGGGGGGGCACGATGATGCGCGTAATGCCGAGCTCACGCGCGATGCCGGCCGCGAACAGCGGGCCGTTGCCGCCGAACGCCATCATGGTGCAGCCCCGCACGTCCCGCCCGCGCTCCACGCTCACCGCGCGGATCGCCCGCATCATGGTGGCCGAGGCGATGCGGATCATGCCCAAAGCCGCCTGTTCCAGACTCAGACCCATCGGCCCTGCCAGACGCTCGGCCACGGCACGGCGCGACAGCTCCAGATCGAGCCGCAATGTGCCGCCTGCGAGCCCCGCGGGATCGAGATAGCCCAGCACCAGCGCACAGTCTGTGATCGTGGGCTCGGTCCCGCCGCGTCCGTAGCCGACCGGGCCCGGCACGGCGCCGGCCGATTGCGGTCCCACCTTGGGCGCTCCGCCGGCATCGATACGGCAGATCGAACCGCCGCCGGCGCCCACCTCCGCCAGATCGATCGCCGGCAGCTTCAGCATGTAGCCACCGCCCACCAGCAGCCGCGCCCCGGCCATCACGCCGGCGCCGACCTCCATCGCCTCGGTGCGCGCCACCTGGCCATCTTCCACCAGGCCGGCCTTCGCGGTGGTGCCGCCCATGTCGAACGTCACCACGCTCGCTTCACCGAGCCGTGCCGCAAGGGAAGCGGCCCCCACCACACCGGCGGCGGGGCCTGATTCCACGATGCGCGCCGGCATGTCGCTGGCTGCCCGTGCTGCTGCCAGCCCGCCATTGGATTGCATCATGCTCACCGGCGCCACCACGCCGATCGCCTGGAGGCGCGCCTGCAGAACGGACAGATACGCGCGCATCACCGGCTGGATCGCCGCGTTGATCACGGTGGTGCTGGTGCGCGGATATTCCTTGATCTCCGGCAGCACCGCATGGCTCACGCTGATCGCGATATTGGGCAGCACGGCGCGGATGGACTCGGCCACCACCTTCTCATGCGCAGGGTTCGCGTAGCTGTGCAGCAGGCAGATCGCGACGGACTGCACCTCCTGCTCGCGCAGGGTTTTGATCGCGGCGGCCACCGAATTGGCGTCAAGCTCGGTGGCGACGCTGCCATCCGGCCGCGTCTTCTCATCCACTTCCAACCGCAGATGGCGCGGCACCAGCGGCACCGGCTTGGTCCAGCCGATGTCGTAGAGCCGGGGCATGCGCAGATCGCGGATCTCCAGCACATCGCGAAACCCGCGTGTGGTGATCAGCGCGGTGCGCGCGATCTGGCCCTGCAGGATGGCGTTGGAGCCGATGGTGGTGGCGTGCAGCACCTCCGAAATGCTCGCACCCGGGCCGGCCGCGCCCAGCAGCGCTGCGATCCCGTCGATGATGGCGGCCGACGGATCGGAGGGCGTGGAGGGCGTCTTGAAGGTGCGGACCGTGCCGTCCTCCCCAAAGGCCACGAAGTCGGTGAAGGTGCCGCCGATATCGACGCCGACGCGCATGCTCATGGCGCTGTCTCGGTTTGGGGCAGCACGGGTGTTGCGCCAAGCGTCTCCCAGGCCGGGCTCGGCGTGGGCGCGCGCCGCGCCTGCATCGCCTCGCGCAGCAGCGCCGTGGCGCCAGGATCGATCACGCCATCGGGCGTGACCACGGCGCCGTAATCGCGCAGCGCGCCATCGGCCGTGATCTTGCCCTCGCGCAGATCGGCAGTGACGGCGGCCAGATCGCGCGCCAGCGGATCGCCCCAGCCGCCTGCCCCCGGCAGCTCGTGGCGAAACACCTGGCCGCGCCGCAACGTCATGGTGAGCTTGGCGGCAAGCTGCTGCTCGCTGTCCTGGCCCGGATCGAGGATGTTGCGCGACGGCGTGCCCGGCCCGCCGCCCTGCAGGCCGTAAGGCCGGTGCGTCGCACGGTCGGCGCGCACCTGAAGGATGCCCTGCTCGGCCAGCATCCGCCAGGTGCGGCGCAGCGACATCCCGCCCCGGAACCGCCCGGGGCCGCCGGTGTCCGGCAGCATCTCGTAGTCGAGCACCTCCAGCGGGTTCTCCGCCTCGATCACCTCGATGGAGAAGCTCGCCATATTGGCGAACATGTTGGTGTTGCCGTCGAGCCCGTCTGCGAACGGCCGACCGCCCCAGGCGCCGGAGAGGAAGTCCACATAGATGAAGGGCCGGCGCTCCTTGTCCGTCCCTCCAATTGTGATGCCGGTGTTGCCGCCGTCGGACGCCGCGAACACGCGATCTGGGTACAGCTGCGCCAGCGCCCCGAAGGCGCAGTCCGCGGCCCGGAACCCGGTGAGGCCGCGCGCGGCGCAGGCGGCCGGCGGCAGTGCGTTGGTGATGGTGCCGGACGGTGCGATCACCTCGATGGCGCGGAACACCCCGTCATTGTTGGGCATGTTCACCGACAGCACGCATTTGGCGGCGCAATAGCTTGCCCCTGCGGTGTAGCTCCAGGTGTTGTTGATGGCGCCGCGCACCTGCGGGCTCGATCCGGTCCAGTCAAACACCATCCGCTCGCCGCTCTTGCGCACCGTGCACACCAGTTTGATCGGCACGCCGGCATCGATCTGGTCGTCATCGATCCAGTCGGTGAACGTGGCCTCCCCATCGGGCAGTTCGCCGAGGCAATGGCGCGTCAGGCGCTCGGAATGATCCATCGTCTCATTGAGCAGTGCCAGCAGCAGCGCCTCGCCATGCCGGGCCAGCAGCTCCCTGAGCCCCCTGATCGCGATCTCGCAGGCGGCCAGCTGCGCGCGCAGATCGCCCATGACCCGGCCGGGCAGGCGCACATTGCGCTCGATGATGCGGATCAGAGTCCCGTCCATCCGCCCGCCGGCAACCAGCTTGAGCGGCGGCAGACGCAGGCCCTCGGCAAAGATCTCGGTGCTGTCGGACGCGTTGGACCCGGGCACCCGCCCGCCGACATCGGTGTGGTGGCAGACCGTGGTGGCCCAGGCCAGAACCCGGCCGTCCTGCATGAAGGGCCGGAAGATGAAGATATCCGGCAGATGCATGCCGCCCTCATAGGGGTCATTCATGATCAGCACGTCGTCATGGGCGATGTCGTCGCCGAAATGCCGCAGACAGGCCTGCAACGCCGTGGGGATGGAGGCCAGATGGCCGGGCAGGGACAGCCCCTGCGCCACCAGCCGCCCGCGCCCGTCACATATGGCGGTGCTGTAGTCCATGATGTTCTTCAGCACGCCGGAATAGGCCGCGCGATAGATGGTCAGCGCCATCTCGTCGGCCAGTGCGACAACGGCGTTGCGGAACAGCTCTGCGCTGATCGGGTCTGGTTTCGAGTCCATGCCGATAACATAACAACGCAGCATCGGTCTGGCGATGGCTGCGGACCGTGTCGAATCGGGGCCAGGGACAACAGGAGCAGGGCATGATCGCGATCCACGGCATGACGATGTCGGGCAACTGTTGGAAGGCGTCGCAGATTCTGCGTCTCACCGGCCATGCGTTCGACTGGGTCGAGACCGACCCCAATCGCGGCGACACCCGCACCGAAGCGTTCCTGGCGCTCAACCCGCAAGGCGAGGTGCCGGTGGTGGTGCTGGATGACGCAACGGTGCTGACCCAGAGCAACGCCATCCTCGCCCATTTCGCCGAAGGAACGCCCTGGCTCCCGCCGCCGGGCCTGGCCCGCACGCGCGTGCTGCAATGGCTGTTCTGGGAGCAGTACAGCCACGAGCCCTATATCGCCGTGGCACGCAACCTCATCACCTATCGCGGCCGCCCGGCGGACCAGGCGGCGCGGCTTGCGCAATGCACCGTGCGGGGGGAAGCGGCGCTCGGCGTAATGGAGCGCCGCCTTACAGGCCATGACTGGCTGACCGACTCCGGCCCGACAATCGCCGACCTCGCGCTGTTCGCCTACACACATGTCGCGGACGAGGGCGGGTTCGAGCTCGCGGCCGTCCCCGGCGTTCAGGCCTGGGTGGCGCGCGTCGCGGCACTCCCAGGAATCGTAACGCTCCCGCGCGGCTGAAGGACAAACGTCCCGCCAAAAGCATTCACGACTGCGCGATCACGTGGCGGCGCCATTATTTTGCCCAATCGCAATGCCATGTTTTCAATGGGCCGAAGAGGAATGGCAGTCGGCTCTGGGAACAGACGCTATAGAGCAAAAGACAATTGATCACCCGCCCCGGGAAAATTTCGAATACTTACCAATTCGTCACGTCACGTTGACAATCGGTTTTTTGGAGGTCGGAGACATGATACGCAAACCGCTGCTCGCGATCCTTGTGCTGAGCTCTGCGCTACTGGATTTGCCGCCGGCGGCGCGGGCCGAAGATGGCTGGCATGGCCGCGGCGATCATGAACGGCGGGACCATGATTGGCATGATCGCGGCTGGCATCGGGACGGTTTTTGGCCGGGGCCTCTTGTGGTCGTGCGACCCGCCTATGTGCCGCCGCCCGTGATCTATGCGCCGCCGGTCTATGAGCCCCCGGCCTATGCGGCACCAATCTATGCTGCACCGGTTTACGCGGCACCTGTCTACGCGCCGCCGCCGGTCGTCTACGCCCCGCCGGGCATCTCGCTCGGCATCAACATTCCGCTGCACTGAGCAGCACCTGGAGCCCCGGCGATGAAACTGTTGCGAATCGCAGCCCTCGGCGCAGGCCTCTCGGTCGCCCTGGCCGCCTGTTCGAACCCCTATGACCCCACGCAGCGCGCGCTCGGCGGCGGCGCGATCGGTGCCGGCGCCGGCGCTCTGCTTGGCGGCATCGCCGGCGGCGGTCGCGGTGCGCTCGCCGGCGCGCTCATCGGTGGCGCTGTGGGCGCCGCCGGTGGCGCGGCGACCACCCCGAGCCCTCCGCCGCAGCAGCCGTATTACGCGCCGCAGCCCAGCGCCTATCAGTCCGGCCCATATCGCTACTGACCGCTCAAGGCTTCGAACCCCGGAGAATTCATGACCGCATCCGCCATCGCCGGCCGCGCGCTGCTGATCGCCTGCCTCACCGGCACCGCAGCGCTCGCCGAGACGCATGACCTGCAGCGGAGCGGGTTGTGGGCTGCCTATGGCGGAACCGACACGAACGGCCAGCCGATCTGCGGTATCCGCACCGTGGGCCCGGATGGGCGCCGGATCGATATCGCACAGCATGATGGCGAGACCGGCATCGAGATGCGCCTGGTCAAGTCCAGCTGGGCGATCCCGCCCAACACGCCGATCGATCTCGTGGTCCAGTTCGACCTCTCAAGCCCGCTGCCGGGGCAGGCTATGGGAGAGGCGCAGACCGTCGCCATGCGGATGGATTTCGCACAATCCGTGCCGTTCATGCGGGCGCTGCGCAACGGACGGCAGCTGCAGGTCAGCTTCCGCGCCGGCAACGAGCCGACCTGGACGGGCGGCCTGCTCGGCAGCGGCCGCGCGATCGATGCGTTCAACGATTGTCGCGCCCGCTTCGCCCCGCCGGCCGCAACGCAGCCCTTCTCGACCCAGCCCCTCTCGCCCCAGCCGATCTCGGCAGCGCCGGCCCCGACATCGCCCACGCAGCCGTTCACAGCGCCGTCGGCTCCCCCTCAGCCCGATGCCCCAGCGCTGCCGCCGATCCCAAAAGCGCCCGGGACCTGATCAGCCGAACAGCACCAGCGCCTTTGACAGCGTGATCCACACGCCCCACGCGATCGGCACACCCACCAGGCTCCACGCGACCACTGCCGCACCGTCAAGCCCGCCGCGCCCGATGCCGTGGGAGGCGAACACCGGGGCCCCAGCGGCACCCGCGCCTGCCTCCACAAACCACCGCCGCGCCACCGGGCGCACCAGCAGATTGGCTGCGAACCCCACAACCAGCATCCCCGCCAGCACATACATCGTCTGGTCATACACACGCGCTCGCGGCACGCCGGCGGCAATCTGCGCCTCGCGGATATAGTTCACCACCACCGGCCCCAGGATGCCCGCGGTCGCCCAGGCAGTCAGCAGCCGCCCATGGATCGCGCCCACGAACTGGGTGCCGAACAGATCGGCCAGATACGCCGGCACGGTCGCAAAGCCGCCGCCATACATCGACAGGATCACGCAGAACGCCACAACGAACAGCGCCAGCGCCCCCGCATGCGCCGCATTCGGCGCAATCCCGTAAAGCACGACGCCCAGCGAGAAGAACACGCCATACGTCACCTTCCGCCCCAGCCGGTCCGACAAGGATGCCCAGAAGAATCGTCCGCCGATGTTGAACAGCGACAGCAGCCCGACAAACCCCGCCGCGATCGTCGCGATCTGGCGCTTCTGCCCCGCATCCAGCGCCGCGAAGCCGATCTCCGGCCGACCGATCAGCGTGCCCGCAAAGATCTCCTGCAGCATGGGCGAGGCCATGCCGATCACCCCGATGCCGGCCGAGACATTGAGGCACAGCACGCTCCACACCAGCCAGAACTGCGGCGTCCGATGCGCGTTCTGCAACGCCACATACCCCTGAGTCATCAGCCGCCGGCCCGCCTCACGCGGCGCCCAGCCTTCCGGGCGCCATTCTTCCGTCCCGGAGCCAGAGGGCGGCACCCGGTAGCCGAACGCGCCCGCCAGCATGAACACCAGATAGATCGCGGCCAGCGCCACGAACGTCTCCCACACACCAACCGACGTCGCCGAGCGAAACCGGTTCATCAACAGATCCGCCAATGGCGAGCCGATCATGGCCCCGCCGCCGAACCCCATGATCGCCATCCCGGTCGCCATGCCGCGCCGGTCGGGAAACCATTTCACGAGCGTCGACACGGGCGAGATATACCCAAGGCCCAGCCCGATCCCGCCGATCACGCCCGAGCCCAGCCACATCAGCCAAAGCTGGTGAGACGCCACGCCCAAGGCTGAGACCAGCAGCCCGCCGCACCAGCACACGGCCGCAACGACGCCTGCCTTGCGCGGGCCGGCCCGCTCCAGCC
>CAIQQQ010000266.1 GCA_903873995.1 uncultured Rhodospirillales bacterium
CGCCCGTCAAAGAACCAGGACTGGTTCACGGTTGCCATAGCCGGCGTCACCGGTGGTCTGGGCGGCATGTTCGGGCTCGCGGCGATCCCGTTCGAACTGCCGTTCACCACCATTCTCAGCATCCGCTCGATTGCCGAGATCGCAAGGCGCGAAGGGGAGGACCTGTCGCGGACCGAAGGCTGGCTCGCCTGCATGGAGGTGTTTTCCCTCGCCGGTCTCAGCCAGATCAAAGGGGACACCGATCGCTATTACCGCATGCGGGCCACGGCGGCGGAGATGAACGAGAAACTGGTCGGCCGCGCGCTCGACAACAACATCTCCGACGCCTCGATCCTGATCCTGATCCGCATCATGGGCGAGGTGTTCGGGCGGACAATGCTGATCGTGACGGACGTGACCGCCAGCGCCGCCTTCCCGGTGGTGGGGTTCGGCATTGGCGCGACCCTCAATGTGGTCCTGATGGACCATTTCCAACGGATCGCGCGAGGCCATTTCGCGATAAGAAGGCTCGAACGCCGCTACGGCTACGATGCGGTTCGCCGCCACTATCTTGAACTTGCGAGCCTTGAACTTGCCAGCCAGGCTGCTCCGGCCTGAGCGGCACGCACAAACAGGAAGATGCTCTATGGACATCGCAGCAACGCAGGGCCAGGCCTCGGGTCTCACGTCCGCGAGGGTTCATCCGGGTTCAACCCGCATCGCATTCGTCCTGCTCGCCGCCAGTGCCCTGGCGATGGGATTCCTGGCAACCGATGCCGACACCAACGCCCGGGCGCTCGCTGAGGCGGGGCCGGAGTTGACGATGCTCCTCCGCGCCATGGCTGGATTGAAAGCCGGCCTCGCAGCCTTCGTCACGGCCGTGATCGTCTGGCGACTTGGCTCCCCAGCCAGCCCGCAGCGCCTGATCGCATACGGCGTTGCTGTTGTTCTCATGATGGCGAGCCCAGGACTGATCTGGACCCTCGCTCATGTCGGCCTCGGTGCCGCGATGCTGCATGGCGGGCTGCTGATGGCGATCCTGCTGCTGTGGCGAGACCAGGTGATCGGCGAGCGGCTGGGCCGGATCATCATTGCCCGCCGGACCGCGCTGCGGCGCGGCTGACAGGGGTCAGCCACCCAGGAACAACTTGCGTACCTGTGGATCGGCAGCCAGCACCTTGGCCGAACCAACCATCGCCGTCCGCCCGTCCACCAGCACCGCCGCACGATCCGCAATGGCCAAAGCCTCCAGCGCGTTTTGCTCCACCATCGCGATCGTCGTGCCCTCGGCGTGAATGGCCGCGATCGTGTCAAACAGCCCCTCCGCCGCCTTGGGCGACAGCCCGGCCGATGGCTCGTCCAGCAGCAGCAGCCGCGGATGCACCATCAGCGCCATCGCCATCGCCAGAATCTGCCGTTGGCCGCCCGAGAGGGTGCGTGCAGCGGCCCGGCGTTTCTCCGCCAGCATGGGAAACCGTGCCAGCAGCGCGTCGATGCGCGCGCGCGTCTGGCGTGGCTCCACGAACCCGCCCATCTCGAGGTTTTCCCAGACCGTCATGGTGGGAAACACATTGGCCTCCTGCGGCACGAAGGCGATCCCGCGCAACGCGCGATCTCGCGCGGAACAACCACCGATCGCCTCGCCGGCCAGCGCGATGCCGCCGGATTTCAGCCGCAGCAGCCCCGCCACCGCCTTCAATAGCGTCGATTTGCCTGCCCCGTTCGGCCCGATGATCGCCACGAGCTCGCCAGGTGCCACCTGCAGATCGACGCCCTTCAGGATCTCGTCGGCCGCGCCGTAGCCGCACACCACGCCGGAGACCTCCAACAGCGCCGTCATGCCACAAACCGCCGCCCGAGATACGCCTCCTGCACCACCGGATCGTCCGCCACATCGGCAAACCGCCCCTCGGTCAGCCGCCGCCCCTCCGCCATCACGATCACCGGGTCACACAGCCGCGCGATCAGATCCATGTGGTGCTCGATCACCAGGAAAGTGATGCCCTCGTCGCGCAATGTGCGCAGATGCTCGGCGATCTCCTCGGCAAGCGTGGGGTTCACACCGGCGATCGGCTCGTCCAGCAGGATCATCCGCGGTCGCGCCATCAGCGCCCGTCCGATCTCCAGCAGCTTCTTCTGCCCGCCCGACAGGTCAGAGGCCGGCAGCCCCAGCACCCGTGTGAGATTGAGCCGCCGCGCGATCTCGATCGCCCGCGCCCGTGAGGCCGCCTCGACAGCACGCCCCGCACCCAGGAACGCGCCCCACAGATGCTCGCCGAGTTGGTCCGGCGCGTAGAGCAGCAGATTGTCCAGCACCGACAGGCGCGAGATCCCGCGCGCGATCTGGAACGTGCGCGTCAGCCCGGCCTTGGTGATCCGGTCCGGCCGCCAGCCGGTGATGTCCTGCCCATCGAACACCACGCGCCCGCCATCGGGCGGCACCACGCCGCTGATGCACTGAAACGCCGTGGTCTTGCCCGCACCGTTCGGCCCGATCAGCGCCGTGATCGTGCCGGCCGCAACCGTGAGGTCCACGCCGCGCAGCGCCTGCACGCCATAGAAACTGCGGGTGAGCCCCGTGATCGTCAGAATATCGGCCACCCGCACCCCCACGGCATTGGTGTCACTCCAACTCAACCGACCGGCACTTGCAAGCCAGCCATGCGTCAGCGCAACATCTGACCGAACGAGAAAAGGCGCGCTGCATGACCTTGGGCGTTGGCGGTTCCACCATGGCGGCCGAGTTGGACCGTATGACCTCGATGCGCGCCGCGGCCACGCCGATCGGGGCGGACGAACTCCGCGCCCGCATCAGCCGCGTCCAGCAGGAAATGCAGGACCAGGGCGTCTCGGCCCTGCATCTGGACAGCTCGACGAGCTGTTTCTACTTCACCGGCATCCGCAACCGCCTCACCGAGCGCCTGCACGGCGTGATCATCCCGGCCGAAGGCGAGCCGGTCTATATCTCGCCGACCTTCGAGGAGGCGAAACTGCGCACCATGATGCTGGTGCCAGGCGAGGTCCGCCGGTGGCAGGAGCATGAGAACCCGACCGGCGTGGTGATCGATGCGGTGCGCGAGCTCGGCTATAACTCCGGCACGATCGCCGTCGATCCTGCCACGCCTTTCTTCACGTTCGACGGCCTGCGACGCGCCGGCAACTCGTTCGACTTTGTCAACGCGGTGGGCGTCATCGCCCCCTGCCGCATGATAAAATCCGCGGCCGAGATCGCGCTGATCAAACACGCCACCAGCATGACGATGGAGGTGCACAAGGCCGCCGCCCGCGCGCTTGCCGAAGGGGTCGCCACCACCGAGATGCAAGCCTTCATAAACCAGGCCCACGCAAAGCTCGGCGCCGATCCCGGCGTGGTGTTCTGCTCGGTGCTGTTCGGGGAAGCCACCGCCTATCCGCACGGCGTACCCTACCCCCAGGTACTCAAGGACGGGGACATGGTGCTGATCGATATCGGCTGCACCCTGCACGGCTATCAGTCCGACATCACCCGCTCCTACGTGTTCGGCGAGGGCACCGAGCGGCAGCGCAGCGTTTGGAACACCGAGAAGGCCGCGGAACTTGCCGGCTTCGGCGCAGCGCAGCTCGGCGCCACCTGTGAATCGGTGGACGCCGCCGCGCGTAAGGTCATCGAGGATGCCGGCTTCGGCAAGGATTACGCGCTCCCAGGGCTGCCGCACCGCACCGGCCACGGCGTCGGCCTCGATGTGCATGAGGAGCCCTATATCGTGCGAGGCGACACCACCCGGCTCGTCCCGGGCATGTGCTTCTCTGACGAGCCGACGATCTGCATCTACGGCGAGTTCGGCATCCGCCTCGAAGACCATATCTACATGACGAAAGACGGGCCTGTCTGGTTCACCGAGCCCGCGCATTCCTTCGACGACCCGTTCCATGTCGGCGGCTGATATCTACCGCCCCTCGCTCGGCGAGCGCGCAGGCGAGGGGGCGATGACCCTGCTGCTCGTGCTGTCCTGTGCGGCGATCTTCCTGCCGTTGATACTGACCTTCTATCTCAGCGCGTTCGACGAACAGATGATCGTCTTTCCGCCGCGCGGCTACACACTCGCCTGGTACAGCCAGATCCAGGCGAAATTCGGCGCCGCCATCTGGACGAGCCTGCGCATCGCGCTCGCAGCCGTCGCCTTGTCGCTGCTGGTCGGCATCCCCGCCGGCATTGGCCTGCAGCGTTACCGGTTTCGCGGTCGGGACGCGTTGAGCACGTTCCTGCTCTCCCCGCTCACCGTGCCAGGGATCGCCATCGGGCTCGCCATCTATGTCCTGGCGATCTGGGTGGAGGAAAACACCGGCGTAACCCTCGCAGGTTCGCTGCGCCTGCTGATCCTGGCGCACGTCCTGATCTGCATGCCCTGGGTGGTGCGGCTATGCCTCGCGGGCCTCTCCAACCACGAACGCACCACAGAGGAGGCCGCAGCCAGCCTCGGCGCCAATCCGCTGATGGTGATCTGGCGCGTGACGTTGCCTGCAATGCGGCCAGGCATCATAGCAGGCGCGCTGTTCGCCTTCATCATCTCGTTCGAGAATCTGGAGATCAACCTGTTCCTGGTGGCGCCAGGGATGAACACGCTCTCTGTCGCGGTGCTGCAATACCTCGGCTACCATATCGATCCGCTGGTGGCCGCGGTTGCCGTGGTGCAGATCGTGGTGGTGGGCGCGGCCCTTATGCTGCTCGACCGTTTCGTCCGCATCGGCCAGGCGATCAGATGAGCTATCTCCGCCTGGACGGTTTGGCCCGGCGCTACGGCGAGACACTCGCCGTCGATCGCGTCACCCTCGACATCGAGCAGGGCGAAATGATCGTCCTGCTCGGCCCCTCCGGCTGCGGCAAGACAACCACATTGCGCATGATCGCGGGCTTCGTGGACGCTTCCGCCGGCAGGATCGTTCTGGAAGACCGCGAGATCGGACAGCTTCCGCCGCACCGGCGAGACATGGGGATGGTGTTTCAGAACTATGCCCTGTTCCCGCATCTCGCCGTTGCCCGCAACGTCGCCTTCGGGCTCGAGATGCGCACGATGACCCGCGCCGAGCGGGAGGCGCGGGTGGCAGAAATGCTGCGCCTGGTGAAGCTCGACCACCTCGCTGCCCGCCTGCCGCGGCAGCTCTCCGGCGGCCAGCAACAGCGGGTGGCGATCGCCCGCGCGCTCGCGATCCACCCCAAGGTGCTGCTGCTCGATGAGCCGCTCTCCAACCTCGACGCCGAGCTCCGCCAGGACGTCGCCCGCGAGATCCGCCTTCTCCAGCGCGACCGCAAACTGACCACCATCATGGTCACGCATGACCAGCAGGAGGCGATGGCGATGGCAGACCGCCTGGTGGTCATGCGCGACGGACGGGTGCAGCAGGTCGGCCGTCAGGAGGATCTCTACGAACGCCCGGCCACGCCTTTCGTCGCTCGCTTCATCGGCAACAGCAACATCGTATCCGGCACCCACACAGGCGGCCGGCTCGTCGTCGAAGGCGGCAGCGCCATCACCCTCGCCGGCGCCTATGCCGGAGATGGCCCCGCAACCCTCGCCGTCCGCCCAGAGCGGATCACGCTCGCGCCACCGGCGGGCCAGGCCCAGGCGCACGGCACAGTCCTGCTGTCGTCATATATGGGCGCGATGGTCGAGCACGTGGTGGCGCTGAACCCCACCACCCAGATCATCGCCCGCGCCCCGTCCTCCGGCCCCGCTGCCACCCAACGTTTCGCCGAGGGAGAGTCCGTCTCGATGATGTGGCCCGCCAGCAGTGAGACCCTGTTCGACAGTTCCAACCACCTAGTCCCCAACCGCACCGACGCTCCCCGTTCAAACGAAAGGATAAGCTCCCATGCGTGACGCCCCGAAATCCGCGCTCACCCGGCGCGGCGTGCTCGCCGGCTCCACTTTGCTGGCCGCCCCCGCCATCCTGATCGGCGCCAAGGCGAAAGCGGCCGAAACCTTCATCCTCGGCACCTGGGGCGGTGACTACCAGCGCCTCCAGATGGAAAATATCGAGATGCCGATCGCCCGCGCCCAGGGCATCGAATCGGTGATCGACGCCGGCGACGAGGCGCCCCGCGCCGCCAAGATCATGGCCAGCCGCCGCCTGCCCCGCGGCCAGATGGACGTCGCCTGCGTGCAGGCCGTGCAGGCCTACGCGCTCGCCGAAGCCGGCGCCTTGGAAGAGATCACCCCCGCCAAGGTGCCCAACATCGTCCATTGCCAGGACGGGCTCGCCACCGCCACCTTCGTGCCCCATATCTGGAGCCCGCAGATCCTCAGCTACAGCCCCGAGCGCGTGAAAACCCCGCCGACCAGCTTCGAGGATCTGCTCGACCCGAAATACAAAGGCCGCGTCGGCTTCCCCGACGCCAACTTCTTCTACGTCATGATGGCGGCCGGCCTGTTTGCCGGCGGCAGCGCAAGCAATTTCGAGAAGGCCAAGGAGATCGTCTCGAAACTCAACACAAACGAGCTGCGCCTCTACCCCTCCACAGACTCCGCTGGCCCGCCGTTCAAGACAGGCGAGCTCGATGTCGGCGTCATGTGGCTGGCCCGCATCGCCATGTGGCAGAACGCTGGCATCCCGGTGGCCGCCTCCTTCCCCAAGGAAGGCTGCATCCTCTACGTCTCCGGCATGGTGGTGCCCAAGAACGCGCCGAACAAGGAGGCCGCGTTCAAATACCTCAACGCCATGCTCGAACCCGCAGCCCAGCTCGGGTTTGCCAAGAACATGGGCTACCTGCCGACCGTCACCAACGCCAAGCTGACCGGCAAAGTCGCCGAGCAACTCGCCTTGCCCACCCCGCCGCCCAAGCTCGTGGTGCCGGACGCAGCTGTTAACAGCAAGGCCCTGCCCGAGATCGCGGACTGGTGGAAAAAGACCATCCAGCACACCTGATCCTCAGATGATGAAAAGATCCGACACGCTCGCGGCGTCCAGCTTTCTGGGACCCGCGACCTGCGTTGTGATGCTGGTGCTAATCGCCCCCCTGGTGCTGCTGGCGCGCTACAGCCTCAACCGCTTCGATCCCACCGAGCTCATGATCGAGGCCACCACCGGCGCCAACTACGCCCGCTTCTTCTCCGAGGCGTTCTACTGGGAGGTGATGCGCACCACCATCCAGGTCGCCCTGCTCGTCACCGCCCTCTGCCTGCTGCTCGGCCTGCCGCTCGCCTGGCGCCTGTCGCGCATGACCAGCCGTTGGAAGTCGCCGCTCCTGCTGCTCATCATCCTCCCGCTTTTCGTCAGCAGCACCGTGCGCACGGTGGGCTGGATGATCCTGTTCGCCAAAAGCGGCGTGATGGACACGACCGCCGCCACGCTGTTCGGCCGTCACATCGACCTGATGTTCACCCCAACCGCCGTCGTGATCGGCACCCTCTCGGTGAACCTGCCCTTCATGGTGCTCACCTTGCAGACTGTGTTCGACGGCATCGATCACCGCCTGTCAGAAGCCGCCAGTGGCCTCGGCGCCCCGCCGGCCCGCGCCTTCCTGCGCATCATCTGGCCCCTCGCCCTCCCCGGCGTCGGCATCGCCGCCATCCTGTGCTTCATCCTCGGGATGAACGCCTACGCCACCCCCGTCCTCCTCGGCGGCCCCAGATTCCAGATGATGGCACCGCTGCTGTTCTGGGAATTCAACACCAACAGCAACTGGCCCTTCAGCGCCGCCCTGGCCTTCATCCTGATGGGAACCACCCTCCTCCTCACAACCCTCGCCAACACCGTGATCCCGCGTCGCTATCGAGCCTGATAGAGAAAGGAAGGCCAGGGCTCTGCCCTGGACCCGCAAAGGGCACAGCCCTTTGAACCCATTGAATTTAAAGTCTTAAAGACAGGGGGCATACCCGACGGGTCTGAAAACCGTCGGGTATGCCCCCTGTCTTTAAGACTTTCAAAATAGATTGAGGTCCAGGGACTCGGCCCGTCACGCCAGAGGCGTGCTGACGCACGACGCGGGTCCAGGGCAGCGCCCTGGCCTCCTTCCTCCCTCAAGCCTCGGGAGGGACAGCGGATATGGGGATATCGCGGGGTTCGGGGGTGGGTTGGTCTCCCATGCCGTGGATTTCGACGCCGTGGCTTCGGGCGGGGGGGATGATTTCGGCTTCTTCGGGATCGGCGTCCATGCTTTGGACGGGTTCGGGGCCGTTGAAGGCGCCGTTGCTGTCCTGGCCGCGGGGCTGGCGGTGCTGTTGTTGCTGACCGCCTTGCTGAGGGGCGGGGCCTTGGTTCTGTTGGGTGACCTGGGCCATGGCGTTGAGGATGCGGAAATAGTGCTCGGCGTGCTGGAAGTAGCTTTCGGCCATCACGCGATCGCCGCTGCTGGTCGCGTCGCGGCCGAGCTGGAGGTATTTTTCGAACAGCTGCTGGGCGGTGCCGCGGATGCGGACGTCAGGGCCGGAGCTGTCGAACACGTGGTTGCGGTTGAGCGGGATGCCGCCGCCTTGCTGACGGACGGGCTGACCGCCGCCGCCACCTCCCCCGCCGCCGCCACCGGTCCGGTGATTGCGTCCGCGCATACGTTTCATGTTCATGAGTGGGCCATCGCGCTGTCCTGTTCGCTGATATTCAACTGACGAGCGAGCCACGGTTGGGTGGGTCGTTGGTCAGGCGGTCCGTTCGGCCTGGCCGCACGAGGGCAGCTGGGCAGAGACGACGGCCCATCAAAGGGCCAAAACTTTACGGGTGTCCGCGACGGTCGCACGAATCTGCCGTGCGCTTCTATGCGGCGGACAACGCACCCTAGTCTCTGCCTGCTGGACTGCCAAATGTTTTCTCAACCCGAAGAACGACGGCGCGGGGGATGCCGCCGAGATCGGGCAGGATGTCGAGAACGGCGATGCCTGCGGCCATGGCGATGGCTGAGACGTCTGGCGCTTGGCCGGCACCAATCTCGATGATTGCCGTGCCGTGGTCGGTCAGCAGGTCAAGCAGGCGCGGGATGATGGTGCGGTAGGCGTCCAGCCCGTCCGGCCCGCCATCGAGCGCGCGAACAGGCTCGTGGCGGGCCACTTCGGGCATGAGGCCGGCGATCTCGGCATGCGGGATGTAGGGGGGATTGGCGAGGACTAGGTCGAACCGTGCGGACAGGGCACAGGCCCAATGGCCGGCGAGGAAGGCAGCGCGGGGAGCGAGGCCGGTGGTGCAGGCGTTGCGGGCGGCGAGGGCAGCGGCCTCAGGCGCGAGATCCACGCCCACGCCGGTGGCGGCTGGGAAGATGTCGAGGGCTGCGAGCAGGAGGCAGCCGGTGCCGGTGCCGAGATCGAGGATGCGAAGCACATCGCCGTGGCAGAACTGCTGCGCGGCGGAGATCAAGGTTTCCGAGTCGGCCCGCGGAATGAGGGTGGCGGGGGAGACAGCGAGATCGAGCGACCAGAAGCCGCGCTCGCCGGTGATGTAGGCCAGCGGCTCGTGGGTCAGGCGCCGGGCCAACAGCCTATCGAACCTGGCGGGATCGATGAGGCGGGAGCGATCGATCATGGCGTCGCGCGCAAGGCCGGTGGCGTGGCCGAGGAGGAGCCTGGCTTCGAGCGCCGCGTCGTCGATGCCGGCCGCCGCCAGGGCCTGGGTGGCCCTGCGCAGAACGGCCGCGATTGTTTCAGGCATCCGCGGCAAGCCGCGCGGCCTGGTCCTCGGCGGTGAGCTTGTCGATGAACTCGTCGATCTCGCCCTGCATCACCCGGTCGATCTTGTACAGCGTGAGGTTGATGCGGTGGTCGGAGACGCGCCCCTGCGGGAAGTTGTAGGTGCGGATGCGCTCGGAGCGATCACCGGTGCCGACCTGCGATTTGCGGTCGGCCGAGCGGGTGGCGTGCAAGGCGGCGCGCTGCATTTCGTAAAGCCGCGAGCGCAGCAGCTTCATCGCCTTGGCCTTGTTCTTGTGCTGGCTTTTTTCCTCCTGCATCGCGACCGCAAGGCCGGTGGGCAGATGGGTGACGCGGACAGCGGATTCGGTCTTGTTGACGTGCTGACCGCCCGCTCCCTGGGCGCGATAGACGTCGATGCGCAGATCGGTTGCCTCGTTGATCTGCACGTCGGCCTCCTCCGCCTCGGGCATGATGGCGACGGTGACGGTGGAGGTATGGATGCGCCCCTGGCTCTCGGTGGCCGGCACGCGCTGGACGCGATGGACGCCGGATTCGTATTTCAGGCGGGCGAACACCGAGCGGCCGGTGATCTCGGCGGTGGCGCCACGGATGCCGCCGAGTTCGCTCTCGTCGAACTCCATCACCTCGAAGCGCCAGCCCTGGCTGGCCGCGTATTTCTGATACATCTGGAACAATTCGGCGGCGAACAGCCCGGCCTCGTCGCCGCCGGCGGCGGGACGGATTTCCAGCAGGCCGGCGCGCTCGTCGGCCTCGTCCTTAGGCAGGAGGGCGATGCGAATGGCGTGTTCGAACTCGGGGATGCGGGTCTTGAGGCTGCGCAGCTCTTCCTCGGCCATGTCGCGCATGTCCGGATCGTCCAGCATCGCCTCGGCGTCGCGTGCCTGCTGTTCGGCCTCACGCAGTTCGGCGACGCGGGCGACGATGGGGTCGAGTTCGCTGAGCTCCTTGGA
>CAIQQQ010000267.1 GCA_903873995.1 uncultured Rhodospirillales bacterium
GGCCATTTCCGCTTCACTGCCAGCGGCGAGACCATCGTCCGCCTCGAAATCCGCCTCGGCTACCTCCACAAGGGCACGCTCGACCTGCTCCGCGGCAAAAGCCCCCGCGCCGCCGCCCGCTTCGCCGCCCGCCTCTCCGGGGACAGCACCGTCGCGCACTCCCTCGCTTTCGCTCACGCCGCCGAGGCCGCCTGCGCCACCGCCCCACCGCCCCGCGCCATCCGCCTGCGCGCCGTCATGGGCGAGATCGAACGCATCTCGAACCACCTGGGCGACATCGCCGGCATCATCACGGATGCCGGCTTCCCCCTCCTGGCCGCCCGGTTCGCCTGGCATCGCGAAGCCATCCTCCGCGCCACCGACACCTGCTTCGGCCACCGCCTCATGATGGACGCCGTCATCCCCGGCGGCATCGCCACCGACCTCAACCCAGACGGGGCGGACATGCTCCAGAACGTCGTGCTCAACCTCGAATCTGAGCTCCCCCGCCTCCAAGCCGTCTACGACGATACCCCAAGCCTTGCCGACCGCATGATCGGCACCGGCCACGTTCCCGCGGACCTCGCCCGCCGCTACGCCACCGGCGGCCCGATCGGGAGAGCCTCCGCCCGGACCACAGACACCCGTGCCAACCCCGGCTACCCCCCCTTCGACCGCCTTGCCATCACCACCCAGACCCTCGAAGCCGGGGACGTGGATGCAAGGGTCCGCATCCGCACGACCGAGCTCACCGACAGCATCCGGCTCCTGCAAGACCTCCTCACCAACCTCCCCGAAGGCCCCATTTCCGCCGTCCTCGCCCAATCGACCGGCGAAGGGATCGGCTGGTCCGAAGGTTTCCGCGGCGACATCTGGCACTGGCTCCGCCTCGAATCAGGCCTCATCACCGCAGGCTTCCTCGCGGACCCAAGCTGGCGCCAATGGCCCCTTCTGCAGGCGGCGGTGGAGGGCAACATCGTGGCCGACTTCCCGCTGTGCAACAAAAGCTTCAACTGCTCCTATTCCGGAGTCGATCTCTGATGGTCTGGCGCACCGCCTTTCGCAACATCTGGCACGGCCCCGCAACCGTCCCACTGGAGCAGTCAGACGAACCCGAAACAACCGCCCTCATCGCCCGGCTTCAGGCAGCGAGCCACAAACGCCTCGGCCGCAGCCTCAACCTCCGCCAGATCGACAGCGGCAGCTGCAACGGCTGCGAACTCGAAATCGCGATGCTCCAATCGGTCGTCTACGACCTCGAACGCTTCGGCCTGAAATTCGTGGCCAGCCCCCGCCATGCGGACGTTCTGCTGACCACCGGCCCCGTCACCTGCAACATGCACAACGCCCTCATCCGCACCTGGCAGGCCACCCCTGACCCAAAATGGGTCGTCGCGGTGGGGGACTGCGCCATCGACGGCGGCGTCTTCAAAGGGAGCCCCGCCATCCTCGGCGGCATCGACAGTGCATTGCCCGTAGACCTCGTCATCCGCGGCTGCCCTCCCACCCCCGATGCGCTCCTTCTCGGCCTGTGTGACCTGCTCAGCGCAA
This sequence comes from uncultured Rhodospirillales bacterium, assembly GCA_903873995.1. Taxonomy (GTDB): domain Bacteria; phylum Pseudomonadota; class Alphaproteobacteria; order Acetobacterales; family Acetobacteraceae; genus CAIQQQ01. The sequence goes on from CAIQQQ010000267.1 coordinate 1,531, forward strand.
ATCTCTGACACCACGAGGCTGACGGGCGAGCCGGAATTGGCTATATCAATCTGAGGTGACTCCGTAGCTCAGCCGGATAGAGCACCAGATTCCTAATCTGGGGGCCGTGGGTTCGAATCCCGCCGGGGTCGCCACCCCAAAAAAACCCGTTGGCCGGACTGTCCCGCAGCACCGCTCGCCGGGCTTGAACCTATCACTCTTCGGGCATTGACTCCCCGGAACGAAACGCTCGCACCGCCGCCTTCGACCCCGCCCAAATCCGGCCCGCCGCGCCGCCGCCAGCACCCCCCGCGGCATTGTTATCCGCCCAATCTCAAGCTCTACCGGCGCCACGACCACATGCGTCCGCCGGCGCCGCACCCGCTCAACAGCCGCAACCGCCCCCTCCGCAACCGGAGCCTGCAGGGCAGGGACCTCCATCTCCAGCATCCGGCACAGCGGCCTGAGCACCCGTCGCGCCTGTGCTGAGGCCCGCCAACAGCCCCACCATCTCAGCCTCCGACAGCACGGCCGGTAACCGCCCGGCAAAACACGCCGCCTCCCCCGACACCATCGGCAACGGCCACCGCCTCCGCGTCATCCGCGTCGTTTCGTGCGCCGCACCTATGCTTTTCCTATACCCGCCGCCCCCATAGGCAATCGCAACACAATGCCGATCGGTTCACCTAGGCATCCTCCAATGGAGTGATGCCATGCTCGACGCTGTGTTCCTGTTGCTCGGCCTCGCCGGGTTCGCCGTGTGTCTCGGCTACGTGAAGCTCTGCGAGAAGCTGTAAGGACCCGCCAATGACCCTCGATTACGTCCTCGGCGGCGCCGTCACCATCGGCCTGCTCGCCTATCTCGTGTTCGCCCTGGTGCGGCCGGAAAAGTTCTAAGGCACCCATTCTGAGGCTCAAGTCATGACAACGATCGGATGGATCCAGATCGCGCTGTTCTGCGCGGTCATCATCGCCATAACCCGCCCGCTCGGGGGCGTTCTGGCAAAACTCTACGGCGAAGGCCAGGCCCCGCTCTGCGCCGTCGAGCGCGGCACATACCGCCTCATGGGCGTGGACTGGCGCACAGACCAGTCCTGGGTCACCTACGCCATCGCCATGCTGCTCTTCAAGGCAACGGCGTTCGTGATCGCCTACGCGCTCCAGCGCCTGCAGACCGAGCTGCCCTTCAATCCGGACGGGCAGAGCGCCATCACGCCGGACCTCGCCTACAACACCGCCGTCAGCTTCCTCACCAACACCAACTGGCAGTCTTACGGTGGCGAATCCA